>JBDRIB010000255.1:0-10497 GCA_043816375.1 Planctomycetota bacterium | reverse complement strand
CTTTCTACGACGAGACACAAAGCATAGGCCGCCGCTACCGCAGAATGGATGAAGTGGGCACGCCCTACGCGGTGACTTACGACTTTGACTCTATTGACGACAAGCAGGTTACCGTCCGCGACAGGGATTCGTTAAGACAGGTGCGCCTGCCGGCAGACAACCTCGTCAGGTTCCTCGACGACCTGTTTGAGAAAAGAGACTGGGACGAAGCCAGTCGCGGCATGAAGCAGATACTCAGGCCGGAAGCGGGAGGGTAAGGACTCTCCCCTGCCCTGAGAGAGTTGCCTGACATAGTGGAGACAGCCGACCTTGATTTGTGTTCCTGTAACAGGACCCGACAATGACGCCGCCCTGGACCAGATAGAACGGGCGCGGCCCCTGGCCGATGTCATTGAATTCAGGCTCGACCTCATCAATGAAGCCGACATACCGCGGCTGATGGGAGCATCCAAAAGACCCGTCATAGCAACCTGCAGGCCGAAAAATTGCGGCGGCGAATATGTCGGAGGCGAAGGCGTGCGCCTGTCGATGCTCAAACAGGCCGCCGCCGCGGGCGCACAATACGTCGATATCGAATTTCAGGCTGCGCCTCGCCTGGGCGACATCGGAGATACGACGCTCATCGTCAGCCACCACGATTTCGAAAGGACGCCCGCCGGCCTGCCCGAAATATACAAAAAGATTGCCGTGATGGAGCCGGGCATCGTCAAAATCGTCACATACGCAAACGACATCTCCGACAATCTCGCTGTTTTCAATCTCCTAAAAAACGCAAAACTGCCCACCATCGCCTTCTGTATGGGCGAGAAAGGCACGCCCGGCCGAATCCTTTGCCGGAAGTTCGGCAGCGCGATGACATACGCCTCGCTTTCCGACGACACGGCGACTGCGCCGGGGCAACTGACCGCGCAGGAAGTGCGCAATATCTACAACTTCGCCTCTATCGGCCCCGAGACAAGGGTGTACGGACTTATCGGCGAAGATGTCTCGCAGAGCCTTTCGCATACGTACCACAATCTCGCGTTCAGGAAAATGAACTGGCCCGGCGTTTATGTGAAGTTTCCCGTCAGGGACGTCGCAAAGTTCCTGCAGGACTTCGGCGGACTTGTCGACGGGCTGAGTGTCACGAGACCGCACAAGGAAACGATTCTCCCCCTACTCGAAGATACAAGCCCGATTGCCAAACGGATAGGCTCCATAAACACGGTTACAAAAATCGACGGGCGGCTGCTCGGCGATAACGTGGATAGAATCGGGGCGGTCGAGGCAATCGAGGCGGTCGCGGAAATCACCGGCAGGACCGCGCTGATTATGGGCGCCGGGGGCACGGCAAAGGCCGTCGCCTACGGGCTGAAAGGCGCGGGCGCCCACATCATCGTCGTCAACCGGACGCTCTCGAGGGCTGAGAGACTTGCAAAAGAGGTCGGCGGCGTGGCGAGGAACTTCGACTACCTCAAATCGACGAATTATGACATCCTTGTTAACGCGACGCCCGTCGGTTCCTACCCGGCCGGCAATGAAACGCTCGTGCCGCGACAATGTCTGCGGGAAAACCTTCTGGTACTCGACGTGGTTTATCCGCACACCACGCAACTTCTGCGCGACGCAAGAGCCGCCGGCTGCAAAACGGTTGACGGGCTCGCAATGTTCGTAAATCAGGCTTACGAACAGTTGAAAATCTGGCTGCCGCCGGAAGACAGGCGCGCCGTCGAGCGGAAGGGCCTGGAGAAAGAATTCTATAACCTGATTGGCGTGCATCGGGGGAAACCGGGCTGATGAACATCGCCCTTATCGGCTTTAGATGTTCGGGCAAAACCGCCGCGGGGAAAATCCTGGCGCAAAGGATGGGCTGCGATTTCATCGACATCGACGAAATTATTGCATCGGATGAAGGAAAATCCATCGCCGGTATTTTCAAAGAGGACGGCGAGTCGGCGTTCCGCCGCCTGGAGGCGACGGCGCTCAGGAAGGTCCTTTCAGGCGGCAATCAAGTTATCTCCTGCGGCGGCGGCATAGTTTTGAGAGAGGAAAATGTCGCACTCCTCAGGGAGCGCTCAATCGTCGTCTGGCTTGCCGCAACGGCCGAAACTTGTGTGAAGCGGATGCGCGAAGATGAGCAAAAGGGTATCAAACGCCCGTCGCTTACAGGCGCACCGCCGGTGGAAGAGATTGAATCATTGCTTGCAAGCCGGATTCCACTCTACGAAGAGGTATGTAACTATCGCATAGACACTGACGCTATTTCGCCGCGCCGGGTCGCGGAAAGGATAAGACGTGAAATCGGCAACACGCGCCTGCAGGAGATAAATAATGATTGAACTGGCACCGCTTCTGGAAAAAGACGGGTTTTCCGACAGTTACAGGCAATTGAAAAGGACTTTCTTCGACAAGAGCACGCAGACTGTAAAGGACAAACACCGGCCTTACGCGAAACCTTCGCCGGGGAAGATTCGCGAACACCTGGTGCGCTGCATCTGGTTCGACCAGCGGCTGGGCGGCGACTCGATTGAACTGGACGACGGCAGACGCGTTTCGGTAATCTCGCAGGGAAGATGGAACCTGACAGGCGGACCTGATTTCAGCCACGCAAAAATCGACATCGACGGCGAGACGCACAAAGGCGACATCGAGATACACACATACGCCTCCGACTGGTACAAGCACAATCACAACCAGAACCCGGCGTACAACAACACAGTTCTTCACGTCGTTATGTTCAATGACCGCAGCATAACATCGGTGAAGCGTTTCGACGGGAGCGATTTGCCGCAGTTGACGATGTCGCGTTTCCTGGAAAAGCCGCTGGCGGAACTCGAATCGATTATGGACATAAGCGACTATCCGCTGAGCAGCGACGCATCCATCGGGCTTTGTCGCAAATCTCTCGACGAAGCGAAAAGCGAAACGGAATGGACGGCCGCGTTTCTCGACCTGGCCGGCGACTGGCGGATGCTGGAGAAGGCATCGCGATTCGAGACGCTGCTCAGGGTGAACACGCCGGAGGAGTCGCTGTATCGCGGGATAATGGAGGCGATGGGCTATCCGGTCAACAAGGGGGCGTTTCGCAGGCTCGCCTCGCTTGTTTCGTGGGAAATGCTGCAAAGGCGGATTCTTCGGCCCGGCGGGAAGGTCTCACTCATCTCCGGCCAGGCAGTTCTCCTGGGCGCGGCGGGTCTGCTCCCTTCGCAGGCCGTTGCCGGCGACGCTTCGACCCGCAAATATGCATCAGCCCTTTTTGCCGAATGGGAGGACGCGCCGCAGGCCTTGCGCGAGAGCGCGATGGACAAATCGGAGTGGCGTTTCGCCGGCACGCGCCCGCAGAATTATCCCTACCGTCGCATTGCCGCCGTTTCGGCGCTTTGCGCGGCGCTGGGCGAAAAGGATTTGTTCGTGGAAGTCTTGAGGCTGTTAAGCGACAGCACGGTCGGCCCTGCGAAAGCGCGCAAATCTGTTGAAGATACTTTCTGTCTTGCCGACGAAACGGCGGCGGGATTTTCTGAGGGAAGATACTGGCTCTCTCGAAATATCTTCGGCGTGAAGAAGAGCGGGTCGCCAAGGCGGCTTTTCAGCGCGAACACGGTCGGGATAATCGCGGTTAACATTCTTATCCCGTTTTATCTTGCCTTCGCGCGGAAGACGGGCGACAGGGGACTTGAGAGAAATCTCTACGAGTTCTACCGCGCTCACCCAAAACTCCCCCCTACCAGCGTGACCCGCTTTATGCGGTGCAGAATATTCGGGAGCGAATCTCACGCCGCCCTGGTGAACAATGCACGGCGGCAACAGGCGCTATACCAGATATTCCGCGACTACTGCGAACACGACGATACACACTGCGAGACCTGCGCGTTTCTAAAGGCAATTATTGAAAATTGAATGGATAATGAAAACGCGAAAGGTGACTGTCACCTTTCCATGCGTTCTTTATCCAATCAAGGTTCAATAAGACCCAGGACTATAAAAAATCTCCGGAAAAACAACATCTCCACCTGGCCTCACTCAAACATCCCCGTAGCGGACTCCTTCCATTCGGGTATTACTCTTAATATGCCGGTACCATTTCCATTCCTTTCTCTCGTGCATCTACAACAGCACCTTAACCCCCTCCTGCATGCAGAAAGATAAGCGATTCCCTCCTGTACCGTCTGATTAGTTCATCACCTCGGATTGCACGCGCATATCCCTATACCCATCACACCTGTTCAAGCGTGTATGTCATAAACTAACACCCTGGCAGCCAGGGCCCCAAGGTGTCATATAATTTTCCTCAACCACTCGTTCTTAACCGCCTGCATTTCTCCTGCGACAACCATTTTCATCAAGGTTCCGGAGCCGCACCGAAGGGCGATCTATTTACTATGCCAATTAACTATATTCATTATATAGTGTCTTTCAGTGAACGGTAGTCGGGGAATTCCTGATAATATCTTCGAAATTCCCTACGTCGGGAGAAGGGATGCATGACTTTCAGAGGGATGTCAGACCTTCGCGGATTGCATATTTGGTGAGTTCGGCCAGGCTGTTGATGCCCAGTTTTTTCATAATCCGCTCGCGATATGTCTCCACGGTCTTCACGCTTAGATGGAGGAGAAGCGCGATTTGCTTGGTGGTTTTGCCTTCGGCCAGCATTTGCAGAACCTCGCGTTCCCTCGGAGCGAGCACGGAGACTTCCGTCGAGCCGGCTCCCGAAGCATAGTCTTTGAGAACGTCGCCCGCTATCCGCGGGCTGAGGTAGGTACGGTTCGCAACCACGTCGCGGATGGCCAGAACCATTTCGCTTGAAGCACAATCCTTCGGCAGGTAACCCGACGCGCCCGCCTTGAACATCTCGGCGACGAACCGTTTGGCGCGGTGCATCGACAAAGCGATTACCCTGGTCCCGGGGACGTCGGCGACAATCTGCCGGGTAGCCTCAATCCCGTTCAAGTCGGGCATTGCGACGTCCAGTATGACCACATCGGGAGACAGTTCGCGGGACAGTTGCACCGCCTGTCGCCCGTTTTCCGCTTCGGCAATGACCTCCAAATCGGGGTCGTCTTCAAGCAGAGAGCGAATGCCTTCGCGTACTATGCGGTGGTCATCGACCAGCAGAATTCTTATTGTCATTTCAGCCTCCGTTGGTGTTGTGACATTCGCGCTTCAACGGCGCGAGCAAAGTGGCTCGCGTTCCGCATCCGGGCCTGGATTCTATGTCGAAGCGTCCGCCCAGATGCCGCAGCCGCTCACGCACGCTGAAAAGACCGAACCCCCCGGTTCTGCCTGCGCGAGAAGCGGTTTCCGCCGTATCGAATCCAACTCCGTCATCATCAACCGCAATCCTTATATTCGAACCGTCACTCTGGATATCAACCGCGGCCTTACGTGCATTTGCATGCTTGACGATGTTGACCAGTAACTCTCTCGCAGCCTGAAACAGGACGGTGCGAACGTCTTCATCCAGGAACCTGGACTGACCGTCGTCGTGAAACTCAAGTATGATGTCGTGCTGGTCCCGCATCTGCTCAACTAGAAATTCAACCGCCGGCTCAAAACCCAGTTCGTGGAGCATCGGCGGACTGATTTCGAACGAAAGAGAGCGGGTGTCCTGAACGGCCTGCTCCAGCAATTCGACAACTTCGTCCAATGACCGGTAATGGTTATCCGGGGGTTGCGCCCTCACCAGTTTTTCCAATCTTATTTTCGCAGCGACAAGGTTCTGGCAGGTGTTATCGTGCAGATACATAGCGATGCGTCGGCGTTCTCGCTCTTCTGCCAGGGACAGTTCCGAAGCGAGTGACCGAAGTTGCTCCTGATATTCAAGGAGTTTGCTTGCCGCCTTCTTGCGCATTGCAATCTGCTTTTCCAGAATCTCGTTGGCCCTGGTGAGATCGGCAGTACGTTCCATAACGCGGCGCTCAAGGGCATCGTTCAGTTTTCGCAAATCCTCTTTGGCCTGTTTGCGTTTGGTGACGTCGATGAACGAAGCCATCATGCAGATAGGCTGTCCGATTTCGTCTTCGACTATGCTTGCGGACAATTGTGCGTAAAATGGCGAGCCGTCTTTTCTTTCGGCAACAAGTTCGCCCATCCACCTGTTTTTCCTGTGCAGTGCCTCAAACATTGAATTGGCCTCGTCTTCTGATTCGCAGAATGCAGCGACAGGTCTGCCCAGAACTTCTTCTCTCCTTTTGTATTCCCACATTTCAAGAAACGAATCGTTGACATATGTCACTTTCCCGTCCAGACCTACCAGCGCTACGGCGTTTATCGATGATGCAATGGCGCTGTCTTTTATTCTGAGTTCCCTGGCAAGGCGCTTTTTCTCCTCGACACTGCGCGCGACAGTAAGCATGGCCCGCCTGCCGTCGGGAAGAGTGATAATGCTGCCCTTGCACTCCATTTCAGACCCATCCGGCCGGAGGTTTGTGTAGAGTAACGGCTGGGACACTTTGCCATCCAGGAGCATTTTCTGTTCACACACCTTGCAGGGCCGTGTGCGGCCCATGTTGGAGTGGTAGCACATCTGTCCCTCACGATTGCTGGATTCTTCAATGGCCGCGCGATTGTTATACACGATTTCATAGTCCTCGCTCCTTACAACCACCGTCTCACTCATGCCGGACAGAATAATCTCCAGCAGTTCGGCCCGGCAGGGTAGTTGTGCTTTTTGGGGAACCGGCCTTCTTTCGTGTTTGTCTACCATTGCAACCTCGAAAAGTATGAGTCTCAAAACCTCACAGATTCAAACACAAGGTAACCTCTTTCAATGCACTACCCTCCTTCCACCGGGGAAATATCCCATATCTTATATATAGACACATTAAAAGCAATTTCATCTCGAAAAAAATCGAAAAATTCATAAGCGCCGTATTACAAATTCACCGCGTCTGTCAGGGCGGATATTACTTCTCAGACTCTTGTCCATCATCACACTAAAAAATTTATTTTCTCTTGAATTGTGCGGAGGCGTCTGTATAATTCGCAAGCGCATAGGAGAATTGACGTTCTGTAGAAGTCGGGGAAGTGTGGGGATTTTTTTAGAGGAGTCGGCTATGCCAGAGGAAACCAAAGGGACGTGGCGCGATATTTTCAAATCATTCAAGTATGCAATCTCGCCGCAGAAACTGCTCGTAGCATTCCTTGCAATAATCTGGTTTAACATCCTCAACTTTGTCTTTTTCGGCAACATTACGATTCTGTCCAACGTTGTTCGCCATATTAATGATGCGTTCCTCGCAACGTTTCAGGGGCTGAATCCGGTTGAGGGCGCGAAGACTTTCCTGGGAATACCGGCGGCGTTCGTTCCCGATTTCCCTGGCTGGTGCTCATCGACGGCGGGAAAGGTTCTGTACGGTCTTTTGTTTTACCTGGTAGTCTGGATACCCGCGGCCTTTTTCATCGGGGTTATCACGCGCATAAGCGCCGTGCAGGTGGGACGGGACGAAAACGTAGGACTGAAGGAGGCCGTGCGTTTCGCCTCACGCAAGTATCTATCCTTCTTTCTCCCCCTTGTGCTGGTGATTCTGGCCTTTGTGGTCGTGGGGATTGTTTTCAACCTCATCATCGGCCTTGTCGGCTACATACCGTTCGTCGGCGAGATTCTTGTGCCGCTGCTCGGCTACCCGCTGGCCATTCTTATAAGCCTGGGCGCTGTGATGGTCATTGTCTTCGGTCTGCTCGGCGCGCCTCTTATGGCCCCGGCGATCGGAGTTGAGGGGCAGGACTCGTTCGATGCGCTGAGTCGCTCTTATCATTATTCGGTGCAGCGGCTGGGGCGCTATGTGGTTTGCCTGGCGGTTTTGCTTCTGTTTATGGCTGCGTCCGTCTGGTTTATCAAAACGATAATCGTCAAACAAATCAGGTTTGTGAGCATCCAAGCCTTCCAGTTCATACCACTTGACAGGGAGGACGTCGACGCCCGCAAGAAGGACGAAGTCAAAGAAGACCGCCTGGTAATGGACCAGTACGAACGTATGATTGCGGCGTATGAATACACCTGGCCTCTTCAGGCAAATCATAAAATCCAAACGGATGTCGGGGATGCTGCAACGCCCATAATAATCACAAAGTGGGTTCCGAAAAAGGAACTGGACGAACTGATAGAGAGGAACAAGAAAGAAGGCAGACTTGAGCCCTTGGTACTTGCCAACCTGAAACTGAGCACCGGCGAGGCCGTCGGCGGCTTCATCCTGGTCATATGGCTCAAATGTCTGGGCTACCTTGTGGGCGCCTTCGCTCTGTCCTTCTTCCTCACGGGCAGCACAATCATATACTTCATTTTGAGAAGACAAATCGACGGGGCGGAATTCGATGAAGTCTACATTGAAGGCGAGGAAGAAGAGTTCGAATTCGGCGAAGAATTCGAAGAACCCGCTCCGGAGCAGGCAGAACCCGAATCGGAAGGTTCGACCGAAAACGAAACGTAATTCTTTCACGTCAACAAATTTGTCATACTAATTTGGCAAAACCCGCGCGCGAAGTGTGCGCCGGCGGGACAGATGTTAACAGACAATATATAAGAGGGGGCGCGTGAGTGTGTCACTTCCAAGAGAATTTTGTCAAAGGAGCAATTGATGGCCACCATTACCAAAAAGCATCTGGTTACAATCGCAGCAGAAAAAACCAACGCCAAATACACTCAGGCCAAAGCGATTGTTCAGGCTTTCCTCGACCAGGTAATAGGGGAACTCGCCAGCGGCAATAAAATTGAACTGAGAGACTTCGCCGTCTTCAACACAAAGATGCGAAAAGCAAGAAAAGCCCGTAATCCACGCACGGGCGAAGAAATCCAGGCACCCGCCAAAAAGGTGGTTACCTTCAAGGCAGGCCGCCTGATGAAAGAAAAAGTGAGGTAACACCGCAATACTTCGATTTATCTCTCCATGGTAATGCGCATTTCGGCCCTGACCCGGGGCCGGGGCGGGTAATTGATATTTCAAGCGCAGCCCGCCGCGCGTTGATGCGCCCGTCGGTATCTCTCAGTGGCGAAGAAAGCACATACTCTTGTCCTTCTCTCCGGCGGGCTTGACTCGGCGGTCGCCCTTAAGCATTCGGCCGATAATTCACACGTCAGACTTGCGCTCACCTTCGACTACCGCCAGCGAGCCGCAAAAAAAGAGAGCACCGCCGCGAGAAAAATGTGCGGATTACTCCGCATTCCACACAAGGTCGTCCGCCTGCCGTGGCTCGGCGGGCTCGGGAAAAACGCCCTGACCGACAAATCTCTTGAACTGCCCAGACCGAAGCGCCTCACAAAGACAATCGCACGCCGCACGGCGGAGATTGTCCGGGTACCGGGGCGCAATACAATCTTCGTCGCAGTTGCCCTCGCATACGCGGAAGCATCGAAGTGTAATCGCATCGTCGCCGGATTCAATTCTGAGGAAGGCGCAACGTTTCCCGACAACAGCGCGGATTATGCGCGCGCCCTGGATACCGTCCTGCGCAGGGCGACCCGGGACAAAATCCGGCTCGAGTGCCCTCTTATCAAGATGAACAAGGCGCAAATCGTAAAATACGGCAGACGCATAAGCGCGCCGATAGAGTATGCCTGGCCCTGCTACGAAGGCGACAGAAAGATTTGCTGGAAATGCGAATCGTGCCTTCGCTTCAAACGCGCCCTGGAAAAAAGCAACAGCCTTAAATGGTACAACGACACAACCAAACGCGAACGGTGACTGTGCCCGAGACGGACCACAACGCAAAAGGTGACTGTCACCAATTACGGAGGACCTGTTCTATTTACGGAATCGCGCGAGGACGCGAGCGCGATTCGTAGAATAGAACAGGTCCTGGATGCTCCGGGGACAGTCCACGGCGCCCCGATTTCGGTCTTGGCCTCATCGGGGCTTGCCCGCCCGAGCCGTAAAGGCTCGGTCTTTACGGCCAGGGGGACAGTCCCCTGCAAAACCGACACCTAATGCAAAACGACGCTGCAAACATCGCTGAGATTTTCTCGTCCATACAGGGAGAAGGACTTACCTGCGGCGAGAGACAGATTTTCGTAAGGTTCGCCGGATGCAACCTGCGCTGCGAGTATTGCGACACGCCGGATGCCCTCGAGCGGCAGGAAAGATGCGCCGTGGAGCAAAGAAGCGGCAGAGGTGTTTTCCGCCGGCGCCCCAATCCGGTCGCCGCGGATGAACTGGTTCAGATTATCAAGACGCTGAACGCTCCGCCGGGCCTGCACCGCTCGGTTTCGCTCACCGGCGGGGAGCCGCTCCTGCAGGCCGGTTTTCTTTGCGAATTCCTTCCCGCGAACAAAACAAATCGCCTCCGCCACCATCTCGAGACAAACGGCGTCCTGCCCGAACAACTCGAAAGCGTAATTGATTTCGTTGACATAATCAGCGCGGACATCAAGATAGAATCTTCAACGGGCGAGCCGCCGCAGTACGAGAAGAACCGGCGCTTCCTCGAAATCGCGTTTCGCAAGCCCACCTGGGTTAAGGTCGTAGTCGCCGACAAAACGACGCCCGCGGAGATTGACGAAGTCGCCCAAATCGTCGCCTCGGTCAG
>JBDRIB010000254.1:0-4493 GCA_043816375.1 Planctomycetota bacterium | reverse complement strand
GAAATCTTTTCGCGAAACCTTTACATCCCGATAATCGGCGCCTTCTTTTCCATCGCGATTGTGAAGCTGGCATTCGGCGGCCTGGGCTGCAACATCTGGAACCCGGCGCTCGCCGGGCGCGCGTTCATCCTCGCGGCCTGGACGGGGCTTCTCACGGGATTCTGGCCGAACATCGAACAGGTCAAAACCAGCCCGGACGCGCCGCCCGCCCGCACAAGCGCAACCGTTCGCATGGAAAGAAAGACGCTCCTGACGGATGCGCGATACGGCAAACTGCCCGCCCTTAAAGGCGAAACGGACTCCGCGCGCGCGATTGAACTGATTGAACAGGAACTCGTCAAAAGAAAAACCGCGGACGCGCCCGACGGGGAAAACCGCGGGAAATGGTACCTGAAACTGCTCGTCGGATGGCGCGACGGCTCGCTGGGCGAGACCTGCGGCCTGTGGCTCTTCATCGGGGGCATCATTCTTATCGCCCTGAGGTATATCGACTGGCGGGTGCCGGTCTCCTTCATAGGCTCGGCGGTGCTTCTGGGCTGGGCGCTGCCGGTCAAGGTGCTCCCGGACCAGGCGCCGGCGATGTTCCTGGGCAATCCGATTTTCGATTTACTCACGGGCGGGCTGCTCCTCGGCGCGTCCTTTATGGCGACCGATATGGTGACCAGCCCGATGACGAAGAAGGGCGCGGTGATTTTCGGGCTGGGCTGCGGCATCCTGACCGCGCTCATCCGCGTTTACGGCGGCTATCCCGAGGGAGTATGCTATGCGATACTCCTGATGAACACCGCGGTGCCGCTGATAGACCGCTACACGAGACCGCGCGTCTTCGGCACGGCAAAAACGTGAAAAGGTGACTGTCACCGGACGCAAAAGGTGACTGTCACCAATTACGGTGGACCTGTTCTATTTACGGAATCGCGCGAGGATACGAGCGCGATTCGTAGAATAGAACAGGTCCTGGGATGCGCAGGCTGGTAAGCATCACCGCAAATAATCTCGACTTGTCTGAAAGAGATTGCATATGAACAACAAAATGATTCGTTTCGCCGTTATCCTTGTGATAACCGCCTCGCTTGCCACCGCGGGCGTCGCATTAATCTACGGCATCAGCAAGCCCGAAATCGAAAAAAAGAAGAAAAAAACACAGAACGAGGCCATCGCAATCGCCTTCAACGTGGAACCGGATGACTTCGCCAAAAAATACGAGGTCGAGGGCATCGACAAAAAAGAGCCGCATGAATGCTGGAAAGTCCGCGAGAAGGGAAACAGGGAAATGATTCTCGGCTACGCCGCCACCGGCGAGGCGGGCGGCTACGGCGACAAGATAAGACTCATCGCCGCGGTGGACGCGGGGAGAAAGAAACTCATCGGAACGATGATATATGACATAAAGGAAACGCCCGGCCTGGGAAACAAGGCAATCGAGACGGAAGTGGACAAGACCTGGCTGGAGGAGATTTTCGGAATCAGATTCGGCGCGGAGAAAAAATACTCCGGCCCGCTCGAAAGAGTTCCGTTCCTGTGGCAATTCCACAACAAGGCCGAGGACGAATTGAAGGTGGTCAAAGGCGAAGGCAAAGGAATCCGCGCCATCACCGGCGCAACCATCACAAGCAACGCCGTTACCACGGCCGTCAGGAATGCGTGGAAAAAAATCGGCAAAGAGGCCCAAACCGGCGCATCCTCTCCGCCGCCCGAATAAAGGCAAAAAAGTGACTGTCAGCAAAAAAAAGCAAAAAAGGTGACTGTCACCATTACGGAGCGAAGCCCCGATTCATCGGGGCAAGCTCGTAGATGGTGACTGTCACCCTTTTTGCGAAAGCATTCTGTCCGGGCCAGCGTTGTTTTCCTGCGCCCGCAGCCGGGAGGACCCCGTGGACGACGCCCCGAAACTTAAACGAATCTGCGCCGCCATCTCGAACATCAGCGCCCATCCTCTCCCGTCCGTTTCAGAAGATTCTCCCGCCGAAAGCGACCGGGGTGTGCTGCGCTTCCTGAGACGCATCGGAATGCTCGGCGGTGACGGGGATAATTTCCTGCCCCGGAAAAACGCCGCCGCCTGCATCGACGACATCGCCGCCGCCGCAGACAGGGACCGCGCCGAAGTCTCGGCCGGACTCGTCGCCTATTCATCCGACTCCGGCGGCGGAGTCTGCGCGTCCGCGCCCGAATGTCCCGAATGCGGCCTCGCCGCGGACTGTGACTACAGGAACCGCAAGCCCCGCCTGAAGGACCTGCCCGAAGAAGAGCGCCCGCGCGAGCGCCTCTTCAAAATGGGCGCGCCCGCGCTCAAGGATTCCGAACTGCTCGCGATACTTCTGCGCACCGGCACGGCGCGCGAGACCGCAATCGACCTCGCGCAGCGGCTTCTGACGAGATTCGGCGACTTTCGCGTCCTCGGCAACCTTACCATCAGCGAATTAAAACAGGTCAAGGGCATCGGTCCTGCAAAGGCGGCGGAAATCAAGGCAGCGATGGAAATCGCGCGGCGCTACCGCGCTATGGTGCTGGGCGAACGCGCGAAGTTCCCCGCGCCCGACGCGGTCTTCGCGCGCCTCCACGACAGGCTGCGCGACGTAAAAGTCGAGCAGGTCTGGGTGCTTATGCTCGACAAGAAAAATCAACTCATCCGCGAGGCCCTCGTCTCGCAGGGCTCGCTCGACACCAGCCTCGTTCACCAGCGCGAGGCATTCAAGGACGCAATGCGCGAGTCCGCCTCCGCGGTCATCTTCGTGCATAACCACCCTTCGGGCGACCCCGCGCCCAGCAGCGACGACCTTGACCTGACGCGGAAACTCGTCGAAACCGGAAACGTCGTCGGCATAAAAGTGCTCGACCACGTCATCATCGGCGAAAACGACTACGTCAGCCTCGCCGACAGGGGCCTGCTGTGAACGGCGGGAAAATACACGCCTTCAAAACAAAATGGGGCTGGTGCGGAATCGCCGCCGGTCCGAAGGGCCTGAAGCGCGTCGTAATTCCGGGCAGGAACAACCGCGCCGGAGTTCTGCGCATCCTGCGCAAGGAATTCCCGCAGGCCGCGGAAGACCCGCGCGGACTGTCCCGCGCCGGGAAATTGCTGAAAGAATATTTTGCAGGCGGGGCGGTATCGTTCGACCTGCCTGTTGATTTGGACGGCCTGACTCCGTTTCAGAAAAGAGTGCTGCGCGCAACGCGGAAGGTTCCTTATGGGCGGCGCGAAACGTACTCGTCAATCGCCCGCGGAATCGGGCGGCCCCGCGCGGCGCGTGCCGTCGGCGGGGCGCTGGCGCGCAATCCGCTGCCGATAGTAATCCCCTGCCACCGCATCATCGCGGCGAGCGGCGCGTTGGGCGGCTTCTCGGCGGCGGGCGGAATAAAAGTCAAGGCCGCCCTCCTCCACCTGGAAACCCAAACCGTGAACTAAAGGGGTCAGACCCCTTTAGTTCACGGTTCGTGCAAGATATGAAAATACCTGTTGTTATAGAAAGATGTGATTCGTACGACAGCGCGCAAGTGCTCTCCGCGGTGCGCGCGTGCGTTGAGCCGCTTGGCGGAATGTCCGCCTTCGTGAAACCCGGACAGAAGGTGCTGCTTAAGCCAAACCTCCTGCGGAGCGCTCCGGTCGAAAAGGGCGTGACGACGCACCCGTCGGTAGTCGCCGCCGTCGCGCAACTGGTGAAGGAAGCGGGCGGCGAACTCTTCCTCGGCGACAACCCGTCGGTCGGCTCGGTGGAAAACGCGGCACGGGCCTCCGGCATCGGCGCGGTTATGCGCGAGTTCGACATCAAACTCGTCCCGTTCAAAAGGCCGACGCCAGTCAAGACCGGCGAGAGCGGGCCGTTGCGGGAAGTGGAAATCGCCGGAGAAGTGCTCGACTGCGGCGTCCTCATCAACCTGCCGAAGATGAAAACGCACGCGCAGATGTTTCTGACGCTCGCGGTGAAGAACTTGTTCGGCTGCGTCGTCGGCACGCGGAAGCTGCAGTGTCTCCTGAAGGCCGGCACGAACTACGAGCATTTTGCGCGGATGCTCGTCCACATCGCGCGCGCCGCGAGGCCGGCGCTGAACATCATCGACGGCGTGGTCGCGATGGAGGGCAACGGCCCGCAGGCCGGGCAACTGCGCGACATCGGCGTAATCGCGGCGTCGGCGGATGCCGTCGCGCTCGACGTCGTCGTCACAAAGATGCTCGGCTTCGACCCGGACACCGTGTACACGACGCGCGCCGCGCGGGAAATCGGCTGGGGAACGTCGCGGGTCGAGGACATCGAGATTGCCGGAGTGAAAATCGCGGACGTCTCCGTGAAGGATTTCGTCCCGCCGCGAAAGGGGGACTTGATACTGCCCATACCGCAATTCGCAAAGCGGGCGCTGCGCCGCCTGTTCACGTCGCGGCCGCGCGTCGATGCAAAAAAGTGCCGCCTGTGCGGAGAGTGCGCGAAGATTTGTCCCGCGCAGGCGATTTCAATCGACGCAAAGGTTAAAATCGACAACGGTCGATGTATCCGCTG
>JBDRIB010000253.1:0-14857 GCA_043816375.1 Planctomycetota bacterium | reverse complement strand
GATGAAGCGTCAGAAGGACTTTCAAACGCAATAATATGAGGAACATCGCTGCTGTCAAAGATTATTGCAGGGTTGTAGTAATATCCCGAATCAATCGAAGCCACTGTTTCCAGAGTCCACACACCGTTCTGTTGATAAGCGTGTTTGAGCGCGCGGGCCGATCCCGGCGCCTGTGCAGTTTCAAAGGCATAAGCAATATGCTCATTGCCGGATAAGTCGAACGCAAGGCAGTCCTGTGAGACGCGCCGCGCTGCGTTCGATGAAACATTATCATTATCCTGAACCAGTGTTTCATTCCAAATACCTGAGTTCCTTTCAGCGTAATATATCTGGTCTAAGCCGCCGTAGGCCATCTTCGCAATACCGCTATGTATGCGAAGACTCATATTTTCAGAACCGATATTCCCGAGGTTGCCGACAATGCCGGTCTATATCCAGTCCGCGCCTGATTTCCCAAAAAGTCTTATGGCAAGGAGGTCGTCGTCCGTCTTGTATCTCGCTGCAATCAAAGGGCTGTCAGTGCTGTCCAGGGCAATTGATACGCCATTGGACACCAAAACATCAGCAACGGCCGTCTCGGTTTCCCAACTCGTACCGTTAAAACAGGCATAACGCACCTCACGGAAGTATACCGTAGGCCCGCGACTTGGATAATCCTGTGCCGATACTATGTGCGGCCTGCCCTGGCTATCCAGAACGAGGTCGAGCACACCTTTGTTATAACTACTAATAACGTCTGACCCGGTGGTTACTCCACCAGCGTTGCCATAATACTCGACGGTATCGACCTGCCAGTTGAGCGCAAATAGAGGTGAAGAAGTGAGGAGAAAGAACACTAAGGCAGCCAGACTCCCTTTCAATGCTTTTTTCATCTCATGCTCCTTGTGATAATACCGAACTGAATAACCTACATCTCTTCTGTTTACGCGCACTAACCTGTATCGAGAAAACTTTCACCTGAAATTTGAAATTTCTCTGGTTGCCCGTTTCTTTTTTGTCGTGCTAATCGTCCAAACGGTGACAGTCACTAATCTACGAATCTCCCCCGACAAGTTGGGGTCGATTCCGTAATTAGTGACAGTCACCAAAAACGCCTGAAACGCCCCGACTTGTCTGGGCCTCTATAGGTATAGACACATCTCGACGCAAAAAATCTCGCAGAAAATGGAAAAAACCCGAAGCACTTTGCCCCGTTGGGAGGTAAGCGGTTGTGGTGCAAGAGATTGGCGATAGAAAAAAACTTTCGCCGGATGCGGTGTTCTGCCGAGAGAAAATCGGAGAAAAAATCAGTACCGGGACCGACTTTTTTCTCTACTTAACCCTTTGCTATACAACAAGAAAAAGTCAGTACCGGTACTGACTTTTACCGGCCTGGCCGGTCGGGTACTGGGCGGGATGAGGGACAGTTCGAATGCGCCTTTCGGTTCAAATGCAATTTGCTCGTCTGAGGAACGGTTCTGATCTGCGCCCCGACTTTCGCATTGCAAAAGGATGACAGTCACCTTTTGCGTTGTAAATAGAACCGTTCCTGTCGTAATTCTAGAACAGGTCCGAAGCGATTAGAACTGTTCCGGTCGCAAATTGCGTTCCTGTCGTTCTCCGTGAGGGTACCGGGCAGGGCGTGAAAACGTGAAACCATTTCTTGCGGGGAGTTGAGTCGGGGTGGGCCGGTCAGACAATCACATCGACGCTCTGGCCGTCTTCGGGCGTTTCGTATTCTTCTTCTTCCTCGGCTTTTTTGTGCTTTTCAAGGCGCTTTCGGGCCTGGTCGAGCGATTCGTCGAAACTTTGGCCGCGCTGCTGGTCTTCGTCGATCTTGTGGACGATCTTGCCTTCGGCGTGTTTTGTTCCCTGGATTTGTTCTTCTGCAAGAACGGCGTGGGCTTTCTGGCGTGTGCTCAGTTCTTCGCGCGCCGACTGGTCAACAGCCTGGAATATGGCGTAGGCGTCCTGGGCGAACTGGACACGGGTAAGAATATTCGCAAGATTTATTGCCTCTCCTGCCATTCGGGACTCCTTCCCGCAGTTATTGCAGGAGTCGTTACGGCGCTCCGCGGCGCCGCAAAAAATCGACTGACTTTGCCGCCCGATAACTACATTATTGCATTGCAGATTTACCGGGAGAAGCCGGTTTCCCGCGAGTAACGGACTCCCTGTCCGTGCGATGCCGCGGGTTTATGTCGCCACGTTTGCCAGCAAAATAAGACAGCCTATTACCTGCAATATCCAGGAGCCTGCCGCTATCAGCACGGCGTAAAGGGCCTTCTGGGAGGTCTTGACGCCCGGCTGCGTGCCGGAACGGGACATTGCGGAGAAGCCGAGGAACAGGACGATTATTCCCAGCACGAGACCCACCGGCGGTATGAGGCTGATTAACGAGAGTTTAAATGCCCGGGCCTCTTCCGGGGATTCCACTTTACGGGCTCCGGGTACCGCGCCGGAAGCATAGGCGGCGGGGTTTGCAGCGGTCACGGGTGAACGCTCCGGGCACTCCGCGCCGCATTTCTCGCAATAGTAAACGCCGTAGTAGTGCACCAGACATTGCGCGCAGAAACTGCGCCCGCAAGTCTTGCACACGCGGAAGGCCTTCTTGTCCGGATGTATTGCGCAGCAGGCGCCCGCCTGCGGCAGAGGAGAAAACACTTCCCTTGCAGAAGGTTCGAGCGGTCTGGATTTGTCCTGATTTTCGGTTTCTTTGCTCATATCGGTTTTGAGTTCAAACATTATTTGCCCGGGTATGCAATTATACAGTCCTGGTGTTTGCCGTCAACGCGCAAAAGCACGAATGTCATAACAGGATAAGCCCTGCCGGCGGCGCCGAGGATAAAGTCGGCGGCTTGCTCATCGAGCGTATTGGCCATGATATAGATCGTGTATTTTGTTATCCATCGGATTTCGAACGATTTCGCATACGTATCTGCGCCGCCGGGGAACCGGGCCAGAATCCTCTCTTTTGTCTGAGCAATCTGCTCCTTTGTGTACGATTTGGCCTCGCCAACCACTTCCGATATGCCCAGCGCAAGAGTCACCTGGTTCAGCGGCTCCGACATCTGATCCTGCAAATCTGGCTGGAAGAAGAGCACATAAGTATCGTTACGATTGTAATAGAACGCCGAAGGGGTATCGGTCATCAGCGGCTGCGGTCTTTTTTTTCCTTCGTAATTCGCTCCGAATATCCAGAAGACATATTCGGAGTCTCCGTTGTGGTTCTGCGGCGGGATAAGAGTGAGGAGCAGGCCTCGATGCCCGGAAGCGTACCAGCCTTCGGGAGCATCGGCGTCATCGATTCGGCCCACTTTCCATCCCTGGACAAGGCTGGCTTCGACTACCCTTCGTATCTCGGCTGCATCCAGAGCGGAACCGGTCAGGCCGGTCGGGTTATCGAGATCCGGCGTGTTATGTTCCGGCCTGTTCTGGCAGCCGGCAAGCAGCAGAAATATTGACAGCGGTAGCGTTATTGCAAGGGCTTTTCGCAATTCCAGGCCTCCCCCAAAATGTGTGTTTTCTTTCCGCTTCACGGCGGGATTGCATTCCATTGTCTATATCGGCTCAAACCACCCCGGTTATTTAGCCCGCATTTCTCACCACTTTTCCACCGGGGTGTGCGACAGATTTATGGATGAATTTTCAGCAAAGATGATAAAGCATTTTCAGGAACCGTTCCCCGGGGAACTCGCATTTCAAGGACCGGGGATCAAAAGCGACAGCAAGAGCCTCTGTTCGCCTTTAGAAAAAAAACCCGTCCGCGTTTTTCCGGGACGGGTTTTGCGTCCTTAATGCGCCGCCGGCGCGCAAGTTTTGAAGCCGCCTCCCTGGCCGTAAAGACCCCGTACCCATACGGGCAAGCTGGGGGCGGGCAGGCAGGCGGAATTCCGGGTTACTTGACCAGTATCGCGTTCGCCCAGTCGACGGAATCGTGGTGCTCGCCGTTCTTGCCGAAATCAACGATAAGAGTAAGTTGTTTTACGCCTTTTACGTCTATATCAATCTTCTCGACGTCGCGGTTTTTGAGTCCCTTTTTGGTGTAGCGTGTGACACCGTCGCACTGTATCTCGATATCGACGTCGGCGCCGCTCAGGGCCTTATCGTCGATGCCGACCAGCGATTTGAATCGCGAGTAGTTGCCGCCGATGCTGAAAGTGAGTTTGCTGTATGAATGACAGCCTATGCCTTTCCTGTAAACCTTCCCGCCGAGCGTAAGGGGGGGCTTCAGGGCCAGGACGCTGCGGTCGCGCTCCCAGTGGAACATAGGGGACACGGTTGTGCCGACCTTGACGAGGATTCCGCGCTCCAGGGAAGCAATCTGCCCGGCGGGGAAATCCGACAGAAATTCGAACGAGCCGTTGTAGAATTCCACGTGGGCGATTCTTGCCACAGGTATTTCGAACTTAACGGGCTCAAGGTTTCCTTCCCTGCTCCGGGTGGTCAGGTCTGTCTTCAGGGTCACCACACCTTCACCGGCGGCGATGATTTCGCCGGTAACGACTTCCCCGCTCACCCCGCGTATTCTGACATACGGCCGGGTGTCGTAGCCGGCGGGCTGCGCACCTATCTCGAACGACAGGCCCACAATCTTCGCCAGGTTGCCCTCAACCTTCCTGGTTTCATCCTCCGACTTATACGCGAACTCTATATCCAGATTCTCGGCCAGTTTGTTGATTACGCCGTAGAACTCCGACTCATCTTCCTTGACACCGTGATAGAAATCGTATTTTTGACGTTCCTTGTCGTCGATGCGCACCTCAAAGTCGCCCGTCGTCTCTTCGAGCAGGGACCTTGCCTCGGCGTCGAACTTCGCCGGGTTTTTATCGAACAGTGCCTGCAGGTCCTTGGCGGTCATTTTCACGCCGCCTAACAGGATTCTGCCGAAAGGAGCGGTTTCCGCCTGGGTCTTCATCAGGTTCAGCACACACAGACGATATACAGACAGGTCGCGGTTCTGTATGGCGGCCAGCGCCCCGGCGTTGAATTCGACCTCCTTGTTGTTCGTGAAGGCCGATTTTACCTTGACATACAGCAACGCGCCCAAAATGCGCCCGCCGATGACTTCACCGCATATGGCGCTTTGGTTGCGGAAGTATATCTTGTACCCGGTCTCCGGAGGGGCTATTGATTCGGCGAGTTTTACCTCCAGCATATCAGTCCACTTTATCGGGTTTGTTTCGTCAAAGACAAAACTCTGTCCCTGGACATCTATCTTGCTGAGGGCAACGAACTCCTTCTCACCGCTGACGGCGTTTACCTCCACTTTCGCCCAAAGGGCCTCTCCGCCCTGTAACAGGCAAATGACCGCCGCGCAGAAGAACGCAAGAATAAAAACTCTGACCGACCTCATTGGAGTCTCCTTCGCAAAAGCGATACGTGTTTCCTGACCTTTGACGAATATACCGCCGCCTGATACTGCATCCTGCCCGTGCCAGGAGACGGAATTATACCCGGCAAAATGCGTTTTGCAACCAAAACCTGAAATGCCGCGCCTCACTCAAGGCCCGAATCGAACGCCCCGCCAGGCACCGGCTTCTGGAAAGCGCTGTTGTTCCCGAAGACGCACGGTGATATAATTCGACAAAATGCGGACAGTCAGGCACAAAAGCAGGGAACCGGCCGTCGTCCGTCTCCGGCGTTACTGTCTGCTGCTTCACAAGCCAGTGGCCGGCAGAATCGCGGTCGGACGCCTGGGCGTTATTTACTTCCCGGGCGGCTACTACATTTATACGGGCAGTGCGGCCCGTGGTTTGAAAGCAAGGATTGAGCGCCACAAAAGACGCAGAAAAAAACCGCACTGGCATATCGACTATCTTCGGCGGTCGTCGCAAATCGTCGAAGTTGCCGTTTATGCCGGGCCTTCGGAGTGCGCGTTGAACGCCGAAGTGTCCGCGATGAAAGGCGCGCGCGTGGTCGCCGCCGGCTTCGGCAGTTCCGACTGTCGTTGCGAGACGCATCTGTACCACTTCAGGTCGCGTCCCGCCCTGCCGGGAAAAGAAAAAAGGTGACTAAAGGTGACTGTCACCAATTACGACGGACCTGTTCTATTTACGGAATCGCGCGAGTGTGCGAGCGCGATTCGTAGAATAGAACAGGTCCTGGGTTGCTCCGGGGACAGTCCCCTGGGCCGAGATTCGTAGATTGGTGACTGTCATCCTTTTGCAATGCGAAAGTCGGTGCGTAAATTGGTGACTGTCATCCTTATGCAACAGGTGTTTCTTTAACAATGCAAAGAACAATAGTGACTGTCACCAAAAAAACCGGGAGGGCTAAATGTCAAAATATCTCGTAACCGGCGGAGCGGGCTTCATAGGTTCCAACATCGTTTACGCGCTCGTTGAACGCGGAGAGGATGTAACGGTCCTGGATGATTTTTCCACCGGCAAACTGGGCAATCTGGAAGGAGTATTGCAGAAAATACGGCTTGTCGAAACAGACATATGCAACAAGCACCGGGCCAGCGAGATTATGAGGGGGATTGACTATGTCCTGCACCAGGCGGCCCTGCCTTCGGTAGCGCGTTCGGTCGCAAACCCTCTGGTGTCCAACAAGGTCCAGGTTTACGGCACGCTGAATATGCTGTGGGCGGCCTGCCAGGCGGGAGTCAAGAGGTTCGTCTATGCGGGCTCTTCCTCCGTGTACGGCGATTCCGAGGTGCTGCCGAAGCGGGAAGATATGACGCTGGCGCCGAAATCTCCTTATGCCGTCGGGAAACTGGCCGGCGAGCACTATTGCAAGGTATTCAACGAAATCTACGGCCTCGAAACCGTAGTCCTGAGATATTTCAACGTGTTCGGCCCGCGCCAGGACCCCGCCTCGCGCTACTCCGCGGTTATCCCCCTGTTCATAAACGCGGCGCTTGAAGACAAGGAAGTCACAATATACGGAGACGGGCTGCAATCGCGAGATTTCACATACGTCTCCAACGTGGTCGATGCAAACCTGAAGGCGGTGGAATCGGACGGAGCGGCCGGACAGACAATGAACATAGCATACGGCGGCAGGACGACATTGCTTGAACTGCTGGATGCAATATCGGAAATCACGGGCAGGAAGATACCGGTAAAGCATCAGGACCCGCGCCCCGGCGACGTGAAACATTCTCACGCCGACATAACCCGCGCCAGAGAGATACTCGCCTATCAGCCGGCCGTCGATTTGAAGGAAGGGCTTAAGAAAACGGCGGAGTTTTTCAGCAAACGGCCGTGAGAGGTGACTGTCACCAATTACGGCCCCGACATTCATATAAAAATAATGCGAAAGTCGGGGCGTAGATTGGTGACTGTCACCCTTTTGCAATGCGAAAGTCGGGGCGTAGATTGGTGACTGTCACCGAAGATGACTTAAAGCCGGTCAACTTGAACATACAGAATTCGGCATTTTTATTAAGCATTATCCGGTTTGTTCAGGTAAGACAGCATTCAAAAGAATATGCGCAGACCACTTACGAAGAGCACGCTCGGGTCAGACCCCATTCTATCCGCCTGAGGCGGAGCCTCCGACTTCGTCGGAGTCTGCGTTCCGTAAATGGGGGTACGACCCATCGCTAACCTGACTTAAGCGGATAATGCTCTTTTTATTTAATGATGAATAAAGCGGGTTAAGGGGACGATTAGTATATTTGGAGGCCGTATGGCCCGAACGGTAAGGGGGCGCTATTATCCAGCAAATGAAATCCAGTTGCCAATGAGCAGAACACCATTAATGCTCGTCATACTTGACGGGTGGGGTTACAGAAAAGAGACCGAGGGAAACGCCATTGCCCTGGCCGAAACGCCCGTGTTTGACGAACTCTGGTCGCGCTATCCCCACTCGCTGCTCGAAGCCTCAGGGCATGCCGTGGGCCTGCCGGAGGGACAGATGGGCAACAGCGAGGTGGGACATCTCAATATCGGCGCGGGGCGCGTCGTCTGGCAGAGTGTAACGCGCATAGACAGAGCGATTGCCGACGGGACGTTCTTCCAGAACAGGGTTCTACTCGACGCGGTCGGACACGCCAAAGACAACGGCACGCGGCTGCACCTCATCGGACTTGTCTCCGACGGCGGAGTTCACAGCGTTGACAGGCACTACTCCGCACTGATAGAACTGGCCCGCAGAGAAGGCATAGGCAAAGAGCAACTCGCCCTCCACGCCATCCTCGACGGACGCGACAAACCGCCCACCACCGGAATTTATTTTCTCGAAGCGCTGCAGGAGAAATTCGAACAGGAAGGCATCGCCTTTATCACGAACGTTATCGGCCGCTACTTCGCAATGGACCGTGACAAGCGCTGGCAGCGCGTGGCGAAGGCCTACGACCTGTACGTCCTGGGCCGCGGAGAGCCCGTTGAAGACCCCATCGAGGCGGTCAGGGCATCCTACGAAAAGAACGTTACGGACGAATTCGTCGAGCCGATACTGGTCTGTGACGAGAACGAGCAGCCGCTTGCGACGTTGCGCGACGGCGATTCGGTAATTTTCTTCAACTTCCGCGCCGACCGGATGCGGCAGATAGTGACGTCCCTCTCCGACCCCGGCTTCAAGGGCTTTATGAGAGGCCCCCTGCCGAATCTTCATATCGTCACGATGACGGAATACGACGAGAAGTTCAAACTGCCTTTCGCGTTCCAGCCCCAGGTGATGACGAACATACTGGGAGAAGTGCTCAGCAGACAGGGCCTCCGGCAACTGCGGATTGCCGAAACCGAGAAATACGCCCACGTGACGTACTTCTTCAACGGAGGCGAAGAGACGCCCTTTCCGCTGGAGCAACATATGCTGGTCCCGTCCCCCAAGGTGGCGACGTACGACCTGAAACCGGAGATGAGCGCGCCGAAGGTCGCCGAAGTCGTTCTCGAAAAGGTAAATGCGGACGCCGCGGACGTCGTGGTTGTAAACTTCGCCAACGCCGATATGGTCGGCCACTCGGGGCTGCTGGACAAGACCATCGAGGCGTGTCAGGCGATTGACGTGTGCCTGGGCAAAATACGGGAGGCGCTGGAGAAAAAAGGCGGCACGCTGCTTATCACCGCCGACCACGGCAACGCGGAAATGAAATCCACAATGGGAACGCGCGAATTCACCTCGCACACGCTCAATCCAGTCCCGTTCATCCTTGCCGGACCGGGCCTCGAGGATGTGACTTTGAGAGAACGCGGAGCGCTGTGCGACATCGCGCCGACGATACTGCAGTTGCTGGACATCCCGCAGCCCGAAGAAATGGACGGCCACAGTTTGCTGTCCGAAAGGCACTCGCTGGTCGGCAGCGCATAACATCGGTGACTGTCACCAATTACGGCCCCGACAGTCATCTTGAAATAATGCGAAAGTCGGGGCGTAGATTGGTGACTGTCACCGTGAGAAGGCGGCCAGATCCGCCAAAAATCACCGGCAGATAAATGCAACCGCAAGAAGATTTCGTTCCATTCCGGAATTCGCCTTAAACGATTTGCGGAATCTTCCGAAGATATAAGTATGGCCGTTTCAGGTTTCCCCGACATCAGACGGTGACTGTCACCAATTACGGCGCAAAAGGTGACTGTCACCAATTACGGAATCGAACGAGCCCGGCGAGTGAGATTTGTAGATTGGTGACTGTCATCCTTTTGCAATGCGAAAGTCGGGGCGTAGATTAGTGACTGTCACCGAAGATGTTATCCTTCGTCACAAATGGTTCACATGTTATGAAGTTGGAAGAATTAACCGCTGCGCTGCTTCACAAGGCGATTCGCATCTACCTCGATATCGCCTACGACGACTCCGAAGAACGTGAAAATCACCGGCCGGGCCTTGACCTTTCCGACAAGACGACAGGCCAGAGCCTTCTGGCGAATTTCGTCGACGAAAGCCACTACACCGAAGACGAACTGTCCCACCGCCACATCATCAGACTGGGCAACAGGGGCTACCCCCATATGAAACTCGTCGTCGAGGAATTCTTCGTGCCCGGACAGTACTATATCGCCGTCGACACGCACGACCACCTTCCCGTCGCTCCCGACAATCCCGAATACAAGCAGTGGCTCGAACTGCGCGCCGCCAACACGAAGATTAAGGACGCCATAGAAAAACGATGGACGGAGGAGGAACTGCCGACGCTGCACAACGTGCGCGAAACGATCCGCAGAGAGGTCACGACTACGGCACATCCCACGCGCCTGCGGGTGCTGGTCGTGGACGACGAGCCGGAGATGGCGGAAACCAGCAAGGCGATGCTGCAAACCGAAGGCTACACCGTCGACGTTGTCAACAACGGTCCGGACGCGCTCAAAGCGGCGCAAAAGGACCCGCCTGACATAATCCTGCTCGACATACAGATGCCCGGAATGGACGGATATGAAGTCTGCAAACGGCTCAGAAACGACCCCGCCGTAAAGCACATACCTATTCTGCTGGTCACCGCCGCCCCCGGAGAGATGATTTACACGATGCAGGCCGACGGCTTCCTGTGCAAGCCCTACAACCGCCGCATCCTGAGAACCTTCGTCCAGCACGTCATCAGAAACCGCTCCACCCGCGACACAACCGAATGACCGACGCCGGTGACTGTCATCCTTTTGCAATGCGAGAGTCGGGGCGTAGATTGGTGACTGTCATCCTTTTGCAAGGTGAAAGTCGGGGCGTAGATTGGTGACTGTCACCGAAGCGGAGCAGGCAACGGAAGTATAGAAGTGTAAGGGTTCCGTAGAGCCGTGGAACCGTAGTTCCGAAGTTTGTATCTGCGTAATCGGTGAAATCTGCGGACAGAAAGTGTAGAAGTATAGAAGTTGTCGGATATCAGATGTCAGATATCGGATATCCGATAAAAGTCCTTGTGAGCAAAGCAAGAGCGGCCCATACGGGCCGCCTTTTTTCTTGACAACTCGACAACTTACTTTGTCCCTCTGTCCCTTTGACCCTCTGTCCCTGTTTTTCCCCTTTCCTGCTCTCCTACCGCCTACTCGCCTACTGTAGTTCCCGCTTTGTAACTTCGTAGTAATGAATTTTTCACGCAGCGGCAGCCGGGGCGCACATCCCGGTCAAATAACAAGGCGGCCCCGAATTGAGGTCGGGCGGGGCCGCCCTGCTTCGATTGCCCGGGCCAGATGTAGGGCAATTAAAAATCTATCTGCAGGCGCAGGCCGAGTATCGTGGCCGTCGTCGTCTCGCTGCGCTCGCCCGACGGATTCTGCAATACCTGCAAGACGGGCGAGAACGCCAGGTGCTCGTTAACCTGCCACCTGTAATACATCTCCCATATCCGCTCGTCGCCCTGGTATTGCGGCCACAAAAATCCGGAGTCGGAGTTGTTGACGTTTATGCCCAGTCCGAAGGCGAGGACATCGTCCTCCCTGCCCCAGAGCGAGCCGGCAATCGCGCCGCCGAAGGACCAGAACTGGTCGTTCAGCGCTATGTCGCTGTCCTGACATCCGTATCGCATAAACAGGGTCAGCCAGTCGCAGACACCCTGGTCGAAACTCATATAGAAACCGACCGTGCCGTGGCCGGACGTATCGGTCGCACCGCGGCGCTGCTCGCCCAGTGTGGCGAAATCGGCCTCCCTGAAATAAAAGCCGAAGCGGTAATGACCCGGCCTGTCGCCGAAAATGTGCTTCAGACAGGGCGCTTTGTGCGGGCGGAATTCTACCTCGAATATGCCCAGACCGTCCTGGGTAACCTCGTTGAAATTCGCGTCCGTCTCCGACAGCGCCGCCTGGAATATCAGCCAGTCAGTGGCGTCCGGGTCGTCGTCGTCCGGGTCGTAGGCGCCAAAGGGGCTGTAGAGCAGGCGAATCCCCGCGTCGTTGTCGTCCGCAAACGGAATCGTCAGGTTGTTTATAAGTGCCGTCGAGATGAATTGTGTGGTTTCGTCATTCGCCACCACGCTTGCGTCGAAGTAGTTGGTCAAATCAATCTTGCCGAAGGTCAGGACGACCTTTCCCTTGAAAAATGAGCCTTCGTAATAGGCTTCGATAAGACGAACGTCCGAGGCGGAGCCGCCATTGGTGGGGTCAAGGGGGTCGGCGCTCGGAAAGGCGGCATCGTTCAGGCCAATGTTATTCGGTACGGCCGCATCGATTCCGTCGCCGTTGCCGCCCCTGAGCAGCATAAAGACATACTGGTTCTCGGTCAGGTTGGCCCTCAGGCCGAGGTCAAATCGGAGAGACAGCGCGTCGCGCCGCGCACCGTCGCGGTCGTCGTGAACGGAATGCTCCCCGCCGACGACGGCCTGATAAATAAACGTCAGGCCTCCCTCGAGTTCCAGGTCAATACCCAGCAGGTTCCTTCTATATTCGGAACTTGACAGGTGCTCCAGAAATTCCTTGTCTTTGCTCTCGAACCATTTCTCAATCCTCTCGGACATCGCCTCATCAAGCCGCGCGGAAGGCTCGCCGCCTTCCAGTTTGGCCAGTCGCTGTTTTACTTCATCCAGTTCTTTTAACGCCTTATCCAGTTTTTCAGCCATATTGTCATCGCAGAATGCCCTGCCCGCCCCCAGACAGAAAAACATGAGGGCCGAGACAAGTAATGTGACTGCAATGCCGGTCTTTCTCATAGTCCGCTCCTTTCTTCTCACAAAACACGGCCGGGGGAAAAGAGTAACACGAAATCCATATTCGTAACACCATTGTACTGCGTCCCGGACTCAGGTCAACAGTAAAATTCCCGAGTTTACCGACTTCGCGCCAAAATCGGTGACTCCGCCTGCCCGCCCGAGCCCGTACGGGGGCGGGCAGGCGGAGAACGGTTCTAATTACAACGCAAAAGGTGACTGTCACCGTAAGAGAAGTTTCAAGTTTCAGGTGGCGGAAAACGGTTTACCTGAAACCTGTAACTTGAAACTTGAAACAGGCTGTTTCCGCTGTGAGAGTTGCGCTTGCGAATTTTTCGTAATATTCGTAGATTCATGCCTGCCGCCGTAAGAAATTACATTCTTGCCCTTCACAAAACGCGAAACTTGTGGTATAATCTGGATGGGTGAGTCGGGATGTAAAACGACACCACTGGGATTAGTTCAAACCAAACCATCAAAAGCCGCAAACGTTCAAACCATGTGTTCATCCGCAAAAGGATGACAGTCACCATCTACGAGCTGGTCCCCCCGATAAATCGGGGTGCCTGCGCTTCGCCCGTTCCCCGTACGGGTCAGGGTCCGAATGGGTAATGATGACAGTCACCTTTTGCTCGTCCTTCGTGAACGGTGACTGTCACCAATTACGGCCCCGACAGTCATCTTAAAATAATGCGAAAGTCGGGGCGTAGATTGGTGACTGTCACCGACATTGACAAGAGGAACCGCTATTGAGGCGGCGTTTCCTTCGTGGTAAATTAATAAAAGGAGGATTGGTCATGACAGCCCCCAGAACCAGGATAATGATTGTTGATGCGGACGCCGAGCACGGCGCGAACCTTGCCAGGGCACTCCGGGAGCGGAATTACGAGGTCGCGACGACCCGCAGTTGTGACGAAGTGCTGCACAGCGCCGCAGAGGGAAAGTTCGACCTTGTCCTCACCGACCACTCCCAGCCGGGAATCGACGGCATAGAACTCACGCGAAAGGTCAAATCCACGGGCAGGGATGTGAAGGTCGTATTCTTCTCCGACGCGCTTGATCTGGATATGTATATCAAAGAGATGAACTGCGGGGCGGAAGACTGCCTGGAGAAGCCGTGCAGGCCGGAGGAGGTTCTTCGCATAATTGAAACGTCATTGCGCAAGAAGGTGGACGCACAGGGCGGGACGCAATAGGAGCCCCCTCACTCCTTAATCAGCCATACGAAGTGCTCGTACACGTCACGGTCGAGTTGTTTGCCCATCTTTTCGCCCATCAGCATAAGGGCATCGAAAGAATTCATCGCGTTCTTGTATGAACGTACCGTCGTTAGCGCGTCATAAACATCCACGACGGCGGCAAGCCTGGCAAACATCGGGACTTCGCTCCCGCTCAGGCCTTCCGGATAGCCGCTGCCGTCTATTTTCTCGTGATGCCCCAGCACTACTTCCATCGACCCGGACGAGACTCCGCCGCACACCTTCAACAATTCGCCGCCGTATAATGGGTGGCGTTTGACTTCCTCCCACTCGTTCGTGTCCAGCGAGCCGGGCTTGCAGATTATATCTTCGCTTATTTTCGCCTTGCCTATGTCGTGCAGCAGCGCACCGACGCCGAAATCGTGCAGTATGTCCCGGTTCTCAATGCCCATCGAAGCCGCCGTCGCGAGACCGTATGTGCACACGTTGACCGAATGCGTATAGGTATAGTAATCATGGGAGGCAATTGAAAAGAGATTTTGGAAGGCCTCTTTGTCGCCGATGATGAACCCGCTCACATTAGTGACCATATCACCGGCCCTGCGCAGGTTCTCCGGGGCTTCGGGCTTGCGGAACATCTGGCTGACCATACTGGAGGCCGATTCGTACAGGAGAACGCTTTTCTCGTCCCTGGCTATCGTGCCGTCGGCCAGTATCTCCGGCAGATGCTGCTCGATGTAAGCCAGATACCTCTCCCGGTCGGCGGCATCAATGAAAAGCTGCGTGCCTTTCTGCGACTTCAGCCGCTCCGCATTTTCGGCACCGAATGGAAGGTCTTTGTGGCGATAGAGAACGAATTTGTCGTTCTGCTCGGACTTCAGGTAGAGGTCAAAATCGACCATCGTATCCACCCGCAGTCCTTCAGACAACACGAGGATATACTTCTCGCCGCTCTCCGCAGATACGATAGGTGTCCCGGGACGTGCGTGCGAAACCGGTCTAACGAGAGACAACATCGGCGCTCTCCTACTTGTTCTTATGTCGGCCCGTCTCCATCTCCACCGACGCCTATTATCGACATTTACATTCCGTATCTTTGGAACAGCCCGGCCATTTCATTGTAAAGTAAAAAGGTCAGACCCCTTCACTTTACAATTTT
>JBDRIB010000252.1:0-5541 GCA_043816375.1 Planctomycetota bacterium | reverse complement strand
ATATACCTTCTGGCTGGCGCTCTCGAAGTGCGTTGTTATATCACGCTTGGCACTACTAAGACTTTCTGTATTTCTTGGAGCCATCGCATACCGCTCTGAAAGTAGGATGTATATATACATCCTACTTTCAGAGCGGATGTTTGTCAACTAAAATTCGGACCGACCAGCACGTATGTTAAGAGAATAGAGGCATTCACGTTAGGCAGTGATTCACTCTGTAGTATATATACTACAGAGTGCCCTGAACCAAGCAATTAACGATTCCGGTAACCCCATACAGCGAAATGAGTTGCCCTCTTGCCTCGTTCCTGCCTTGCACACAATGATGTATATATACATCATTGTGTGCAACCGTGTTTCCTAGACAGGACTGCTGTCGATAGAGAGAAACAGGCTAGTGAAAACATTGTAAACGACGCGGTTGGAGTTTGGACCTCATTGATTATGCGGCCGGGAATCCTCCCGCGCCGGTCCGCCCTGCGCGGATGTTTGCGAAAAAAAGCGCCCCGGCAAGAACCGGGGCGCTGAAGAAATCCGCTTACGAAGGCTATTCTCAATCCTAATCGCCCAGAAGTTTTTCTATTGTCTTTTGGAATTCAGGGTCCATCGGGTCGCCTGTCCAGCGCAGTATGCCTTTCCTGTCAATGACGTATGCGCGCGGTATGATGCGCCCAGGCAGGAAAGAGTGTGTCTTGTATGCCAAGACCGGCCCGATTTGGGGAGGGCGAATGACTTTGCCGTCCTGGTCGAAGAGATAGAACTCTTCATCACACGCAATCGGATAGGTAGCATTATGCGTTCTAATCACCTCTGGTATGCTCATCGCACCGGGCTTTGTGGGTTTAAGGGTGCTTAAGCCTATGACGACCAATCCTTTTGCCTTGTATTTGTCGTAGAGTCCTCGCAGGTGGGGGATTGACCCAATGCAGGGACCGCACCAGGTCTGGAACATATCCACGGCCACGACCTTGCCCTTCAGGTCTTCATCGGAATACCCCTTGGTGTTATACCATTTCGCGATGAGTAACGACGGCACGGGCTTCCCGATTTCAACCCTTAGCACACTACCCTGCGTTAGATAGTTGATGTTCCAGAACCACAGGGCGACGTACTCCGAAAGCGGGCCGTCCGGGTCCTCCTGAAGCGCGGAGTAGAATGTTTCCCCCGCTTCGATTCCCTTCTTTCCGCCCCATTGTCCGGAGAAAAGAACCTTGGGGGTCATATTGGAACCGGTCAAGAGAGTCCGCCCCTCTTTCCATTTCTTAATCTGCGCGTCAATCTTCGCGGTTTCCTTTTCGTCCAGCAACTTGAGGCCCGTCGTTTCCCGTTTAATTTCCCGCTCGATTATGCTGACAGTGGTCTTTTTGTCCGCCGTCTCCCTGCGCTCGATTTTCAGTTCAAATTCTTCAGTGTCGGGGACGCACGAGTTGTCGCCCCAGGCGGCCTTGTAATTCCTGATTTCGACCTCGCTGCCGCCCTTTTCATCGACGGCGCTCAGGCCGCCCTCAAGTCTCCAGGTTGTAAGTTTCTTCTCGCCGACTCCAACCTCTATATCCTTTACCTCAAAGGAGTATTCCCCGCATTCCACTCCGCCGATTTTCACCGTGCCTTCCCATTTTTCGTTTGACATATGCTCCGTTTCGATGAGCCGGATGTAGTCTATCACGGCCTGCTCCCAGTCTTCTCCGGAGGGCTTCTCTTCGGCGGTCTTTATCTGGGAAGCGCCGATTGGTTCCTGGTATGTTTTCTGTGACGCGGTTACGTCTTTGCCGTCAATCTTGTATGACTTCAGGTCCCTGTCGGTGTCGAGTTGCGCGAGGATTGTGTTCCATCTGCCTTTTTCTTTGCTCTTGAAGTAAATTGTGTTGCGTCTTGTTCCGGCGAATTCCCAGGCGTAGGTGGTTGTCTTTTTCTTCTCAGTCTCTTTTGCGGAGGCCTTTTCCAGGTATTTCTCCTCGAAGGTCCACACCGTTCCGGGCTTCCGCACAACCTTGAAGGCGGCCTCGCTCTCGGCGTAAATCCGCTCACTGGTCGAGACAACCAGCAAGAGAATCGCGGATAGAAGCAAAAGTGGTATCCTGGCAGCCTTCATTATGAACCTCCTCTGAAGAAAAGGGATTACCCGGGGCATTTGCCGCCGGGGTTGTTCTCACATACGAAATTTCGTTCTCGTTGTTGGCGCGGTTGGCCGGTTACCGTCTTTCATACAGCCTGACTTCGATAGTGCCCGCAAGTCCGCGCCATTTCCTTTCCGCGCCACCGGGCGTTTCCGCCTCAGTAAAATCGCTTTCGAGGATACGCTGCAGCCGCTGACGTATGAACGGCAACTCCCGGCTTACGTTGCTCGAAAGCGAAACGACCCACAGGCGACTGACGCCGGCCAGCCTGTTTCTCACTTCTCTTTCGGAATAATAAACCGGCAATCCATCTGCAAACCCTTTTAACATAGCCAGTACCGTAATTCCAACGGTATCGCGGCCTGTCGGGATTCCGTAGCGGCGCGGATAAATTTTTGTGCCTTCGGGCAGATACCGCTCGAAAGGCAGCCTCGCCTGAAAGGGCATAAAAAGCACGGCGTCGCCGCGTTTCAGGTTGTCGCAGACGTTCGTGGTCGCATCGCGCCAGGACTCCTTCCCGGTTTCCGCCGAATTGTATCGCACGAGCATTACACAGTTTATGGCCAGCAATCCGCAAAACACCGCGATTCCCGCCATCGCCCGGATTGCCCTGCCTTTGCCCGCCTTCATTTCTGTGAAGAACGACGCCGCGCCTCCGAAAAGCATCGGGCCGAGAAATATCAGGTGCTTCGGCTCGAATATATGCGGCCTGTACGGCAGGACCAGCAGGCAAACGAACGGAACAATCAACAGCGAGCCAAACAGGATGCCGCGCCTCTTCCTGTCCGGTGCCGCAAGGATTCCGGCGGTCACGGATACCGTCAACAATGCAGCAGCCACCCAGAACCACACGGAAGCCCGCTCAAAAGGCAAAAGCCCCTCCGGTCCGCACATCTGAGACGTTATTGTCAGGGGAATATTCACCAATTCGAAATCGCGACCGGCGGCACCCATCGCGCTCAATGCCTGCGCCTTGGACACAATGACCGACACATAAGGCCCGAATATAACCAGCCCCATGAGCATCATTGCCAGCCCCGGCACGAACTTGCTTCGCGTCCTCCCGGGCTGGAAGATTCTCAGCAAAATCAGGCAAACCAGATGCGCCGCAAGCACAAAAAATCCGTACTGAAATGTGTAGAGCATCAAGGCAATCAAAAGCGCATACAGGAGCCAGCGCACCGGCGATGTCCGCTCTTCCGTCCAGAATATCTTCACAAAGACAAAAGTGCTCGCTGTCGCCAGCATATTAAACAGCGCATAGTGCCTGGCCTCCTGCGCAAAGTACACGGCGAACGATGAAGTCGCATAGAGAATCGCGCCCGCGAATGCTCCGGTCTTTCCGGCCAGATGTCGCAGGAGGAGGAAAATCAGAGCAACGGTGGCAAGGTCGCAGCACGCCGAAAGAACCCTGAGAATCGCGTCGGAGTCGCCGAAACCTCTTCTCCAGAACCACAGCGCCAGAAGGTATGACGGCGGCGGCGCGTCGTGTCTGACTATCTCGTCCATCGACTCCCGGAAGTCGCCGCGCGTGCGCACCTCGCTGTAAACCTCGTCCAGCCAGAGCGACTTCGACCCGATTTCATAAAGGCGCAGCGCCCCCGCCACGGCCAGCACGGCCGCAAGTCCCACGGCGGTCTTCCAGTTAAGTGCCTTCATCTTGTTTCCGGCGGCAGATTTCGGTTGCAGTCGGAGAGTGTTTATGTTAGAATTTTCACAATTCGACCATCAAACCCGCTTGCATACTTCACATCTTGAGATGGTCGTTTTCTTTCGCCTGGCATTTCCCTTCCCCTGGCCACTCTAATAGGATAACTGTTTCTTCCCGAAAGGAAAAGCCTATGACGGCCAAAATTATCGATGGAAAAACACTCTCCGAAAAAATCCTTGCCGAACTGAAAAGCGATATCGAGGCATTGAAGGCGAAAGACGCCCGGCCGCATCTCGTCGCGGTCCAGGTCGGCGAGAACCCGTCCTCGCGCGTTTACATCAGAAACCAGAAGCGCTCCTGCGAAGAACTCGGCATCAAATACACGCTGGAAGAACTGCCCGCCGACACAACGCAGGAAGGACTACTGGCGCACATCGGGGAACTGAACAGCGACAAAAGCGTCCACGGAATCATCATCCAACTCCCTCTGCCCGAAGGCATCGACCCGATGAAGGCGCAGACCTCCATCGCCGCCGACAAGGACGTCGAGGGAATGACCGCCGCGAGTATGGGCTACTTGGTTTACGGCGAGCCGAACCTCGCGCCGTGCACCGCGATGGCCGCCTACGAACTCATCAAATCGCTCGACATCCCGCTCAGGGGCAAGGAAGTTACCATCATCGGCCGCAGCAAGATTGTCGGCAGACCGCTTTATCTGCTCCTGCTTATCGATTCCGTTACGCCGGTGATATGCCACACGGGCACGGTTGATTTGAAGGGACACGCGCGAAACGCGGACATACTCGTCGCGGCGGTCGGGCGCGCGGGCTTTGTCACGGCTGATATGGTCAAGCCCGGCGCGATTGTAATTGACGTCGGCATCAATCGCGTGCCCCTACTGGATGATAACGGCCAGCCCGTCCTCAACGAAAAGGGCAAGAAAAAGATGAAGACCGTCGGTGACGTGGACTACGATGCGGTAAAGGAAGTCGCCGGAATGATAACCCCTGTCCCCGGGGGGGTCGGCCCGATGACGGTTGCAATGCTGCTCAAGAACACCGTCCTCGCCGCCCAAAAAGCCGCGGGATAACGAATTCCATTCAACGCAGAAGCCGCGGAAAAGCGCAGAAGGACGCAGAAGGGAGAATAGCATTGGAGGACAAGGGAAAAGAATTCAAACACAAGGCACTTACTGAGAAAATTATTGGGGCGGCACTTACGGTATTCAAGACTCTGGGGTCCGGCTTCGTCGAAAAAGTATATGAAAATGCCTTGAAGCGCGAACTTGAGGATTTGGGCCTCAGGGTCGAACAGCAGAAAAACCTCAGGGTTTACTACAAAGGCGATGTTGTCGGAGATTTCTTTGCAGACCTCGTTGTTGAAAATGCTGTTATAGTTGAGTTGAAGGCTACTGAAACGTGGAACGAGATTTTTGAAGTGCAGTTGGTCAACTATCTGAAATCAAGCGAATACGAAGTCGGCCTCATTTTGAATTTTGGAAGACGCTTGGACTTCAAGCGAAAGGTGAGTACGAAACCTAAATCGCGGTGAATTCGCCGCGGAAGATGCTGGAATGCACGGGAGTGCGGAGGAAACCCCGCTGGTTTTTGATGTTTTTCTGCGTTCTTCAGCGGCTTTCTGCGAATTCTGCGTTGAATATTCCTGGCTCTTTTATAAAGGGGGAATGTTATGAAAGGCTTCATCAAATTCGCGGCGCTTGTTGTTGCGTGTGTGTTTCTTCTCGCCGCGCCGGCCACGTACGGCAGGAATCTT
>JBDRIB010000251.1:0-2519 GCA_043816375.1 Planctomycetota bacterium | reverse complement strand
AGTTCGTGCCGGGGCAGTCGAATTGCTGGGGGAACTCGGTGATGAGGAATCGGCGAAGGACATCTTCGTCCTTCTACGCGACGGTCATTCCGAGGTTCGTTCCGCGTCTGCCCGGGCACTTGCGAAACTCAAGGCAAAAGACGCGGGAGATGAAATTTTCAAGGCGCTGAAAGACGAGAAAGTGCTTGCGGCGCAAATCGCCTTCGTCGAGGCCCTTGGCGAACTCGGGTATGAGCCTGCCGACGAGTTCATCATCGCAATAATCCGTGACGAGACATCTCCGCTTTTCCTTCCCGCCGTCGGAGCGCTTTCAAAGATTGGTTCCGACAAAGCCCGTGACGCGCTTGTTGATTTGTTGATGCGGGCCGAGGATTTCGAGATGCTCGACCTCGCGGGCTCCGCCGTGGCGCTGGTGAGCGAATCGGCGATACCGGTTCTGAACGAGAAACTCAAGGATGCTTCGATTGACGACAGGGCGCGCATCCTGCGCGGATTTTCGCATATGGGCCCGGAAGCGATTCCGCATATAATCAGGTTTATGGAAAACGAGCCGTATCCTTTCTTGCAGGACCGCGCCGCCAAGGCTCTGCGGGAGATGGCGAAAAGACTCTATGATGAGAACATCAAGTGGGGCCCTCGCTACGACGACCCTCCGGCGGAAAAGCGCGAAGACATCAAGCGCTGGAAAAACTGGTGGGCGGAAAAAGAAAAACAGTGACCCCCGGGACAGTTCTCTTTCCTCAACCTGACCAACCTTGCGCTGACAACGGTGACAGTCACCAATCTACGAATCTCTCTCGCCAGGCTCGTTCGATTCCGTAATTGGTGACAGTCACCTTCGACAAGGTTCCGCGCATTCAATCAGGAGCCTGCCAACCCTTTCGGCGAGCGAGACAAGCCGCCGAGAGGCGGTTTTTTTGGTGGGAACGGCTTTTTTCTCTCCATCTGATGCCGCAAAAACGGCGCTCACGCCGAGTCTATGCAATTTCTCCCAGCCATCGCCGACAGTCCCGCAAAACGCGAAAACCGGGATGTGCAGTTCGCGCGCGGTTTTCGCGACGCAGGCGGGCGCCTTGCCCGAAGCGGTCTGATAATCAACTCGGCCTTCGCCTGTGATAACGAGACTGCATCCGCGAAGCAGTTTGCGCAGGCCCGTCAGTTCAGCAATCGTTTCGCCGCCCGGGCACAACTCGGCGCCGAGAAACGCGCACAGCCCCGCGCCCAGGCCGCCGGCGGCACCGCTATGTTTCATCCGGCGCACGTCCACACCGAGGTCGCGCTTGATGATTCGGGCGAAGCGAACAAGATTGCCTTCGAGTCTTTTGACCTGCGACGGCGTTGCGCCTTTTTGAGGGGCGAAGACGCGCGCCGCGCCGTTCTTCCCGAGAAACGGATTATTCACATCGGCGGCGACGAGAATTTTCGTTCTTTTGATGCGCGGGTCGATTCCGCCGGCGTCAATCGCGTGTAACTTCGCAAGCCCGCCGCCTCCCGGCGGTACCGGTTTACCACGGTTATCGAGCAGGCGCGCTCCAAGCGCGGTCGCCATTCCCGCGCCGCCGTCCACCGTGGCGCTGTCGCCTATGCCGACGATGATTTTTCGCGCGCCGTGATTGAGTGCCGAAAGGATGAGTTGTCCGGTTCCGAAGGTCGTCGCGCGCATCGGGTTCAGTTCGGATTTTTTCAGAAGCGACATTCCCGAAGCGGCGGACATCTCGATAACGGCGGTCTTTCCGTCATTCAGGATTGCATACTTTGCGGTAATCGGCCTGCCGAGAGGGTCGGCGACGCGGGCGCGTATTTTCCGTCCTCCTCTGGCCGCAAGCACGGCGTCAACCGTGCCCGAGCCTCCGTCGGCAACCGGTATCGGAAGGGGCAGGAATATTTTCGAGGCCCTCTTGAAGCCCGCGCAGACAGCCTTCGCCGCCTCAGTCGCCGAAAGCGTGCCCTTGAATCCCGCCGTCGCCACCGCAATTCTGAAATGCGTCCTTTTGGCCATGATTGCCTCCGAGAAGGATTGATGTACAACAATTCTATCCTTCCTGCGGTGTGTGGCAAACAAAAAAGAGGCCGAAGGTTTCGTGTCAGGTCCTTTTCGGCCTGTTGGGAACGGTGACAGTCACTAATCTACGAACCTCGCCCTTCGGGCTCGCTTCCGTAATTAGTGACTGTCACCGTTCGCTTTTCCCCGGCGTCTGATTCCCCGCTTGTTTATCGTGAGAGCGACGGCGTTCGCAGGACATAGCCGCGGCCGTCGCGCCTGACCGAATCCATCAGCGCAATGGAAGGCCCGGCGATAACGGCACTGAAGCCGTGCCTGCCGCGTATCCCGTCCAGGGCGCTGTACAGCCGTTTCCTCTTGAGGTATTTTTCGAATGTGAAGAAATCACCCTGGTGAAAGCCCGTCGTGCTGAGTTCGCTGAGCGTCACGCCTACGAGCCGGACCATCGTCCTGCCCGTATAAAGGCTGTTCAGGAGGTCGCGCGCTACTGCGAAGAAGTCGCGGTCCTGGTTGCTCG
>JBDRIB010000250.1:0-9929 GCA_043816375.1 Planctomycetota bacterium | reverse complement strand
GCTATACTGACCTGTTTGTTGTTGTGGACGCCCGCAACTTCGGCGTGGGCCAAAAGCGATGCAGAGTCTCTGCAGACCGCCCTCATAGAGGCGGGCAAAACCGCCGCCCGCTCCGTCGTGCAGATACGCGTGACAAGAAAGGACGAACAGCCCTACACGGAAGTCCCCTCGCAGCCTATGATGTCTGTGACTCAGGGCGGAGCCTATGGCTACAACCAGCGGCCTTACGGTCCCTGCACCGGCGTGGTCATTGACGGGGAAGGACACGTGCTTACAAGCAACTTCAACGTCGAGGGAGCGGTGGAGAAAATCGCCGTGACCCTCGCCGACGGCAAGCGCTACGACGCGAAGTTGCTCGGCCGCAGCGAATTGCTGGACGTGGCGCTGCTTAAAATCCAGGGCGAACCGGAGACGCTCCACTACATCGAGATGAAAAAGTCCGAGGAAGAAACGAGGGTCGGCACGTACGTACTGGTCGTCAGCCGCACGGAAAATGTTCGCCGCCACTCGCAGACATTCGGCATAGTCAGCGCGGTAAAACGACTGAGCCCCAGCGTCGAGGCCCTGCAGATTGACGCCAAGGTAAACTACGGCAACTCCGGTGCGCCGGTGATAGACATAGAAGGCAACTTCCTGGGCCTTGTAGGGTTTATAAGACCTTCCACCTCAAGGGTCGCCTACCCGTTCGGGCTGTCGTCGGGCATTGGTTTTGCCAACACTGCTCAAAAGATTCTGGCGATGCTCGACGACCTGAAGGCAGGCAAGGTCATCAAGGCGCCGGAAGTGGCGTTTCTCGGCGTCGCTCCGGATCCCGCTTACACCAGAAACGACGGCGTGCTGGTTCGACAGGTAATCGACGGTTCCGCCGCCAAGGACGCGGGACTCGAGCCGGGCGACCTCATCATAGAGTTCGATGGCAGACCGGTGCGCACCTTCAGAGATTTGGCAAACGCCATCCAGGCCAAAAAAGTCGGGGATAAGGTAAAATTCAAAATCAAGCGAGGCGAGGAAACAAAGGTGCTCAAGGCGACTCTCAAGGCTCGCCCCGCCGGCCAGTAGGCGCAGACCTGACGACGGCAATCAACTCCGTTCAAAACCTGCGCCCGGCGATAACGGCCATTTGGGCATTTTCTGAAAACTATCGTACCCGGGAATCCAACAATGACTGATACGACCAGAAAATTCAACACGGCAGCAGTCCTTCTTTTCTTTGTCCTTTTCCTGTCGGTCTTCAGCGGAACGTCACAGGCGGCGCACCCGGACGGGGACGTGCAAAAGGCGCTGGAGATACAGGACGGCCTCCGGGAGACCGTTGCAAGAGTAACGCCGACCTTTGTGAGCGTGGGCGGCGGCTCTGGCGTGATAATCGACGAGGACGGCTACTTTCTGACCAACTATCACGTGGCTGCGCAAATCTTCCGGCAGACAGACACAACCACGGTTCTGCTGACGAGCGGGAAAAGCTACACCGCCCGCAAGATAAGTTACGACCCTTACGGCGACACGGCTCTATGCAAAATAGAGCCGCCTGAAGGCAGCAATGAAAAATTCCCGTACGCAAAAATGGGCGATAGCGACAATCTGGAACAGGGACAGGTAGTCATTGCCGTGGGCAATCCCTTCAGCCTCTCCCTCGGAGATGCCCAACCCACGATTACCATTGGCTTCGCGAGCGCCGGGAACCGCTACATCGCCACGCAAGGCAACCAGGACCCGGCATACCCCGACGCGATTATGATCGACGCCTCCATCAACCCCGGCAATTCCGGCGGGCCGCTGTTTGACATCAACGGAAATCTGCTCGGCATAAACGGCCTGATGTTCTCGCGCTTTGGCCATCGCTCCAACACAGGCGTGGGATATGCCGTCAGCATCAACCAGATTAAGCGCTTCCTGCCCCTGCTTCGGAAACACACTTTTGCCTATCACGGAACAATCAACGGATTGACCTTTGAGCCGTTCCCGCCGGACGGCAAGGGCGCCATAGTCGAAGCCGTGGAGCCCGGCACGCTTGCCGAAAAAACCGGCTTCAAAACCGGAGATGTCGTCATCGAGGTGAACGGCAACGCAATTAAGACCAACTCCTGTTTCCTTCGGGCAATCCACACCTGGCCGGAAGATACGAAGTTCAAAGTCAGGATAAAGAGAGGGGAAAAGGCGAAGGTGCTGTCTTTCAAATCGGAACGAATCCCCGTTCCATGGGCAAATCCCGACAAAGCGCTGCTCGGCGTGGTGTTCGACCAGGCGTTCCCCGGCCCCGGTGCGAAGATAGACGAGGTAATCGAAGACTACAGCGCTGACAAGGCCGGGCTGAAGGCGGGCGATATAATCCTGAAGATAGACGGCACGTCCGTGCCGGACATCACGGCGACGAGGCAATTGCTCCGCCGCAAAAACGTCGGCGACAAAGTAAAACTAACCATCAAGCGCGGCAGTGAAACCCTGGAAGTCGCCGTGGAAATGATGAAAGCCGAGCAGCCCGAATAGCCCGTGCCAGAGCCCGGTCCCTGACAATCAAGAAAGAACCGAGAAAACAAAAAAGGCGCGTCCCGAAGACGCGCCTTTTTCCTGTCAATAAATTGGTGACAGTCACCAATTTTTCTCTATTTGCCACAAGGGGTTACAATAAATAAATTGGTGACTGTCACCAATTTATTTTGGTTTTGGGAGGTTAAGAGGTTACTTCTTGCGGCTGCCTTTGGGACGACCGACCTTGCGGCGAGGCTGAATACCCAAGGTTTGGGCGAGGAGCGTTATAAACCCCGGCCTGCCTATTGGCTTGCATTTGCGGGTGTTCCTGCGAATCTCCTCCGCCTGCTCTTCATCGGGACCTTCCTTGAGAAGTTTGCGGTATGCCTTCATATCCGACTCGTCGAAGAGCACTTCGTTAATCAGCGGGTCGCCTTCCCCCGACAAATGATGTTTTGCGCTTGAATAACGCCAGGACTCAGGCGCTGCAACCACACCGGCACGCACCGGGTTCCACTCGATGTAAAGCGCAACAGACCATAGATAGGAGTCAGCCTCGATAACCGAAGAATAGAATCTTGACTCCCACAGCCGCCCCTTTCTCCCATACTTCCTGTTGAAGTAAAGGGAATAGCGCCCGGCAACAGAGCGCATCATCCCCGCAAGCGAATCCGTCGCAGCCGGAACGACAAGGATGTGCACATGATTACTCATAAGACAGTAGGCCAGTATCTTGACCTGATACTTGATTGAGTATTTCTCCAGCAGATCCAGGTACCGGAGGTAATCCTTTCTGTCCAGAAAGACGTGTTCTGAGTTGTTCCCTCGCTGGACGAGGTGATGGTGGTACTCAGGGGCAACCTCTCTTGCCTGTCGGGCCATAAATCTCTCCTTCGCAATCGACATTCAGCACTTTCACACACCGTCCGCTTCGACAAAAAAAACAACCAAACTGCCAAATAAATTGGTGACAGTCACTAATTTTATTGCATATATGGAAAGAAGTTGCAAGAAATAAATTGGTGACTGTCACCAATTTATTTTTTCCGGGGTTCCGAAGATTTTCCCCGCCTTACGACCATACCGTGCATATCCGCCCCCCAATTATGAGGGGCGCTCTTACCGGGCCTTTAAAAAACCATCCAAACCTACAGGGTGACCGAAGATGCTTAGAATCAAGTACGGCTCTCAATACTTCAGCGACCCGCAACTCGTCATCAACTTCCAGTCACTGCTCGGTGCAAACGGCTCAACCCGCACAGGCTGGAAAGAGAAATGGACGATTCGCGACCATATCACGGGCAATTCCGTGACAGAGGTCAACACCGCCGTCGATTCGTGGCGAGCGTTGCTGGTGACCGATGAACTTGATTTGGTCCTGGAAGACAGTCAGGGCCCGACGGAACTGCAATCGATGAAGGCCGCGGATGTCGAGCGCGGACCCCGGGTCGTATCCTGCACGCTGCCCGAAAAAGGCGGCGATTACGGAACCACTGTCTACTTCGAGGTCGTCTTTGAAGGATTCAGGGCCGAGGCAGAGGAAGGCGTAATCGACCAGAGATTCACCTTGAAATACGAGGTGGACGAGGGAGGGCTGACCACGCTCACAAAGGAAGGAGAGTTGAAAACGGAGTTCGGCACCAGCGCCGCAGGCAAACTGTCCTCGGCAGACCCGGGCACCCCGCCGGGCTATGCGCGGGTTCGGGAGACCTGGAGCGTGGACAACGAAGACGTGCAACTCGACTACGCCTTCACGGACAGGGAACTCAACCCCGAACTCCCCGCCGACACCGTCGAAGGCCACACCACAACGACCACGCACACCGACAACGACGGCCTGCAGCGTGTTACCGTGCAAGGGAAGTTTACCGGTTCCGGCGCCGCCGCCGCTGCGCTGAACTACAAGCCCTCCGGCCAGAACATCTTCATCTGCGAGCAGGAAATCGAGCCGAACGACTTCGACAATTCGGTTCGATTCAGGTACGTCTATCGCCTGAATGCCAACGACGACCCCGGGGACCAGGAGCCGAACCTCATCGCCTTCACCGAAACGCTTCTCTTCCGCAACGGCTTCAACACGACATCCTTCGTCACCATCAACTACGCCGGAGAGACGCCGTACAAATTCGTCGGAGGCGCACAGAGTTACCAGGCCGAACAGTACGGCTGTGCGGTCGGGCTGGATTCATACCCCGACCCCGCCGGCCCGCTTTTCGCTTCGTCGCACTATTCCGAACGGCCGGTCATCACATATCACGCGCCGACTCTTAACGCCGACAAGCAGTTCATCGACTGGAAAGTCGAGTGGAAATACGCCTACGAGTTTGCGTCGGCCTCGACGGTTCCGGGGCTTCTGACCTACAGGCCCGCGAAACGAACCGTGTTTGAATAACGAACATCCCACACAGAGCGGAGAGAAAAAATGACCGACAACGCGGTAGAATTGACTCTTGAAGGAATGAAACTCGTTGAGGCGCACTTCAAGATGCAACTGGGCATAACGCCGTCACGCGGATATGTCGTGATGACCGGCGACCAGTGGCAGGAGCCGCTCTGGGGCAATGGCGATCTCACAATAGCCGACGCCGGCACGTCCGTCACCATAGCAAATCTGAAAATAGAAAAAACAAGGAAAATCCAGGGACTCGAAGGCACCTCGCTGATTCGCGTGGAGTTGAAAGACCGGCGATGGAAGTGGCATTACCGCACGTTCACCGGACGCTACAACGTGGTCGTCTCCAACAACGATGGCGACGTGCGTTACGACCCCGACACGGTGAAGCAGTATATCCCCGGCAATCCGCCACAGTACGTTCTGTATTCCTTTGACGACATCGCGCGCGACCTCCTGGAGGGAATGGGCGAACAAAACGTATCGCAGATTCCAATAGAATCCACCACCCACATCCCGCTGAACAAAGAGTGGGAAAACGAGAACCCGGCGGTCGCGCTTCAGGAAATGTGCGAAGAAATCAACTTCGGCATCGGTCTGCGCGTCAGCGACAACCGGGCTATGATTGTCAAAATCGGGTCCGGCGCCTACCCGTCTCTGCAGGAAACATACAAAATCAACGAAGGGGCGGGCATCACATACTACGACAAGCCGGACTACGTCAAAGTCGTCGGCAACAGGATTCAGAACGAAATCACAACATCCCTCGAGGCCGTGGGTATCGATGTTGACGGAGAAATTCGCAAACTTGCATACCTCGCCTATGTGCCTGACCCGTATGATCCGGATGACGGGACAGGCTTCGGCAAATCCGCCCTGCTGGGAAGGCCTTTTTCCAACATCACGGGCGGTCCCGGATACACCGCCGAAGAGGCGCAGGCCCTGGCGGAAAAAAGCGTCTTCAAATACTTCCGCATGCCGAACACCGGCCTGTACTCCGACGACTCCTCCCGCGCGAACGCCGACCTCCTGCCCGTGCTGAAAACACTCAACAGCCTTGACGACCAGGGCTACCGCAAGCGTCCCTGTGTCAAGGCGTGCTACTATCAGAAAGCGCCCGCAGGAGGCTTTGAAAACCTGCTCGACCCGGAACCGCCCAGGACGTCGTTCCGAATCGATCATCGCCGCGGCCTTGTCGTCTTCGGCAAGCGCGTCGGCACGCTGCTCGACCCCGAAGTGACGATACTGAGCGACACGAAACTCCTCTCCTGGCTCGGCAACGTGAACCTGACTTTTGCATACGAGTTAAAAGGCAACGATGATTTCTACTACTACCAGAAAACCGACCAGACATCCCCGCCGCCTCTCAGCGAGGCCGCGATACTCGCAATAAAGCGCGGAGACCTCACACTGCGGCGTTTACTGGGCGTGAATATGAACAAGAACGTCCTTGACGACATCGCCGACGAAATAGCCGACGCGATACTGGCGATGAGCCCCTCCGCCTTTAACGCCGACATCCGGCTCGCCGGCGCTCACAACATAAATCCGAACGGCTCAATTGACTCGGTACAGTGGAGCGCGAAAGATACCATCACGACACATCTGCGCTTCGACGACTTCGAACCGCCCGCCTCACCCGACTCATACGAGGAGCGCACGACTCTTCCGCGCCTGCTTTCTTATCCCGAAAACAACCGCCGCGCGACGTATCTCGCCCGCGAAGGCAACCTGCAAGGCGCCAGACAGAGCGGCGATATCTCCGCCGATGAGCCCGGAGGGATTGAGAACCCGTCCCTTGAGGTAATCAACGCACATCACGCAGGCGTCATCATAGTCAAGGACAGCAGGCCGGAGGCGGAAAAAGAGAGCACAACCTACGAGGAGATTTCCTTCGGCGAGGTGACGGACATCGACAGCAATATGCACCGACACATCCTCGACAATGTCGGGCCGCTCATCGATATGCGCTACAACGACCACCACCCGGACTGGCTCACCGGCTGGGTACACGGCAGTTTTATCGACGTCGAGACGACGGAATTCGCCGGCCACAATGAGGACAACTGGCACCAACTTGGCGACAACGGTGGAATGGGTTATGTGTACCCCGTCAAGACCCGTATATACTACGGGCGGACACCCATCCCCGACCCCGTTGCCGGCGACCCCGCCTATCACCCGTCGCAGTGTCTCGACTATGAAAAACCAATCGGCTATGTTCCCGGAGGCGTGACGGACGTAAACAAAATCCGAATAGCAGGTGAAATGAAATCCGCTCCGGATATGCCCACGGTTTACGGAGTCAACATCATTTCTCACCTGCAATATTCTACGATATGGGTGGGATTTAGCTCATACCTTGAATTCGGCGCAATTAACATCAACAAGACGCTTACCTTTTTCGAGGTCCTGCGCAGTCCGTGGGACGTAAACTCTACGACATCACCCCATATGGAGACCCTGGGAATGTGGGGCATCGCGGAATGCGTGCGGTTCAAGGTCCTTATTGACCCCGCAAGAACATCATAAGGAGAACAAAATGCTCTCGTTCGAAACACCCGAAACGCAGACACTCGATTTGCGAACGGTGACTGTCACCAATTACGGAATCGAGTCCCCCGTACGGGGGGGGGCGAGATTCGTAGATTGGTGACTGTCACCAGGCTCGCGGTGCCAGAAAGGCTTTGACCTGCAACGTCGTCTTGATTCTGACGGTCTCTCATATCAAGGAGAACAAAATGCTGTCGTTCGAAACACCCGAAACGCAAAGAACCGATTGCGCGCAGATAAAAAGCGTCAAGGTATTCAACGTCGCGGACATCTCGGTGCCCGGTTTCGCAGCGCCCATCATCCAGGTTCACATCGAGAAAGGCACACAGGACGCCGGTTCGTTCCAGAAACACAGGGAGTTAGTGTTGAATATCGGCGCGCCCGACTCCGTCAGCCTGCTCAACGGATTCGAAGAGATAAAGCGCGCGCTCTTCCAGCATCTGCAATCAAACGGCTCTCTGCCGCCGGGAAGCATAACCATTTTAGGAGAATAACAATGAAGACTCGTGCTATCGCCATCGTTGTCGTGCTGCTGCTCACGGGCTGCGCCTCAAGGGTCCCCGCAGCGGTAAAACTGGCCCAGGAGAAACAGGGCCTCTCGCTGACGAACGCCCGCCGCAACATCACGGCCTTTGTCGAGGCAAGCCTGGCAGACCTCGAACTGGCACTGACGACCCAGATAGACCGGGAGTTCGACGCGCGACTGGCGGCGCTCGCCGACGAAGCGGACAGGGTGCCGCTCACGCAGGCGAAAGAGGAAATTGCACTCGCCGGAAATGCCCGCTCCGAAGAAAAAGCCCGGATACAGAGGCATATGGAGAAGTTTCGCGCCGCCCTCAAAGACCTCGACAACGCCGTGAGCCTTAACGAGATACTCGGCGAATACCTTTCGCGGGAATTCGTCTCCGCTCAGGATGTCGCCGAAATGATACGACGCATCGACCAAACCCTGGGAGAAACAAAATGAACCCTACACAAGAACAGATAATCGCCGGCGCTGTTGCAAAAATCGAACAGGAACTGGCCGCCGTCGGCCCTTACAAAACAAGCGGCACGCCGAACCTCGATTCGCTTGTGCTCGCGGAGGCCGCCGTGTCGGAGGCCGAAATGGAGCAAATAATAGCGCAAATCGAAAAGTCAATCGAAGTGGACGAGGGATTCAAGGACATCTTCGACGCGGCTGTCGGCCTTATTGAAGGGTTGCTGCTGCGAGGAAAAGCATTCGTTATTCAATCACTGTGACAATCACAGCCAATGGAGGTGCTTATGAACCAGGAAGATTTGGTACGAACGCTGGTGGAACTGGCGGCGTGGCTTGCATTGATTTTCGTCTCGGTTGGTCTTAAACGCGGCCTTCAGGTCGTCATTGAAGCGATCGAAAGAACCGACAACAAGGAAGTCAAACGCGAGGTGAGCCTCAACGCAAAAGGCGTCGCGGCGTTCCTTATCAATCTGTTCAAGAAAATCGCCGAGAGGAGAAAAAAATGAGCGCGGCAACAGCACTGTCCGGGACAAAACCGCACGTGCCCGACACACGCTGGCGCGTGGAGCCGAAACTCCTCGTCGCCCTGGCCGGGCTTCTGATAGGCCTGGGCAGCGGATACTGGGGCAGGGAACTGATAAGTCAGACCCAACAGGAAAGACGCTTCGCCGACGTGCGCGAGGAAATTGCGGCAACAAGAATGTCGGTCGTCGCCCTGGAGGCGAAGATGCTCGAGATGCGCCTGCAGGTGAACGAAGATACCGACTCCAGAATCAGACGTGAATCGGAGGAATACCGGCGCGATGTGCAGCGACTGGAAGTCAAACTGGACGCGATAAGCGAGCAGATAGTGGAAGTGAAGTTGCGTGTCGGAGGACTCGCACCGCCTCAATCCGTCCGCTGAGTGATTCCCGGTTTCCGGACGAAAGGTGACACAAAGAGGCTAATCATCCTCGGGAAATCGCGTAAATACAGGGGTCCGTGCCCCGACGCGCAAAATGTTTTTTTGCGTGTCGGGGATTTTTTTGTTGACATGTGCCGGGCCAGTGCTTTAATCTCCACGTCTGGAGCGGGATTTGGCGGGGCGCAGCCCCGAGCTCCTTGTAAATCAAGGGATTCGACGATGTGCAGTTTTCACCAAGAGAAGGGGGGTGAGAGCAGATGAACAAAGCCGAACTTATTACCACAGTCGCCAAAAACACCAAGACGTCAAAGGCGGCGGCCGAGAGGGCAACGAACCTTGTCCTTGAGAGCATTAAGAGAGGGGTGAAGCGCGACGGCAACGTAACGCTCATCGGTTTCGGGACATTCACCGTCAAGAGCCGCAAGGCCAGGATGGGCAGGAATCCTCAGACCGGAGAACCCATCAAGATCAAGGCGAGCAGGACCGTCGGTTTCAAACCGGGACAGGCCTTCAAGAAAATGGTATAGATAAACGCAATCTGATGAATGCGAGAGCGGCATAAGCGCTGCAGGGCGCTTGTGCCGCTCTTCTTTTCCAAAAGGCCGGCGGCCGTCCCGCCGCAAACGGTG
>JBDRIB010000249.1:0-14989 GCA_043816375.1 Planctomycetota bacterium | reverse complement strand
ATGCACACAGATTCAGGTGTGCACACACTTCGTCGTCAGACGGTTCAGGAACAAGTCTGCGCAACTGCACCAGACGTATGGGGGTGATAAAGTCATCCTTCTCCGGCGTGGTTCCGGTAATGCCGAACTTATGGACACGATACCTGACGAGAGGCTCGTCCAGGTTTGTAAGTTTTGTGTGTCGAGAGATTCTCGTCCAGAGGTCGTAATCCTGCGCACAATCCAGCGACTCGTCATATCCGAGATTGTTGTCCGTGAGCACGGAGCGTCTTATCATCGCAGATGAATGCACAATGCTGTTGCCGAAGAACAGCCTGGCTCGAATGGCCGCATCGGATGCGGGGTGGCGCCATCGCCGCTCTTTTCCATCGCCAAAGCAGATTGCACCGGTGCCGCAGACGCCCACAGACTTGTTCGCGTTCATAAACGCGACCTGCTTTTCCAGCCGCGCGGGCAGGGAGATATCATCACAGTCCATCCGGGCGATGAAATCGCCGCGTGCGAGTTGGATACCTTTGTTCAAGGACGCGGCGAGGCCGGCGTTTGTGTCGTTGCGTATGACCGATATCCGGGCGTCCTGCAGAGATTGCAGGATTTGGGGGGTGCCGTCGGTTGAGCCGTCGTCGATGACCAGGAATTCAAAATCGGAAAACGTCTGGGCAAGGATGCCGTCAACGGCCTCTCTCAGGTGATTTTCGCCGTTGTAAACGGGCATCAGGACCGTGACGGGCGGCCTGTCCATCAGATGCCTCCCCGAATCGTTCTCGATGCAACAGCCCAGATTTCGCCCCACCTTATATCACAGTGCTCGACCCGGAGGCCGGCATCATCCATCTCTTTCCGGAAATCCTCCTGCCGGTATTCGACATAATGAGTCGCGTCGAGACGGTAATCAAGCCCGAGTTCCTTTTTGAGCGGGACCGTCCAGTCGCGCTCGAACATCGGGACTCTTATGAGATACTTCTTCGGTTTGTGTTTTTGCGAGAGCGTTTGCAGGAATTCGACCCGCCGTTCGATGTGCTCAAGTACATTCGAAAGCACGATAACGTCGAATTCCCCCTCCGGCGTGGCGGCAGGGGCCTCGCCGCAGACGTATTCGATATTTTCGGCGGCGAAGTGTTTTTTTGCCCCGGCGATGTTTGTCTCGAGAATGTCAACGGCGCAGATGCGGACGTCTCTTACGCCGGATGCAATGTCGAAAGCAAGCGCGCCGTTGCCGCAGCCGATGTCGAGGATTCTGGAAGCCGGTTCTATATTGGAGATGAAGAAGTTGTGATAACCGATGTGGCGATGTTTCGTGTGAACGCCGCCGCCGTAGCGGATTGAATGTTTTCCGAGCAGTCCGTATATTTGCGCATCGACATCGAAGAGGAACCTGAGCGCCTCGGCGGGTTTCAGTCTGTCTGAATATTTTTCAAGGAACGTCTTGAGAATTTTCGCCGCCGTGCGCCGTCCGCCGGGGATGACGGAGAAGAGAAGGCAGGCGATTTTCGCGAGCAGTCTTCGTCCAATCCCGGGAGATGAGGAGCGGCCGGCCGGTGTCATTGCGAGGCATTTTTCAAAAACAGCGGTGTACCTGCGGGCGCATTTTTGCATCGAATATTGATTACAATGTTCAAGAGCCTTCCGGCGGCAGGATTCATAGTTTGCCTCGGCGAACCTGATTTTTTCGGCGAGTTTTTCCGGGCGGAGGTCTTCCGCCTTTTTGAAAACGTCATCGGATACGTACGCAAGAAGATTTTTTGAGAACGGGAGCAGTTCGGGAAGTGCGCCGTCTTCAAATCCGACCACGGGAATGCCGGTCGCAATCGCCTCCAGCACGGAGTTCGGGCACGGGGGATTGAGGCTGGAAAACAGAAACACATCCGACTCTCGCAGCAAACGGGCGACCTCTTCCGGGTTCCTGACGCCGACATAGTCTATGTAATCTCTCTCCAGATATTTGCCGAGAGATTCGTTTGTTATTGGTCCTGCAATCGTCAGACTGAAGTTGAATTCTCCAACAAGCGAATCAAGGGCAAGAACAATCGGGGCGAGCATATCTTCATTCCTGAAACTGCCCGTGGTCAGAAATTTGATTGTTTCCGGCCTTGTTTCGCGTTTGTCGACGGCGGGATAAAACACATCAGCGTCCACGCCGTTGACAATGACGGCATACTCGCGCCGGTCTTTTTCTCCGAACATTGCGAAGCACTGCTGTTTGCTGTACTCGCTTTGAAAGACGATGAAGTCTGAGTAGTTAAGGTAAATATCCCTGATTATTTCGTTCAGTTCGGCGTATCCGTCGCCGTGTTTGGAGGGATAGTAGACACCGTCCAGACGCTGAATGACCGGTCGATTCCGTTCTTTGAATTTCCTCAGGGTTTCTCTTCGATAGGCAATCGGGAAGAATATGCCGCGGGCTCCTCCGGGGCTTTTCGCATACCTGTAGCCGCATTCGTCCAGCGCCTTTTTCAGGTTTTTCATAAAGGTAGCCGGCCCGCCCACCGATGTGTGTTTTCCAAACGGTATGAATATTTCACCGCTCATTTGCAGCCTCTGTTTATAGGCGGAAAAGTTACAACCAGTTCAGTTTGATGTTTCTGATTCGACTGTCCGAGAGCATCCGCCGGATTCTGTTTGTTTTTTCCCTGAGCAGGGGGATTTTTTTTTCGTGGGTTTCGACCAGCGTCAAATTCACTTCGCTATACAGTTTTTCTTCGATGAGGCGTTCGAGCACCTCGCACTCCGCACCTTCGATGTCGATTTTCAGGAGCGCCACTTTTCGGCCGAGGGAGCGTATGAATCCGGCCAGGTCGATTACCTCGATGCGCAGGCACCTGTCGGGGCTTACGTTGCCCTTGAAGGGAAGAATCGACGAGCCGGTTGACCATTTTATTTCATCCTCTTCGGAACGCACGTGCAGGTACATTTTCAGCGTTTCGTCTCTGACCCATACCCCCTTGTTGAAGCAGGTGACGTTCGGCGCGCCGTCGAATCGCTTTTTAAGCAGCGCGAAGGCGAACGGGTTTGGCTCGAAGGCATAGACGGCCGCGCCGCCTGCCGCCATAAGAGCCGTTACCTCGCCGACGTTGGCGCCGCAGTCGATGGCGATGTCGCCGGGTTTAAGCCGCCCCGCGAGGCGCTTCATCTTGCGGGAATGAGGACCGGTTTTGCGGTTTGAGCGCAGAACCGGGATGGCGCGCAGGATTTTTTCGACTAACTTTTTCATCGTTTGTCCCATGGCGCGCGTTTGCTCATTGTATGATGTCCAGTATCGTTCTGCATCTTTGCGTCCAGGAATATGGCGCGACGCGGGCATACGCCCTGTCGGCGAGTTGTTCGGCCTTTCGCGAATCGCCGGTCAGTTCCAGAACATATCGCGCGAGTTCGTCAATGTCGTTCGGCTCGGCAAGCATGGCGCTTTCGTCGTGGCTGATGATCTTGGTAATCGTGGGAATGTCAGTAGCGACAATCGGTCTTTTCGAGGCCATATATTCAAACAGTTTGATGGGAGATGTGGTATTGATATCCATCACTTTGTATTCAACAGACAAATCATACGGTATGACAAGTACGTCAGCGGCCTTAAGGTATTTCGGGATTTCCGAAGGATTCACGAAGCCGGTAAATGTAACGTTGTCAATTTTTTCCCCTATGCAATAACTTTTCCAGTGCTCGACCTGCGGCGCGTTGCCGCCCGCAATTACAAAATGAATGGCTTTTTCGGGTCGCAGTTTCTTCGCCGTGAGAAGAATGTGCTCAATGCCTTTCTCCCGGTAAAGGCTGCCTGCATACAGGACAATCTTCTTGTCCCGGGGCATTCCGGTATGCCTTCGCCATCTTTCCCTGTCATCATCGATATCGAAACTGTCCAGGTCCACGCCGTCTTCAAGCACGAGTATCTTGTTCCCCGCTATTCCTCTCCTGATGTGCTCCTTCTTGATGCTTTCACTGATTGTCACCATTCCGAGGAAGGCCTTGTCCCCGGCAATCTCGTAGACCTTCTTCAATGCTGGATGGTCGAAGTTAGCGGTGTGCGTCTCGATAATCGCCGGCACGCCCTGCCGGATGCAATAGTACAGCGTGAGAAAGGAGCGGCAGTATGCGAATGCGGGGGCGACCTTTTTGACATATTTCGCGGCCTTTTTGTTGAATCCCTTTGCACCCGTGGTTTTCCTGAAGAAATCGCGGTTGAAGACGGGCAGGAGTTTGATTTTTATATCATCATCGATGCCATAAAAGGCGTGTATGTTTTTGACCCTCCGCCGCATCAGGATGTTCGGAAGCGAAAGCAGCGAGACGACGGTAACGTCCAGTCCCGCCCGGTGGAAGCCCTGAGCCATTTTCATAACGTTGATGCTGTGCGCGTAGCGGGAGGGTATGTTCCCGTCGCAGGTGATTATCATTCGGTTGTCGGCGTTCTGCGTCATTTGCGCACCCACCGTCTGTACCACATCTCGAAGACAAAAATCATCCAGAGCATCGCCTCGGAACGCGGCATAGAGCCGTTTTGGAGGGCGGCGACGAAATCCCGCCGCAAGAGACCGTCTTTCACCGCACTGCCTTCCCTTGCCTCGTCGCCTATCCGGTCGAAGTGTTTCCATTTGTTCAGCGGCGCGGAGAAGCCCTGCTTGCGTTTGTGCATCACTTCGTCGGGAATCAGTCCGCGCGCAAGGCGCTTCAGCACGGGCTTGCCGACGCTGTCGGACGGGAAGTCCGCCTCGCCCAGCGCGAAGACCGACTCGACGAGGGCGTGGTCGAGCAGGGGCACTCGGACTTCAAGCGAGTGCGCCATACTCGTTCTGTCCACCTTTGTCAGTATGTCGTCAACCATAAAGGTGTTCATGTCGATATGCTGGACCGCGCGCACGCCCGACCAGGGGTTTGATGTATAGCGTTCGAACAGGCTTTCGTTTCCGTCGAGAACGTCTCCGGCGGCTTCCGGCGTGAACAGTTTTTTGAGAAGCGCCGGCGTGAAACGGTCAAGCAGAATTTTGTTGTATCGTTTTTCAAAACCGGGAAGAACGCGGCCGTCCGCGCCGAACAGTCTTTTTATTTTCCACGCAACGTTGTATTTCAGGTGCTTGCGATAACTGTTCAGATAGGTCTTGTACCACTCATATCCCGCAAAAACCTCGTCGCCGCCGTCTCCGGAAAGTGCGACCTTGACGTGACCGGAGACCATTTCGCACAGTATGTATGTCGGCAGGCAGGAACTGTCGGCAAGAGGCTCGTCGCAGCAGAGCGCGAGTTTTGTCACAATGTCGTCGTCGAATCCGGCGACGGTTTTTGTGATGTGATTTGTTCCGAGATATTCGGCGACTTTTTTCGAGAACGGCAGTTCGCTGTATTCCAGCGGCTCGAACCCGATGGAAAAGGACTTGATGCCGCGTTGTTTGCCGTTTGCAATAGCGGTTATCGCGCTGGAATCAATGCCGCCGCTCAGAAGCGCGCCTACCTCGACATCGGCCACGAGGCGTTTCGCAACGGCGTCGTTGAGATTGGCCTCGACCTCTTCCAGCGTCGAAGCGGGGCGGTTGCGAACCCGTTCGTCCAGGGAGTAGTATCGCCTTGTTTCCAGCCGGCCGGTTTCGAGGTTCAGCGTCGCGCAGCAGCCGTGCGTCAACTTGTGGATATTCTTCCATATCGTCCTGTCGGCGGGGATGTAGCGGTATTTGAAGTAGTCGCCGAGCGCGGGGAGAAAGATTTCTTTCGAAAAGGCGGGGTGCCTGGTAACCGCCTTGAGTTCCGATGCAAAGACGAAGGAGCCGTCGGCGAGAAACCCGTAGTGCAGCGGCTTGATGCCGAAGCGGTCGCGCGCCAGGAAAAGAAGCCGGCTGTTTGCATCGTAGAGCGCAAACGCGAACATTCCGTTGAAGAACTCCAGGTAGCCGGCCCCGTATTCTTCGTAGGCGTGGATGATGACTTCCGTGTCCGAGCGGCTTCTGAACATGTGGCCCTTGCCGGCGAGGTCCTGTCGGATTTCTTTGTAGTTGTATATCTCGCCGTTGTAAACGAGATGAATGGATTCGTCTTCGTTCGCCATCGGCTGCGCCGCGTCGGAGGACAAATCGATGATTGACAGGCGCCTGTGCGCCAGGCCGACTTTTTTGTCGGGCGATATATACAGGCCGGCATCGTCGGGGCCTCGGTGGGCGAGCGAGTCGCGCATACCGATGAGTATGTCGCGCTCCACCTTTCCGTGTCTTGTGATGCAGTATCCCGCTATTCCGCACATTTTTGCAAGACCCCGACAATCTTTGCATTGTTGTTCTTTGTAACGACTCTTTTGTACTGCTTTATTATTCTATCCTCTTCCCCTTAAGTGTCAGGGATTCCGGCCTTTGCAGGAATCTCCAGAATCTCGAAGGTTGTTCATTTGTCCTGATAATCCCGAATTGTAGATACGTTTTTTATCTATTCAACGTTCAAGAGAATCTTTGGATTACAATAAAATGATGGTCTATACTGTCATTTTTTCTTGGAGCTATGAGTAGTTGCCGAACACCATACTTACCTTTCCCCCATTTTGTGACAAGATAGGGCATAAGAAAAATATCCGCTCCAAAAGGATCAGTCTCGGTGGCACCCCAAGGATCGTGAGCCGAACTGTGTTCAATTATGCAGATGCCCCCCTTCCTCACGCAGCTCATCCACGCATTCAGGCATTTCTCGGGATCATAACTGTGATCAAATGCGTTGCTGTATATAAAGTCAACCGAATCTATCCATTCTGGCTTGACTTGATGAAAATCCCATTGGATTGTATGTGGGAAGGTCTCGGCAGTATCGGAAATCTCAGTGCCAATCACTTCGCAACGAAGATACTTTCTAAACCATTCCTGCTCCTTCCCTCTTCGAGTTCCGTGGCAGATTCCAAATCGTGGAGATTGAACCACACTCTTGATGTAAGTCGAAAGGAATGCAATGTTCTCCTCAATAACCCAAACAGAATTGATTTTTCTCTTGTTGTGGTATTCTTGTACCTGACGATACTTGTCATAATCGAAAGAACCGTCCTTCTTCAAATAAGAATAAAGGAAAAATCGGGGTACCTCTTGTTTATTCTTTTGAATACGCGTGATTTGATAGCCAATCTTGCCGAAAATAGTTCTTATCATTCTCTTCAACATATAGACTACCTCTCCAAGTTGTATCGAATCCTAAAGTCGCCTAACAAATCATCTTCATCTCTGAAGACAGTCAGTTCGTACGGCGAATTGCATAGTTTGCATTCGATAAATTGCAGGAGTCTCTCTCGCATCGTGTCCTCTATTGTTTTTCGCAGTAACCAAAGACCTTGTCGCAGATAAGCCGCAGCCTGTCGCGGTTTCGCCTGATGAAACCGAATCGGTTCTCGAACAGGACACAGGTCGGCCTGATGTCCACGACGGGGAAGATTTCTTTCAGGTCGCGCTCCACCTCGCCGTGTCCTGTGATGCAGTATCCCGCTATTCCGCACATTTTTGCATGACCCCGACAATCTTAATGTCAATGTCATTCAGGGCAATTGCCACCTTCCATCCGGCACTCTCTACCAGTTCTATGGCCTCGGACAGGATATACTCTCTCTTGTGGTCGGCGTCCTTGAAGTAGAACATCCCCAGGTCTTTCTTTACCAGGTTCATCCAGTGGTCGTCATATCTCGGCAGACGGATAATTATTTTCGAAGTGATTTTTTTGACATTTTCCAGAACACTTTTCGGGTCCGGGAGATGTTCCAGAACGTGTGACATAACAACCACGTCATATTTGCGCGGCGGCAAATTCTTTGCTATGTCCAGTACTTCATAGTTGACGTTGTCGAAAGGGTTTTCCCTCGCGCATTTTACGACAAGTTCTTGTCGAGTATCACAGCAATCGATTTTTTTACACCTTCCGGCGATTTTTTGTATATATGACATACTTGCGCCGCAGCCGGCGTCAAGAACCACATCCCCGTTCTTGATATTGTCCAGAATGAACTGGTAATGGCCGGTCCACAGGTGATGCTTTGGATGCCTTCCATCGTATATTTCAAGACATTTCTCATTTATGATGTGCTCGACAAACCCGTGCAATTCGAACAATTGCTCCAGTCCTTTTTTGGGCGGTACTCTGCCGGTGGAAAAGAAATGCCGCGTCATATCTTTAAGCACAGTCAGCGGAAATGTGCTGCCCGTTTTCGCGCCGAACAGGGCAAATACGGATTTCACGAAGAGCCTCACACGAGAAGGCAGGATTCGCTTTAACAGGGAAGTCAACGACATTTTCAACCTTCACACAAGGGATTTATTCTCGCAACACCGGCTGACTAACATCAGAGCCGCCGTTTCGCCTTCTGTGTTTCGAAACTGCGATTCTGGTATGTCCGCGTAATCATGTAATTCTCTTCCCTTTAATCGTCAGGGATTCAGGCTTTTGCAGGAATCTCCAGAATCTCGCAGGTTGTTCATTTGTCCTGACAATCTCGAAACCGGCATCTTCATACCATCGCCTGACTTCTTTGTATGTGTGATGAGTCGCCACCGGCGCGGAATACCAGTCATACATATGGATAACGGTGGGAAGAACACGGATATAAGGATAGCATTTCTCGAGAGCTCCTCTTTCTTTCAGTCTTTTTCCGATTCCCGCCATCCACCCGGCAAATTTCATATTCTTTTTCACAGACATTCGGGTAGTAATGAATCGAATGGAAGAGTCAACAATCTCGAATATGAAGTTGCCTTTATGGTAAAGATGGGCGACAAAGACCCCGCCGGTCCTGATGTGTTTTGAAATCGAATGGAACGCCGATTTTGCGTTTCCGGTATGCATCAGAACACCAACCGAGAAGGCCGAGTCAAATATCTTCTCGCGAAAGGGAAGCGAAAACAGGTCCCCTTGTATGATATGGACTTTTTTGTTGTTCTTCAGGTGATTGTATGCGGTTTGTACTCCATACCCGATGTCCACACCGCATATTTCGGCGCCGTGCCTTGAAGCAATATTCGTGAAGCGTCCGTTCCCGCAGCCGGCATCCAGGACAAGCCTGTGTTCGGAGATGTCGTCCTCGTCCAGAATGCACTTTGTTTTGAAGGCATTTTCCGTGTCTGCAACAAGCCCCCCGAACAAATCGTATTCCTTCCGTTCCCGGCTGATGTCATTTCCTTCAATCCACCCCCATTCCCTGAAGTGTCTCCACTCGAACCCGAAGGTCATGGCGGTTCTTTCCTTCAATTCTCGTGGTTTTGGGTCGGCGGATGCTTCCTTGTCCGAGTCGCTTTCGCCTGTGAGGAGTGATTTAAATTGTTGCCGGTATTGCGCGAGGCTGTGTTTTATTTCTTCGTTGTGTCGCAGGTATTTTATTGGCACAAAGCGTGGTATTCCGGATACTATGCAATGTTCGTTTCCGCAACTTTTGCATTTGAGCAATCCATCCTCTATCAGGTCATCTTCAGCTCTGAAGACAGTCAGTTCGTACGGTGAATTGCATCGCTTGCATTCGATAAATTGCAGAAGTCTTTCTCGCATCGTGTCCTCTATCGTTTTTCGCAGTAGCCAAAGACCTTATCACAAAAAAGCCTTAGTCTGTCGCGGTTTCGCCTGATAAGACCGAATCGATTCTCGAACAGGACGTAGGTTGGCCTTATGTTCACAATCGGGAATACCTCTTTCAGGTCGCGCGTTAATCTCCTGATTGAGAGTTTGTTGACGTGCCCGGGGTCATCCAGCAGATAGTACCTGAACATCCTTGTTTTAATGGCCTTGACGAAATCGTATATTCGCTTGAAAGGATAGTTCGGTGTACCGATAAGCAGCCTGCCGCCGGGTTTCAGCACCCTGTGGAATTCCAGGAGATATTTCTTGTAGTGATTCCGCGGTATATGCTCGACAACGTCCGACGAAAAAACGTAATCAAAGTAGTTGTTTTCGAAGGGAATCTCGGGAATATTCGGGTCCGGCTCATAACAATTGAACCCCATCTCTCTTGCAACCGCGACCCTTTGCTTGTCAATTTCCGCGCCGAAGAGGTTTCCCGTCTTGATGTGCTTCGAAAACATTACAAGGTATCGCCCATACCCGCAGCCAAAGTCCAGCAGGGTGGTTTCTTTGGAGGCTTCCAGATAAGCGAATATGGTTTCCTCGGTTGCCCTGGAGGGGGGCGACTTAAGAGCATCTTCCACTCGGATATCCCGGGCGGGGGTTTCGGAAGCATCTTGCGAACGGCACATATCCAAACGCTCCATTGATTCTGAACTGTTTCAGCGGTGCAATCAAGGCTACCTACGTCTTCGTCAATGTCCACCTGCTTTCACAATAGACAATTCCTCGGGAAATGTCATCGCTTGCCACCTTGAATGCGTTCTTTACGGAAGTAACCTGCTCGAAGACCTCTCCGGTTGCAGCGTCGCTAATCGCTATATGCGGGAAGAACACGCCGGGAGTGAGAGGCAATCTTGTAAAAACAACCCGGAGATTGTACTGGCCGGGCTTCAGGTTTTTGTAATAAATCCCTTTCTCCAGATTATCATGCCAGATTATATTAATATTTCTCTCATCTCTTACGGCAACGGAAAAACGCGGGTTAATGATTTCCTTTGCAACCCTGAACGTGATTGAAAACGTTGCCGGACCATTTTGCGGAATCTGCCTGGTAACTTTATCGTTTTCATCGATGACGTTAAATGCGGTGAGCACGTCGGAAGAACGCCTCCGCGATGAATCGGCATCAACCAGTTCTTTCTCAACTGATGCAAGTTTTTTGTCATAGGTTAGTTGCTGATACCGGACGATGGCCTCTTCCGGCGCGCCCTCGAATACGGCTGCGCCCCTGTCCATAACGATAACGCGCGTGCAGAGGTTCCGCACGTGGTCCATATTGTGACTCACGAATACAACCGCTTCCGCCTTCTCGCGGATTTCGGCCAGTTTTGTCAGTGACTTGTTCTGGAACGACATATCGCCGACGGAAAGAATCTCGTCAATCAGCAGCACGTCGGGCCGGCAGTGAACCGCAACCGAAAAACCGAGTTTGACGAACATCCCGCTTGAATAGTACTTCACGGGCATGTCGATAAAATCGCCGACATCCGCGAACTCGATTATCGCATCGGTGTTCCGCTCGGTCTCGGCCCTGGTCATCCCGAGTATCGCCGCGTTGATTTTTATGTTCTCGCGCCCGCTGAGCATCGGGTGAAACCCCGCGCCGACGGCGATAAGCGCGCCCACGCGGCCGCGGATCGACACCCTGCCCCTGTCGGGCCAGAAAATGCCGTTCAGCAGTTTCAGTATCGTGGTCTTGCCCGAACCGTTCGCGCCGATAATCCCAAGCGCCTCGCCCTTTTTCAGTTCAAATGATACGTCTCTGACGGCCCAGAATTCCGCGCTGCGCAGAAGAGACGATTTCGCCCGGAGGCCAAGGATATTCCTGCACACGTCTCTTATCCCGTACATCATCGACTTGCGCAGGGATTTGGAGAACTTTTTGGAAATGCCCTCCGCACTTACCACAACATCGTCTTGCATACCAGCCTCGGACAAATCAGACTCGCTCGGTAATTCTGGTCTCGGTCAGGTGAAAAATCATCACGCACACCACAAACACCAGAATGGAAAAGGCATACGATGCGGCATATTCAGCGAGATTCGCACTGGCGCCGGACAGAATAAGTTCTCTCGGCACCGTTATCAGATAATACATAGGATTGAACAGCGAAAGGTCCCGGAAAAGCCCGCTCTTCGGCACGACATAGAGGATGGGCGTCAGCAGAAGCAGAAACGCGATAACAGACGACAGCACCGTCCCCACGTCCCTTAAAATGCCGTTGATGATTGACAGCAGAAAACTCAACCCCAGCGCCAGAAGAAATACCGGCAGCAACATCACCGGCAGCGCAACAATCGCCGCGCCGGGTGCAATGCCATAAACAGCGAACAGAATGAAAACGGCGGCCATCTGGATTACAAACGATACCAGCGCAGGCCCAAACGCGGCAACAACCAGCGCCTTCCTGCAAAAGTTGATTTTGACCAGCATCCCGCCTGCGGCCACCAGGGAATTCGTCCCCGCGACAATACCGGTCGCAAAAACCTGCCAGAACGCCAGCGCCAGAAGCGCATAGAGCGGGTAGGGCACCGAAATCTCGCCGACCGCCAGCACGCCGGCCCTGCTCAGCACGATAAAAGTTCCCAGACTTATAAGGGGAATTATAAAAGCCCACAGAAAACCAAGAAGCGACTGCTTGTAAACCGCGAATATATTTCGCCTGACAAGTTGATACATAAGCCACTTGTTGTCCATTATCTCCCTGAAAACCTCACGCAACAGGCCGCGATAGCCGTTCTTGATGGCGTTGTCCGGCTCGTATGTCGTTACTGTTTCTCTCATATAATTAATCTGACGTTAAAGACAGAATCCGTAATCCTTCAATTTCTCAAGTTGCCCGTTTTTCCCCTCGTTGTTCGTTGTATGGCAAACAAGTGTGCCTGGGAAACCGTGCAACAACGCTCCAAGCGGTGACAGTCACCAAAGATGCAAGAAAACGGGCAACTTGCGAAGTTGAGGGCTTACCGGTCCAGAGACTCCAGGAAATCGCAGAACTCATTGTAGTTCTTCTCTGCATCAGCGCGCTCCCTCCATCGCTGTCTGGCAGCCTCTCTCAACTCGGTCCCGGAATAATGCCCGGCATAAAACCGCTCAATCTCTCCTGCCAGGTCCGCCGCCGACAGGTCCGCCGGCAGTAATCGCCCTACATCGTCTGACACAAGTTCGGACGTGCCGCCGACATCTGTGGCAAGGACAGGGACGCCAAACGACAGGCTTTCCATAATCGAAACCGGCAATCCCTCGCTCTCGCTCACGTTGACGAACAGGTCAACGGGATTCCTGCGGTAGAATTCCATCACCGCTTTGTTGGACAATCTGCCCGCAAAAAAAGCGCGCACATTGGCCGGCAGGCCGGACGCTTTGGCCTGCAGCGATTCCAGTTCGGGACCGTCCCCAATATGGGTCCATTCGACTTCCCGGCGGCACTGCGTCAATGCTTCTATTATCAAATCAATTCTTTTCAAGGGTACGGCATTTGAGCAACTCACTATCCGCAAGGTGCCGTCGTCGCTCCGGGTTGATTCGCCGCGGTCAAACACACCCAGCCTGAAGACGCGGCTCCTGTCTTTCGCGGCGGGATACCTGGAAACAAAATACTCAAGGCCCTGCCGCGAGACGAAAACCAGTTTTGCACCGCAGGCGACCAGTTGCTTCCTGAACGGGATATACCCCCTGTTGCATTCGCGCTCCTCGTAAAGGTCCGTCCCGTGGAAGCGAACAACAACCGGACCTTTTGGTTTTATGAATGGAACGAAATAGGCCGCGCCTACCGACCAGTAGAAATACAGGATATTCTTCTCCGCGAACACAAGTTCCCTGACCGTCCGGTGGCTGAGAAAATACCGCGCCAGCAAAGCCGCCCCCAACTCCCTCTTTAGTGCCCGGGGTCTCAAGAACAGCCCGTTTCTCAGCACGTCAAGCGCAAAGGGGACAACTGACGAAAAGTTGAAAACGCCTTTCGCCAGCCTCCGGACTTTGGAGTCGGATTCCAGCAGCGGTTCCAGGACCTTGACGTTATCCGGCAACTCCGTCCGCGTCCCGCCGTCACCGCCGCAGAACGGCACGACAACTACCTCTCTGAAACGCGAAGCAAGAATCGGGAGTTCCGACTCGATAAAATATTCTCCCTCCCCACAGGGAAATGAGAATGTGAAAATAACGACTTTATCGCCTTGTGACACCCGTTCTGTCCCTGAAATGTCTCTTGATTCTGGCCAGGGGGGCGCCCAACAATCCGTCCAGCGCCTTTAACGGCCTCATCAGGATTAACGAAGGGTTATAGCAGACTGCTTTTACCGCCGCCGTGACGCAATGAATCCCGTCGTTGTTGCGGGCATATACTTTTGACATTCTCACCAGTTGCTCGGCGATTGTCTTTCTTGTAAACCACCATCCATAGCGCCTGTAATCAGCCCGGTGCTTCCTGTAAAACAAATCCAGACTTGTCTCGCCCCCGGCAACGGCTTTACCGCTCTCGGAGTAAACCACGGCGTGAATGCCCTCGATAATATGACAGTGCCCGCCGGCCTTTGCAAAGCGAAGCAGCCAGTCGTGGTCCGTCCTTCTCCGCAGCCCCAGGTCATATCTCCCGACCTTTTTGAAAACGTCAACCGGGACCATCATTGTCGTGCCGGGTGCCAGGTCGCACGTTCTGAGAAAGAACTTCACCCAGTCCTTCTGCGGTTCCACATAATTCTCCATCGTTCTCCCCGTCTCGACTTCCCGCACCTCATAGCCGCAGAAACAGGCCGTCATCCGCTCACCCGCATCCTCCAGAAAAGCAACCTGGTTCTCAAGTTTCTTCGGATACCACTCGTCATCGGAATCCAGGAAAGCCAGATATTTCCCCCTGGCCTTTGCAAAAAGCGTGTTCCTGGAGCCTGCCTCTCCAAGGTTCTTCGCGTGCCTCTCAACTCGTATCCGCCCGTTCCCGTATTCGCCGATTTTATCGAGGGTGCCGTCCGTCGAGCAATCGTCAACTACCAGCAACTCGAAGTCCTGGTACGTCTGCGCCAGCACACTATCAATCGCGCGCCCGATTGTTCCGGCGCAGTTATATGCCGGTATGGCCGCTGTTACCATCGGACGGTTCATCGTTATATTCCGGAAAACGTGTCGGCAATGCGCAAATTCACTAAAGCCCGAGATGGACGACTTTTATCTTGTATCCCTTCAGTTTGTCCAGCGAGGCATATTCGCCCGCCGGTTCCGTTACGACAAGGGCCTCGGCGCCGGTGGAAGGCAGTTCCTCCATAGTCCTGACCGTCAGTCCAAGCCAGTGCTGCCCCGCCCGTCCGCCGTCCACGGCGCAGACGACATCCAGCGCGAGTTGCCTCAGCGCCAGGTAAACGATTTCGCCCATCTCTCCCACGCCGCAGATTGCGACGCGCGATATTCCCTGCTTCCTGAGCGGTTTCAGTTGCTCGACAAGGACAT
>JBDRIB010000248.1:0-7220 GCA_043816375.1 Planctomycetota bacterium | reverse complement strand
GAAGATGGAGATGTTCGGCGGCGTGGCCCGCCGCCACGGCGTGCCGCTGATTGTGGTGAACCTGGTCGGCGGCGACACGGAACTGATTTTCGGCGGCGGAAGCGCGGCGTTCGGCAGGGACGGCGTTCCGTTTGCGCGGGCGAAATGCTTCGATGAAGATTTAATCGTCATCGACACCGAATCGAACGGGGGAACGATAAGCCCGTGGCCGGAATGCGACGAGGAAGACCTCCTGCAGGCGCTGGAACTCGGGCTCGGGGATTACCTGCACAAATGCGGCTTCGCGAAGGCTGTGGTCGGGTTGAGCGGCGGGATTGATTCCGCGGTTACCGCCGCAATCGCGGTTCGGGCGCTCGGCGCCGAAAACGTGCTCGGCGTTACAATGCCCTCGCGCTACACGAGCGGGGCAAGCACGAAGGATGCAAAGGCATTGTCGGACAACCTCGGCATCCGCCTGGAGACGGTCGAAATCGAGCCGATGTTCAAGGCATATCTGAAGCAGTTCAAGCCGCTGTTCAAGGATATGCCGGCGGACGTGGCCGAAGAGAACCTGCAGGCGCGCATCCGAGGGAACATCCTGATGGCGATATCGAACAAGTTCGGGCACATCGTCCTTGCGACGGGAAACAAGTCGGAACTGGCGATGGGCTACTGCACGCTGTACGGCGATATGTCCGGCGGGCTTTCCGTAATCGGGGACGTGCCGAAGACGATGGTGTACCGGCTCGCGGAGCACATCAACCGCAACAAGGAAATCATTCCCTCGAATACAATCACCCGCCCGCCCTCGGCGGAACTGCGCCCCGACCAGACCGACCAGGACACGCTGCCGCCGTACGAACTTCTCGACGCGGTGCTTCAGGCTTACATCGAGGAGCACAAGGAACTGGAAGAAATCGCAGGGGAGGGCCGGAATCGCGAGGAAGTCGAGCGGATATTGCGCACGGTTGACAGAAACGAGTACAAGCGCAAGCAGGCCGCGCCCTGTCTGAAAGTCACCCACAAGGCCTTCGGCAGCGGCCGCAGGCTGCCCATCGTCCAGGGCTGGCGGTAGGGCCGCGGTGACGCCTGCCCGCCTCGAAAAATAAGAACAGTTCTTATTTTTCGGGAGGCCGATTCTTATGCGGCAACAACTTACGAAAAGAAAAAAACAAGAACTGTTCTGAATTACCCCTCGACCCCGAAGGGCGGGACGAGAACCCCGGAGGGGCGGAGCGCAATTTGCGACCGGAACGGTTCTAATTACGGAATCTACCCCAACTTATTGGGGTAGATTCGTAGATTAGAACCGTTTCTCAAATGAGCAAATTGCATATAACCTGAAATCTCGTAGATTCAGAACAGGTCCTCATCTCCGCCCGCCCGGGCACCCATACCCATACTGGCGGCCCGTATGGGCCGAAGTTTTGAATTTTGAGTTCTGTGTTTGCTGCGGCTGTTTTTTGCTTGCGCGGGCAGTTTTGGCGTGCCAGAATACAGGTGTGGAAAACAGCGAGAACATAGAATGAAGACGCTTGACGACGTGAAATTATCAGATAACGAGCGTGCATCGATAATTAAGGCGGCGCGCGTGCTGAAGGCCGGACTGCCTGTGAGCAGGGTAATCCTGTTCGGCTCCAAAGCCCGTGGTGACGCCGAGCCGGACTCCGACATAGATTTGCTCGTTCTGACATCCTGCCCTGTTACAACCGAGTTGCGCTACGAAATAACTCAGAGTTTTTTCGATATCAGCCTTGAAAGGGATGTGAGCCTGAGCCGCATAGTAGTTTCCGAAGATGACTGGCTCAACGGCCTGATTCGATATATGCCGATCCACGATAACATAGAAAAGGAAGGATGCGCGATATGACTGGGGACGAGGCCAGGAAAACAATCATCAGCCTGTGGCTGGAAAAGGCCGGCGACTCGCTGAAGTCAGCAGAGGTGGAGCTGAAAGAAGGTCATACCATATTTGCGCTGAACCGGACATATTACGCCTGTTTTTATGCCGTTTCGGCACTGCTTTACAGGGACGGCAAATCGTTTTCGAAACACTCCGCCGTGAAAGCCGAGTTCAACAGGTCATACGTCAAAATTGGCAAAGTCGAAAAGAAATGGGGCAGATTCTACGCTGATATATTCGAAAAGCGCCAGGAAGGCGACTACCAGCCGATTATTTCCTTCGACTCCGAAGACATCGCTTCACACATCAAGAAGGCCCGCGAATTCGTAGAGGTCATCCGCAGTCTGATTTCCAAATCCTGACAGCCATCCCCGAAGCCGCAAAGAAAAAATTGCCGCTGATGAACCGGATAAACGCAGATTAACCAACCACAATGACACAAAGAGCACGAAGAAAAATATCCTGTTAATCGTGCCTGCCCGTCCATACGGACGGGCCTGTATGAGCCCGTATGGGTGTATCCCTGTTTTCTTTTCTCTTAAGCGTTGTCCGGTCTGGGTGGGTGAAATAAGTTGTCAAGTTGAAGACCGACGAGGAGGAAAAACCTGCTCGGGTCAGACCCCATTCTACGAGCTGGGCCCGATACATCGGGCCTGCGCTCCGCAAATAGAGTCAGACCCTGCGAAGCGGCCCCTACAGGCCGCCCGTAGGGGCGGTGACAGTCACCGATGTTAGGGCAAAGTCAGTCAGTAGTGTCGCGGGTTGTCGTAGGTGCCCTTGCCTTCCCAGAGAAACCGCTCCAGCACTTTTCTCATTTCCTCACACTTCTCCCGCATTTTGTCCGACAGGTTGCGCGTTTCCTTCGGGTCTTCTTTCAGGTCGTAAAGCAGGTAATAGTTGCGGGACGGGTCGCGGTGGTAGATAAGTTTCCACCTGTTGTTTTGAATCAGGGCGTATGAGTCCTTGAACGCCATGAAGAAGACCAGGAATTCACGGTCCACGGTTTTTCCCCTGCCCGTTATCAGGGGCAGGAGGCTTATCCCGTCGAAGCGGCTCTTCACGCCGCGCCTGAACAGGTTCACAATCGTCGGAGCGACGTCGAGTCCGACACAGGGCACATCAACCCGCCGCGGTTCCACGCCCGGTATTTTGATGAGGAACGGGACGCGGATGTTCTCCTCGTACGACAGGAAGGTGACGTACTTGCCGTGGTCGTTCAGTCCCGTGCCGTGGTCTGCTGTGACGATAATAATCGCTCTGTCGTAAACCGATTTGCCGTCGCGGCGGATTTCTTTCAGCCCCTCGAAAAAGTGTCCTATGGTGATATCAACGTAAGTCATATCTTCGTCGTACAAATCTTCCTTGCTCTCCCCGTAATATGTTGCTCCGGGATAATATTTGCTGTGGTCCTGGTAGTGCTTCCAGGGAAAGTGCGTCGCGTTGAAATGCAGGTAAACGAAGTATCCCTTCTTTTCCAGCCGTTTGTTTTCTATCTCTTCTTCGTACGCCGCTATTTTTTTCAGCGCCTCCTCCGTTTTTTCCTTTTCCTCGTAGGGCACAATGGGTTCGAACCGCCATCTTTCCTTCTCGGGTATTGAGCGTGTGAAGGCCTCCATGCTTACGCCGTTTATGTCGCCGTGGAAGTGGCTGATGAAAAACCGCCCGTAGCCCGCTTCCAGCAGTTCGTTGGTGAAAAAGTTCCCGGGGGTCTTGAGGTCCTTCATACAGCGGGAGGAAAAAGAGCCTGCGAAGAGATTCTTCATCCCGCAGTGCGTGGCCGTGGATGTCGAACGCATATTCGTCAGCACAACCGCGTCGTCCTCCGCGAACTTCTTCAACACCGGCGTTGTCTGTCTTTTGTAACCGTCGGTGTTCATCCTGTCCGGGCGCGCGGCATCAGCGATTATAAGGATAATGGGGGGCAACTCCGCGCTGAAGTCCTGCACGCCGGGGTCTGCGGGCAGTATCCTGTGTCGTTCTCCGTACGGTTCGAAAACGTCTTCCGGCTCCTCGCCCCTGCCCAGCAACTCCGGAGACGGATTATTGACAAGTGCGTACATTGTTTTGCCCAGGGGCGCGTATTCATACATTATCAGGCGCATCTGTTGGCTCTTGTCAAGATGCTTGAAGGCAAAAAACGCCGCCGCCAGCAGAACCACCGTGACGGGCACGCCCAGTTTCAAACGCGGCGAAGACCTCCAGCCCAGAAACCGGACCAGTATGAACATCGTGCAGATTACCGCGCCTATCATCATTGTCGAGTACAGGTCCGATACCCCGTAACTGTACTCGATTAACTCCGGGTAGTTCATCCCGCCGAACACCGCCAGAATCGCGCCCGCAGAGACAAGAGCCACCGCGAAAAAGACCCCGCTGTGTATGTAAGGGCTTTTGCTCCACAGCCTTCTCAGTATGGAAAGCAAAAAAAGCGGAATGGCAACAAACGATATGACAAGGTAAACCGCATAGTCGCCCGTCGCAAACGGCTTGCTTCTCTTTGTTGCAGGGGGGAGGTTCTTTAAGATAAACCTGAAATTGATGCAGGTCGTCATCACAAGCAGGTATCCCGAAAGAAAGGCCAGTACCGTCGTCGACTCGTGAAGCCCCAGGTCCCGTATCTCCTCCCAGAATACCTTGCTGACTATCATATAAAACGTCGTCCCGGTCAGCAGGCCAAACCACACAGGGAGCAGGAATGCGAAAACGACGTGTACCCGGCCGTCCTTCGCAAGCCGCGCCAGACGGGCTGCAAAATAAAAAACCACCGCCGGCACCAGCGCCACGAGCGACATCGATGCACCCGCAATCGCTCCGACCGCCGTGCCGAATCCGAGATATGTGAAAAAGTCGCTGTAAGCAAAGTAACTGTTGCCGAATTTTGTCGTGTAAAGAGCCGCCTCGACAAGCAGCACCGCCGCACCGGAAGCGGCAAAGACCAGCAGCACCTTGACCAGAAACCTCACCAGCCCCAGGTATGTCACCGCGCTCACGCTCCTGCAGAACTCGCCGAAACGCGCCGCCGCCGCACCGTCCGCAACCTCGTACAAGGCGTAGATGAAGAACAACACCACTCCCGCGAAGATTATTCCCGCCAGACTGACAAAAAACGAAACCCCGACAGCCGCCGCAAAAAGGACGAACAGCCCGAACGCCGCCCACCTGAATGCCGTGGCAGCGCGCAGCCTCAGCGACAGAAACGCGCCGGCCGCCGCAAGCGCCGCGGAAAGAACCGCCGTTACCATAGAGGTCCAATAAGGGTACAAATAGTAACGGTAGAGGGCCGCTACCTGCGGCGACTCTTCCGGGCTTACGGCCTTGGTCTTCTCGTTTATATTTAACAGGTTGACCCACAGATGGCTTACGGCGAAAAGGAGGAAGCACACAAAGAGGATTAGGTTCAGCCGGGATATGATTTTCGGATAGGCGGTTTCGCTCATTATCTCTTCTCGGCTCTCCGTTCGAAGCAAGGATATGCCTGTTACAACAACACGTATATGTTGTTCGTTACTATACCAGAAACACATCACCCGGACAACACCCTCGTAAGCAGGCAATCCACCGTAATGCGCGTCAATTCCCGGGGGGCCGTTTTTGGCTTGAAAAAACGCCGCTGCTTGTGTAGCATAACTTTTCAAGAGCGCATGTTTATCCGAATCACCCGCTTTGCGCTCATCTCCATCAAAAAGGCCTACAGGGAGAATGCAACCATGCCGGGAATCAAACACGGCATCATCGGCGTCGGGCCTTCCGGCGGCATCCTCGCGGCGCACCTGGCCGACGGCGGCGAAGACGTGGCCGTGGCCGACATCCTGCGCGGCCATATGGACGCAATCCGCAAGAACGGCCTGCGGCTCATCGGCATGAAGGAGATGACGGTCAGGATTGAGAACGTCTTCGACTCCATCTCCGAACTGAAGAACTACAACCCCGACGTCGTTTACGTCTGCACCAAGACAACCGCCCTCGCACCCGTTATGAAGGAAGTGGCCGCCATCCACCGGCCCGGCATGAAAGTCGTCTGCTACCAGAACGGCATCGAGAATGAACACGCCGTCTCCGACGCAATAGGCGACGAAGACACGCTCAGGGTCGTCATCAATCATGCAGGCACCTTCCCCGAAGACGGTGTAACAAATATGACCTTCTTCCACCCGCCAAACTACATCGGCGCCGCCTCGGAGAAGTCGGGCGGTTTCGCCTCGCAACTGGCGGAGACACTGACCGGGGTGAAACTGGACACGAAGTTCGTGCCCGACATCAAGAAATATGAATGGCAGAAGGCCGTCCTGAACGCGGCGCTCGCCCCCGTCACGGCGATAACCGGCCAGACAATGAAGCAGGCGACAACCCTGCCGGAAACGGAGGCACTGGCGCGCCAACTCCTGGCGGAAGGCATCGCAGTGGCAAAAGGGCTCGGTTATGACTACGGAGACGACTTCTTCGACAAGGCGATGGAATATCTGCGCGGCGGCGGCGACCACAAACCCTCGATGCGCGTTGATGTCGAGATGGGCAGGCGCACCGAGATAGATTTGATAAACGGGAAAATCGTGGAACACGGCAAAAGACTGGGCATACCGGTAACGGCCAATCAGGCCGTCTTTGCCGCGGTAAAAGGGCTTGAGATGCTTATGAAAAAGTAAGGTGACCCCGCCTGTGGCGGACAAGTGTCACCAATTACTGCGGACCGGTTCTAATTACAACGCAAAAGGTGACTGTCATCCAATTACGGAATCGAACGAGCCCGGCGAGTGAGATTCGTAGATTGGTGACTGTCATCCTTTTGCATTGCGAAAGTCGGGGCGTAGAATAGAACCGGTCCTGGAATGCTTCGGGGACAGTCCCCTGCGCCGAGATTCGCAGATTGGCGGCTCCGCCTATGGCGGACAAGTGCCACCAAGACAAAGAACACATCACACAGACAAAGCGAGAAACGCAGAGATGGCGGAATTCGAATTGATAGGCGTGGTGGGCGCCGGCAATATGGGCGCCGGCATCGCTCAGAAGATTGCCCAGGAAGGGCTGAACGTAGTCCTCGTCGATGTAAAGGAAGAATTCGTCCGGCGCGGCCTCGACAACATCAAGGCGACGCTCTCGGAGGCCGTCGAGAGAAAAATCCTCAGCCAGGAACAGGCCGACGCGACGCTCGCCCGCATCAGAGGCGCCACCGACATGGGCGAACTGGCAAATGCCGACGTCGTTATCGAGGCAATCTTCGAAGACGAACAGGTCAAGAAGGAACTCTTCGAGAAACTCGATAAAATCTGCCCGCCCGGCACAATCCTGGCCTCGAACACGTCTTCCTTCAGCATCACCGAACTCGGAAAACCGACGGGCC
>JBDRIB010000247.1:0-10734 GCA_043816375.1 Planctomycetota bacterium | reverse complement strand
ACATCGAACCCTCGGTCGCCGTTGCGGTGAGCCTCGTGACAAGGCTTCTGCAACTTGTGGCCGAGGTGAGCCTGGCCGGGGTGGGCGCGATTCTATGGCGCACCTCAGGCAGTAAGACACCCGTGAGTATATCGATAAGCCGCAAAGAGAAGGAATAATCGTACCCGAATGATGCTGAAAGATACAGGGAAGGGTCTGAATTTATCCAGGGCGAAGTCGAGGGACGCCCTTCCGCCCCTACCAATACAGGCTTGTACCGGGCGGGCGGCCTGTATGGGCCGTTTTCGGTTCCGATTCATCGAGGCCCTTGGAGTGAGAGCACAATGCGCGTGAGCCTGATATACCCGACGCTGCGATACTGGGAGGAATGGCCTCCGCTGAGCCTGGCGCACCTGGCGGCGTTTCTCGAGAAGGACGGGCACGAGGTCGAGATAATTGACCGCAACGTCCTGCTGGACAGGCACAAGAACTATATGCCCGGCGCCGACGCAGACACGAGAGAGGCGCTTGAGCGGTTCCGGCCGCAGATGGTCGGCATAACCGCGACGACGCCGCTGGTGCCCGATGCGTTCAAGTGCGCCCGTTTGGCAAAGGAGATTCTGCCCGACTCAACCGTGATTATGGGCGGCGCGCACGCGAGCGTCCTGCCGGAGCGCACGCTCGAAGAGTGCGATGCGGTTGACCTGGTGTGCAAAGGCGAGGGAGAACATATCCTGACCAGCCTGGCGGCGGGCGCAAGACCGGAAACGCTGCGCGGAATATACTGTCGCCGCAACGGCGTTATACTGTCGACCGGGGACAGGAGTATGGCGCGCGATTTTGACTCGCTGCCTCATCCCGCATATCACCTCATCGACATGAAGCGCTATCTCAGGCCTTCGGCCGTTGTTGTCTCCGGCGTTGAGGTTCGGGTGATGCCGATTTATTCGGGCCGCGGCTGTCCGGGCAAGTGCACTTTCTGCGCGGCAGCAAAGGTTAATGGCCCGGGTCTCAGGCTGCATTCGGCCGAATATATAATTGACGAGATACGCCGCCTGGTGGATGAGTATGGTGTAGGGGCGGTCTATTTCGTCGAGGAGATGTTTCTCGTGAACCACAAACGGTTCGAGAAGGTCTGCAACTGGCTCATAGAGTCGGGTTACAACAGGCGCGTGATGTGCTGCGCCAACGCCCGCGTGGATTATCTGACGGAGGAAAAACTCGCGCTGATGCGCAGGGCGGGCTTCGTGCAGCTGCAACTGGGCGTTGAAAGCGGCTCGCAGCGTACGCTCAGCAGTATATGCAAGGGAACAAAGGTCGAACAGAATGCGGCCGCCATTGCGATGGCCATGAAGGCCGGCATTCGCGTCGTCGCTAATATCATTGTCGGTATCCCCGGCGAGATGCTGGAAGACATCCGCGAGACGAGGAGTTTTCTCAAAAGGACAAAGCCCGACGTGGTCTCTGTTTCGCTGTTCACGCCGTATCCGGGCAGCCAGATTTACGACGAACTCAAGGCGGCAGGTATGCCCGACCACTCGTGGGAGAGTTACACCATAACCGACACGACCTATAATTACTGCGAGGTGGACGACAGGACGTTCGTCCGCGAGTTCCTCAAACTCCGCCTGCGATACCAGGTGTTCAACACACTCAGTTCGATAAAGTATAACTTCTTCAGACACCCGTTGTTTACTCTCAAAGCGCCTTACTATTTCCTCAGAGCGCCGATTCGCTATGCCTGGCGCAAGACAACGCGGCGGTTTCGCAGGGCGGAGCCGGCGGAGGCCAAATGCTAAGGGGTTCCGCCTAAGGCGGACTGGGGAGGAGCCCCCCGATTCACCCCGACCTGTCGGGGCGGGAAAGGGTCTAAAACCCTGGCATATTTCGGTCTAAATTTTCCGTTCCGGAATGCCGAGACTAGGTTAGGATTATTCCCCCCGTTACGTGATGGGTGTGGAGCATAAAAGGTTGAAGCCACTTAGCGAAAAAGGCATGAACAAGATCCTGTTAGTCGAAGACAACACGATGATATGCCGGATATGGAAACTCCAGCTGGAGAAATCCGGCCATAAAATTGTTTCCGTCCATACCGGCGATGAGGCACTGGAATACCTTGCGCAGGAGACGCCGGACCTTGTGCTGACCGACGTTATGCTGCCGGGAATGAGCGGACTGGAACTGGTTGAAAAAATCCGCGCCGGCGAACGCACCAGGAACATTCCCGTCATAGTCCTGTCGGCGCTGAGTTCGCAGCGGAGCAAGGAGCAAGCCCTTTCTCTCGGGGTGGCAAGATACATTGTGAAATCGGAGTGCTCGCCCGACCTGCTGGCCGCGGTTGTATCCGAAGTGCTGGATAATTAGCCGGGCCGGCTGTCAACTCGGTTCATTTCCTCATATTCGACCACCACAAAACCGCTCTATAATCTCTTTATCTTCCCGGCGGGATGCAGTCGGAGATGGTGTATGACCCCGCCGGACCCCGAGAAAAAACCGGGTGGAGAAAATGCCAAGACGAAAAGCCCATCTGCTTGACAGGCTCGAAGAGGCCGGCTTTCTGAACGAAGAACAGCGCCGGAAGGCCGACGAACAACTCCTGCACACAAAGAAGCCTCTCGCCGATATCCTCGTCGAACTCGGCCTGTGCACCCGCGCCGAGGCGGCGGAGGTAATGGAGTTGATTTACAACACACCGTTCGTCAAACTGTCCGAATATATCCTCAACCCGGACGCCGTAAAGGCCATCCCGGAATCAGTCGCGCGCAAGCACAAACTCATCCCTGTCGATATCAGCGACACCACGATAACCGTGGCGATGCTCGACCCGCAGGACATCAACGCCCTGGACGACGTCAAGGCGGTCAGCAACCGGAGAATCGTGCCGCTTGTTGCCGAGCCGGACGAAATCGACAAAGCGATTTCCGAGTACTACCGGACCGTTGACTCCGTCTTTGAAAGTACCGTTGAACAACTGGGCGCCAGCGCGGAAGTCGAGGAGGTGGAACCCCTGTCCGAAACGGAGGACCTGGAGCAGATAGAAATAAAAGACCTGCGCCTGATGGGAAAGCAGCCCCCGGTCGTGGAGATGGTAAACCAGATAATACTCAGGGCCGTGCGCGCCGAGGCGAGTGACATTCATATAGAACCGGTTAGAAACGGTCTGCTGGTGCGGTTCAGAGTTGACGGCATTCTGCAGGACAGCGTTCGCATACCAAAGAACGTCCGCCCGGCGGTCACCTCGCGCATCAAGATACTCTCCCGTATGGATATCGCGGAGAGGCGTCTGCCGCAGGACGGGCGATTCCAGGCCATAGTCGAGGGCGCGCGCATCGACTTCCGCGTTTCCACGCTCCCCGGAATTATGGGCGAAAAGGTGGTGATAAGACTGCTGGACCTGACAAGCGGCATCACAAAACTGTCGGAACTCGGAATGGGAGAGAGTGAGTACGAATCGCTTATCTCGATGATAAGGAAGACCACGGGCATCCTCATTATTACCGGCCCCACCGGCAGCGGAAAGACCACGACGCTCTACTCCATTCTCGATATTATCAAAAGCGCCGAGAAGAATATAATCACCGTCGAGGACCCCGTCGAATACCGCCTTGACCGCGTCTATCAGGTTCAGGTCAACTCCAAGATAGGTCTCGACTTCGCCAACGTGCTCCGGAGCGTGCTCAGACAGGACCCCGACATAATTATGGTCGGCGAGATACGCGACACGGAGACCAGCGAACTCGCGGTGCGCGCCGCGCTCACCGGGCACCTGGTGCTCTCGACCCTTCACACAAGCAGCGCCGCCTCGGCCCTCACCCGTCTGAGGGACCTGGGCCTTAACCCCTTTCTTATCGGCGCGACCATCAACGGCATCGTCTCACAACGGCTCGTGCGAAAACTCTGCCCCGAGTGCAAGAGGGTCACCGGCGTTTCCGACAAGACGATTGAGGTACTGGGCGAAGAAGGCGAGGTTCTCAGGGGACAGACCGTCTACGAGGCCGTAGGCTGCTCGAAATGCAGCCAGAGAGGCTACGCCGGGCGCACGGCTGTCTTTGAGATATTGCCGCTCGCCTCGCCTCTTATGAGGGACCTCATACTGCTCGACAGGCCCGCCAGCGAAATCTACGAGATGGCCAGACAGGAACTGGGGATGTGCACATTGCAGGAATCCGGCTGCCAGAAAGCCCTCGCCGGAATCACCAGCCTCGAAGAAATCCTCCGCGTCACGCTCTAAGTCCATAAATTTCAAGCCATTATCCGGTTAGTGCCGGTCATCAAAGGGTCTGACCCGAGGTGACAGTTCCCGGCAGTTTCTATCCGGGAATGCCGTTTCTGGTTTCAAGTCGCAGGTCACACAAAGCGGATTTTACCTGAAATTTATCCGCCAATGTTTGTGGCCCCTACAGGCCACCCGCCCGGTACGGGCCCGTATGGGTAGGGGTGGCGGACCTGAAACAGGCCGTTTACACTGAGAGAGTTGTGTTTACGAACCGTTCGTTATTTGTGGATTCCTGCTTGGTGAATGTCGGATGTCGGAGAGGGAGGAATTATTGTTGATTGTTGTGCAAGGATGACAGTCAGTCACCATCTACGAGCCTCGGTTTATATGCAATTTGCTCATCTGAGAAACGGTTCTAATCTACGAATCTCGCCCCCTGCAGGGGACTCGATTCCGTAATTAGAACCGTTCCTGTCGCAAATTGCGCTTCGTAATTGGTGACAGTCACCAAACTGCGAAACCGACAACCTTTCCTTACAGGCCGACGTGCTCGCGCTGCAACTCTCTTGTCCGGACAGTCATTCGCGCGTAAGGACTGCCGTTACAGCAGTATTCCATCAGCCTGAAAAGCACATCCCGCATCTCGATGCGGCTGACAATCATATCGACAAACCCGTGCTCCAGCAGATATTCCGAGCGCTGGAAACCTTCGGGCAACTGCCCTCCGCGCACCGTGCTCTGATAGACCCTCGGCCCTGCGAAGCCGATAAGCGATTTCGGCTCGGCCAGTATCACATCGCCCAGAGAGGCGAAACTGGCCGCAGCCCCGCCCATCGTCGGGTTAGTCATCACCGAGATGAAGAGCCCTCCGGCGTTGCGAAGCCTGCCGATTGCGGCGCTGGTCTTGGCCATCTGCATCAGGGATATCATCCCTTCGTCCATCCGCGCGCCGCCGCCGGAACCCGACACGATTATCAGGGGCAGGTTCTCGGCCAGCGCGTACTCGGCGAGCCGGGATATCTTTTCTCCCACCACCGAACCCATCGAGCCCATCAGGAACCGGCTGTCGGTGACGCCGAACGCGATTTCGCGCCCCTTGATATGGGCGCGGCCGACGATGGCGGCGTCCTTCAGGCCGGTCTGCTTCTGCGCCTTGATCAGCCTTTCGGCATACGGCTTGTTGCCCTTGAACTTGAGCGGGTCGCAGGGCGCCATATCCGTGAACAGTTCCTCGAAACTGCCGGCATCAAGCAGGAACCTGATACGGTTTTTGGAGGAGATGGGGAAGTGGTAGTTACACTCCGGACAGACGTGCAGTTTCTCTTCCACTCGCTTCTTGTACGCCATAGCCCCGCAGCCGTCGCACTTCATCCACAGACCGCCCGGGGTGTCTTTCTTCTTGCGAAAGGTGATTCTCTTGAAATTATCCCACGCCATAGGTGATTCCCTCATTTCTTCCCTGCTGTCGGCGCAAATCCAACCCTGCGCCCGCCGGCGGGTCGGTGGCCAGCGCATAGATGACCAGGACACGACCCGACACAATCAACCAATCAGGGGTTAAATTGGCGGTATCCCTATTTTGGTCGAAAACGGCTCCGGGCTGGAGCCGTTCAGGTTCCCCTCATTCAATAATGTTAACTAGAGTATACCCCCTTTTTTGCCTCCGCGCAAGTAAATTCCCGCATTTTTTATCCAGCGGTGCCATCTGTGAGTCCTGATGCAGGGGACTGTTCCGTTGTAACTGGTGGCAGTTACCCTCGTCACTCCTGCCTGTCTTCGGAACCGGCCGCCGGTTCGTCGTCAACGGCCTGTGTTACTTTCGACTTCCTTTCGGCCAGGTCTTTGCCTTCGAGTACCCAGTCGACGTCGGTCGCGTCGAGCGTTTCATAACGCAGGAGCGCTTCGGCAATTGCGCTTGTTTTTTCCTTGTTTTCCCGGACGAGTTCCCGCGCTCTCTCCAGGCATTCGCTGATGATATTGTTGATTTCCGCATCTATCTTGAGGGCCGTGGCTTCGCTTATCTTGACCGGAAGCTCCCGCACAAAAAACGGGTGTTCATCCCTCTCGCTGAAGTCGACAGGCCCCAGGTTCTCGCTCATCCCCCACTTTGTTACCATATATCGCGCCAGGCGTGTGGCCTCCTCGATGTCGGACTGGGCGCCGGATGTGATGTCGTCGCAGAAGATTTCCTCCGACACCCGGCCGCCGAGCGCCATCGTGATTTTTCCCAGCAGGCGCTTGCGCGACATATGATAGACATCCTTCTTGGGTATCGACATTGTGGAGCCGATTGACATGCCGCGCGGAATGATGCCGACCTTGTGCAGCGGGTCCACGCCCTTCAGCACACTGGCGAGCATGGCGTGTCCGGCCTCGTGATAGGCGGTTATGCGCCTGTCCGCCTCGTCCATAACGCGACTGCGCCGCTCGCGGCCGAACATTGTCTTGTCGCGCGCGTCCTCCAGTTCTTTCATCGAAATGGCTTCCTTGTTGCGCATCACCGCCATAATCGCGGCTTCGTTGATTACCGCCTCAAGGTCCGCGCCCGACAGCATCGGCGTCATTCGCGCGATTACGCTCCAATCGACGTCCGGCTCCAATGTTACGTTCCGGGCGTGCACCTTGAGTATCGCCTCGCGCCCGCGCAAATCGGGCAAATCGAGCACGACCTCCCGGTCGAAGCGCCCGGGCCTCAGGAGCGCCGGGTCCAGCACGTCCGGACGGTTGGTCGCGGCAAGCAGGATTATCTTTTCGTCCGTGTCGAAGCCGTCCATCTCGACCAGTATCGCGTTGAGCGTCTGGTTGCTTTCTCTCTCCGAGCCGGTCGGGTCGAAGCCGCGCTTGCGGCCCACGGCGTCGACCTCGTCCAGGAATATGATGCAGGGAGCACTCTCCTTTGCCTGGCGGAACAGGTCGCGCACGCGCGAGGCTCCCACGCCGACGAACATCTCGACGAAGTCGGAGCCTGATATGTTGAAGAAGGGTACGTTCGCCTCTCCGGATATCGCCTTGGCCAGAAGCGTCTTGCCGGTGCCCGGCGGGCCTATCAGCAGTACGCCGCGCGGGATTCGCCCGCCCAGTTTGCGGAAACGCTGGGGGTTGCGGAGGAACTCTATTATTTCGCGTACTTCTTCCTTGGCCTCTTCGACTCCGGCGACATCATCAAAGGTTATCTTTGGCCGGTTCGCGTTGGCCAGTTTTGCGCGCGAGCGGCCGAAGCCCATAATCCCTCCCGGCATGCCGCCCATCATACGGGACTGCCGGAAGAACAGGAAATATATCAGGAACCCAAAAAGCAGGAGGGGCAGTCCCAGCCAGAGCAGCGTGTTCAGCCAGCCGGGCGTGCGCTTCTTCCTGTCAAATATCAGGCCGCCCGGGCGGCTTTCCTGCTCCTTAATAAGCGCCTTTCGCTCGTCCTCGCTGAAGAATTCCTTGTCCACATCTATGGTGCCCTTCTTCTCGACTATCTGCCCCTCTTTATCGTAATCTTTGTATATGAAGTCCGCCTCGTCGGCATCCGTGTAATAGACTATTTCTTTGATTTTGTTTTCGCGCAGGAGGCTGTCGAAATCGCTGTTGGTCATCTTTTCCGTTGTCGGCAGGATGAAACTTGCGAGCAGTATCCCCGCCGTTATCAGCATAAGCAGCGGGAATATCCCGCGCGGAAACTTGAAGCCCGGCTTGGGCGGTCCGCCTTCGGGGCCTTGCTGGCGGGGTTGCCGGCGCTCCGGGGGAGTGCCATGTTTGTCTGAACCTTCTGGCATATGTAATCCGGTGTTATGAGCAGGGATACTTTCTGTTTACAGACCGGCTGGCTTGTGCGGGTCCCGTTTCAAGTTTCAGGTTTCAGGTGACCCGCGTTGCGATACCTGAACCTTGAAACCTGAAACTTCTCTTGCGGTGACAGTCACTAATCTACGCCCCGACTCTCGCATTAGATTTGTATGAATGTCGGGGCCGTAATTAGTGACAGTCACCAAAGGTCACCTAATGACCCGCCTCACCACTCTTCCTGCATGCTTTCCACCACGAGTCTGGCGAGTTTTTCCGTCGCCTCCTGCGCGGCATTGTAGAACGTGTCGCCGCGGCCGATGTTATAGTCCGCCGAGGCCGCCACGGAACTTTTCCTCAGCGGAATTTCCTTGCCGGTGCGGACATCAATCCACTTCAGCCCGACCGTCAGCGTTACGCTGCCGGATACCGGCACGTCGTATTTGTCCTCCACGCTTGCGTGTTCGTCCACGCCGCTCACGGTGAGTTCCAGGACGGAATCCGGATTCTGGTCGGTCACCTTGAGGTCGGTGGAGGACTGTATCTCGGTAGTAACGGCTTTTGTAATGGGCAGTTCGAACTCGCGGCGGAAAGTCGGGTTCTCCGCAATGTCAATCCGCACCGAGCGGATGTCCCTCGGCAGCAGGCTTGCATGGGTGTAGCCGCCACTCCTGGGCGGGGCGGTTGAATCCTTCTCGGCCGGCGACTCGGCTTCTCTCTCCTCCGGGCCGGCGACCACGCCACAACCGCCTGCCAGCAGGGCCGAAAGCAGGATTGCCGCGATTGCAACACGCCTCATTGCACGTTCCTCCGCAAAATGTATGCGGCCCGCATCACAAATCCCGGTTTCCGGCGACCGTCGCCGGAAATCCATACGCGGGCACGTCATCCTTCTTCGTCGATTTTTGCCTGCACTTCCTTCAGCATCTCCCCGGCCTTTGTCGCCCATTCCGTGTCGCCGTAGCCCGCCAGCACCAGCCTGAGCTGGAACCGCGAGGCGCGATAATCGCCCGACCGGTAATACGCTTTTCCTATCAGGTAAATCTTTTCCGCCTTGAGCAGATGTATCTTCGCCAGGCGTTCCTGCGCTTTTTCCGCGCGTTCCTCGGAGCCTCCCCCGCCGTCCTTCCCGATTCTCCTCAGGTACTCTTCATAGCGATATTTCGCGTCGTCGAGCGTTCCCTGGTCGAATTTCGGACCCATGTTTTGCAGGAAGAGCGACTCGGCCAGCAGGAATTCCGATATCGTGGTCCAGTAACTGTCCTTGAAATTCTCCAGCAGATATTCAAACTCGTGTTCGGCGCGGGCGTGTTCGCCCTCGTCGAACAGGTATGTCGCGACGCGGTATTGCGCGTCGGCAAGGAAAGGGTATCGCTGGCTCAGGTGGCTGCGGACGGTCTGCTGAATAACCTCCACGCCCTTCTCGGGACGCGGCCTTGCAAACAGTCCGGTGCCGAACCAGCCGTGTTTTATCTTTCCGTCAATGTAGCCGTATCCGATTTCCGTTATTTCGCGTCTTACAATCTCCTCGCGGCGCGGGCTGTCGGGGTAGTATTGCAGGCCTTTTTCATATTCAAGGAAGGCCTTGTAGTATTTGCCGCGGTCATACAGGGCGTCGGCCCCGGCGATGATTTCCTGCCCCTTGCGGACGTCGCGCACAATCACTTCTTCGTCGGGGACGGAGCGGCATCCCGAGGCAAGCGCCGCGGCGACAAGCGCCACAGCGACAAGCGCGGTGCACGCAAGGATGTTCCCCGGCCGTAATGACCGTGCGGACGAACCCTTTCGCCTCGACGCGAAGGCTGCGCAAGGCGCAAGTAGAATATGCATAAGATTTTCCCCTAACTTCCGCTCAATCTGGTCGCGAGCAGAGGCATTGCACGCGACGGTTTTTCCCGCAGGAACCCAAGAAGATAATCGAAAGCGCGCTGCAAGTCAAGCCGTGCTTTCGGCCCCGGGCTCAGGGTCCTGTATTTTTCGCCCGGTCCGCCGAAAAGCAGTTCCATCGCGGCGGCGGTGCCGCCCTGGACTTCGAGCGCGCCGGCGTCCAGACCCGCGCATTCGCTGCAAAGGTAGCCGCCCTTTTCCGCGCTTAAGGCGACGCGCTGCGCTTTTTTTCTCGCAGTGCCGCAGTGTGCGCATCTGTCGAGTACCGGGGCGTGTCCGAGCAGGCCGAGCGCGGCGGCTTCGAAACGAAACAGCGCCGCCACGGGGTCGGCGAGGTTTATGTCGCGCAGCGCAGCAATCGCGATGTCGTATACTTCGGGCAGCGGCTGCCACTCCGCGCACAGCCCGAGCAGCATCTCGGCCGCGTAGCACGCGGCGTAGAACCGGCCCAGGTCGGAGCGCAGCCCGCGAAATTCCTCCAGCAGCGCCGATTCCGAGGCATTGGCCATCGGACCGAAGCCTCTGCGCGAGAAGACGAACTGCTGCACGGTCAGAAGTTCGGGTGGCGATTCGAATTTGCTCAGCGCGCGTTTGACGCCTTTGGCCGTCAGCGCGATTTTGCCGAAGTCGCGCGAGAACACCGTCAGTATCAGGCTGCTGTCGCCGTAATCGACCTTCTTGAGCACTATGGCATTTGTTTTGTAATAGTTCATAACCGGCCGGAGGGGTCAGACTTCAACTTTTTAAACTTTAGCATCTCACGGTGACAGTCACCAATCTACGCCCCGACTTTCGCATTGCAAAAGGATGACAGTCACCAATCTACGAGTCTCGGTCGCAGCGCTCCCTCGACTCCGTAATTGGTGACAGTCACCTTTTGC
>JBDRIB010000246.1:0-11972 GCA_043816375.1 Planctomycetota bacterium | reverse complement strand
AATTCCAGGTGCAGACCCGGACACCCCGCGAGATAGTCCATCATACGCGGATTGATTATGTCGTAGGCGAACTTCTTGTTGTTGCTGCGCACGTGGAACATATCGTTGAATTCCTTCGACTCAAAATCGATGTCGTTGAATCCCGCCGCTCCTGCGAGTTTCTCAAGGAAGCCCTCGGGACGGACGTAAAGGTCGCCGAACACCTTGTCCGAATAGAGCAGGCAGTATGTCCTGTAGAAGGTTCGCCGAACGCTTTGCGTGCCGAAGGAGTACTTGTAATCGGCAAGGAGAAGGAGGTGGCTGCCGGCGTTCCCGCGCAGCATATTGTAGGCCCTGCGCGAGCGGCCGCCGGCAAAGGCAGGCATATGGCCGTGCAGACGCGGCAGGTTATACGGGTCGCCGGGGAGATATTGCAGGCCCAGCCGCCGGGCCGCGGCCGACATCGCCCTGCGCCGCCTCACGGCGCCCATCCCGTAGAACCTGTCAACAATGGAAGCGACAATCGTCACAATGAACACAAAGATTCCCACCTTAGACCGTCCTCCCTGTTCCTTGCTCTCTCAAAGTCCCCACGATAAATCAGATGCGTTATTCGGCGACGCCGACGGGTCGGTTTTCTTGCGACTTTTTTCGGCCCATACGGGGCCGTCCGTATGGACGGCAGGGTCTAAAGACCCTGCCCTACATTTTGAACAGTCCGCGTCGCTCGACGGGGACAGTCCGCATCACAAGCCGAGGTCGTCGGAAATACCCTGCATTGCGCGGAGGCTTATGTCGGCGAATTCTTCGACGGTCAGGCCGATTTTTTCGCAAAACATAATCGCCTCGCGGCTGACCTTGCGCGCGAAGTCCTTTTTCTTCATCCGCTTCACGACCGAAGCAGACTTGACGGAGGCGAGTTTTTTGTCGGGCTGTATAAGCGCCGTCGCCACGACAAGGCCCGTGATTGCCTCGGCGCAGGTAAGCGCGTAGTCAAAATCCGTCTTCCGCTCGACGCCGTGCGGCGCGAGGCCCTCGGCGTTGTGCGCGAGGACGGCCTGGACAAGCGCGGGGTCGGCGCCTTCACCGCGCAGTATCTCCGCGGTCTCGAGCGTGTGTTTGTCGGGCTCCTGAACGCGGTCAAAGTCGAGGTCGTGAACAAGCCCGGCGATTTCCCACACCTCCGCGTTCTTTCCCAGCCTTTCCGCCAGCGCCTTCATCACGGCGCCGGAAGCGAGGCAGTGCTTGCGCAGGACGTCGGTACTGATGTTGTCGAGCAGAAGTTCCATCGCGCGTTCGCGCGTTATGCCGGCGTCGTCGATGTCAACGGTTTCAACACCGCCGGGCGGGGGCAAAGCCCCTTTTTCGCACTCGCCTTCCTCCTGCTTCGCGGTATTTCGCGGGGCAGGGTCTGAAGCCCATGCCCTGCGTTCCGACTCGGAGTGGATGGGCTTCATAAGCGGGAAGAGAACCACGTCGCGCAGGTTGTCGCAATCGGCAAGCAACGCGACGAACCTGTCGATGCCCATCCCCCAGCCGGAGTTGGGCGGCATACCGTACTCCATCGCGAGCAGGTAATCCTCGTCCATCGGCATCGCCTCCTCGTCTCCGGAAGCGAGCATACGCGCCTGCTCCTCGAAGCGCTTTCGCTGGTCGATGGGGTCGATGAGTTCGGAGTATGCGTTCACGATTTCCCGGCCGTTCACGACGAGTTGAAAGCGGTCGGTGACGGCCGGATTCGCTTCGCTGCGGCGCGCCAGCGGCGAGAGTTCAATCGGATATCCGACGAGAAAGAGCGGATTGATGATGTTGGGCTGGCTCACTTTTTTATAGAGCGAGTCGATGAGCGCGGCACGATTCAGCGACTCGACATTTTCGATTTCAATGCCCTTTTCCCTTATGACCCCGCGCAGCGCCTCGATTGTGCCGGACTTTTCTATATCGATGCCGGCGTCGCGCAGAATCAGTTCGCGGAAGGACATACGCGGCCATTCGCCGTCGAAATCCATCTCCCTGTCGCCGTGTTTTACCTTAAGCGCGCCGAAAATCTCGCGGACGACGTGCCTGACGAGTTTTTCGGTGAAGACGATATTGTCCTCGTAGTTCCAGTATGCGCAGTAGTACTCCAGCATCGTGAAGTCCTGCAGGTGCGACGGGTCCATTCCCTCGTTGCGGAAGCAGCGCGCGAACTCGTAAACTTTGTCGAACCCCGCGACGATGAGCCGCTTGAGGTAGGTTTCGGGCGCGATGCGCAGATACGCCGACATATCAAGCGCGTTGTGATGCGTGATGAAAGGACGCGCGCGCGCGCCGGAGGGCCTGGTCTGAATTACCGGGGTATCGACCTCGACAAACCCGCCGACGTCGAGGAAGCCTCTTATGGCCGAAATAACGCGGCTGCGCAAGACGAATCGCCTGCGCGTCTCCTCGTTCATTATCAAGTCGAGATAGCGCTGCCGGTAGCACGCCTCGACGTCCGCAAGCCCGTGCCATTTTTCGGGCAGGGGCCGCAACGCCTTGCTCAGGAGCGTAAAGTCGCTCACGTCTATCGTCAACTCGCCCGTCTTGGTGAGGAAGATTTTCCCCTCGACGCCGATGAAGTCGCCGATGTCCGTGAACTGCTTGAACCGCTTATACCTCTCCGCGCCGAGGACGTCGCGCCGCAGAGAGATTTGTATCTTCGCCTCGATATCCTGGATGTGCGCGAAGGTCAGTTTACCCATAACTCGAACCAGGACGATTCGCCCCGCCGTGCGCACCCCTTCCGTGCCGGGCTTGAGCATCCGCGCCTGTGCGATGGCGTGAGTGCGGCTGAACCTGTCCGGGTAGGGATGAACGCCTTCGGCGCGGATTTTCTCGAGTTTGGTCAGTCTTACCTTCCGCTGGTCGTGAGGGGGCTGCCGGTTATTGTCCGCCATTTTGACCTTCCGTTGTGTTGTTTGAGCCGGGTTCCAATTCTTCCTGCAACTTTTTGAACGACTGGCCGTTCCAGTCCTCAATTACACGGGGTTCGACGATAAAAGCGAACCTGTCTATGCGGTCCGTGAAGCCGGCGATTTTGACGGACTTGCTAAGCGGCTTTGTGCCGATGTCGATGAAATGAGAGGCCGGCAGTTTAAGGTGCAGATAGGCGTCCTGGAGCGATTCCTCGCCGGCCAGTTTCGTGCCCTGCAGTTTATACGCCAGCGCTTCGATATAGCATACGAGAGAACGCGACATCACGGCGGGCGCCGTCCCGCCCTCGTAACCGTTATACCTTTCCTTATCCACGCCCTGGTCGGCGAAGAAGTCCCACTCCACGCCGAGCAATTCCACGTCAATCCGCACCTCCAGCCCCGTCCCCTTCGAACCCCACACAAGAACACAGGGGACGTACATCCGCGAGAACGGGAAAACCTTCGCCACGCCCTTGATGGCCTTCAGTTCCGCAACCGCCTTGTCCAGCGTTCTGTCGCTTTTCGCCATCTTTATTTGTGCAAACAGAGAGACGATAATAGTCTGCCTGGGTATGACATTATACACGCCCTCTTCCAGGCACGGCTCGGCCTGGAGTTTCTTTTCCTCAAGTTGCTTCAGAAACGGCTCCGGGTTCGCGCGGCCCTCCTTGTCAAGAACCACGCGGATGAACGAATATTTGCCCTCCGCTTCCTTTATCCGCTCGGCCTTTGTGAGGGCATGCTTGAGAGCCGCGGCGTTACCGCTGCTCTTCGGGACCTTGCTGCTCTGCAGGTTTTTAATTTTCTCACGCTGTTCGCTGTTGGTACTGATATATCTCTGATTCTGGTGTTTCAACTGGGCGTTTTCCAGCAGAAGACTTTCGCGTTCCTCGTCGTTCTCTCCGCAGCCGTGGAAGGCGACAAGGACGAAGATTGCCGTGAGCGCGAGTGACTTTTTCATCGCGGGACTCCTGAAAATGAGTGCGGGATTCACCGTCACCGGCGATTATATCAACGCTTCTCTCCGCGCGCAACAATTGCTCAACTCCTTCCCCTCAAACCTCACGAGGCAGGAGAACAGAAAAATTGCACAGAAATTGTAGGGGAGGGCCTTCAGAGACCGTGTAAAAATTGGTCTCTAAAGCCCCTTCCCTACATTACCATGCAAAAATGCCGGGTAGCCGGCGCAATAAAAATGCTTGCAGAGCGGGGTTTCTTTGCTATAATATTGGGTTTTGTATGCAGGTGGCGTTGGTACGCCAGAAGATAAAAATAAACTTCGCCAAGGAAGGGGTTTTGCGTTTCATATCGCATCACGATATAATGCGTCTCTTCCACAGGGCATTCCGCAGGGCGGATATCGAACTCCGCCGCAGCGAGGGATTCAACCCCCAGCCGCGGATGAGTTTTGCAATGCCGCTCGGGCTGGGTATTGAATCGGACTGTGAGGCCCTTTTCGTCGAGACGGCCCGCTGGTACAGACCGGAAGAAGTGCTCCAACGACTGGCAGCGGCCCTCCCGGAGGGGATGCGTTTGACAGGTGCGGAACTGGCCCCGGCGGGTCGGGGCGGCGTTTACCCCACCGAAGTGGAGTATGCGGTCCCGCTGCCATCCGGCATTGATAGCGGCGCCCTCGCCGGGAAGGCTGAAGAATTGCTTTCGCGGCAAAGCATCCCGGTTGAAAGGGCAAAAAAGGCGAGGACGAAGACGTTCGACCTGCGTCCGTCCATTCTGGACCTTGCAGTAAGGGAAAACGAACTAACCATAAAATTGCGCGTCACGCCCAAGGGCACAGCCAGGCCGGATGAAATCCTGCGGGCGCTCGGCATGCCGCAGCCGGTTCGGATGAGACGTACCGCGCTGCGATTGACTACGGGATAAGGTGACCGTCACATAGATGCTTCGGGGGCAGCCCCCCGCGCAAGAAGGTGGCCGTTACCTCACGGAGAGAAATGACAAAACAGATGCTTATCAACGCGGCTGACCCGGAAGAGGAGAGGGTCGCCGTAGTAATGGACGGCCTGCTGGACGAGTTGTATATTGAGCGCACCCAGCGCCGGAAATATCTCGGCAACATCTACAAGGGCCGCGTGATAAATATAGAACCGGCGATTCAGGCCGCGTTCATAGACTTCAGCGGCGAGAGGAACGGCTTTCTGCACGTCGCGGACCTCACGACCGACGCCATAATTTCCGACGGCAAGACGGCGCAGCCGACGCGGCGGGGACGCCCGCGAAACAGACCACTGATACAGAATCTGCTCCGTCGCGGACAGGAGTTGCTGGTCCAGGTCACCCGCGACGGCATCGGACACAAGGGCCCGACGCTGACCACGTACCTCAGCATACCCGGGCGCTACCTGGTGCTGATGCCGCAGTTGAGAAGACTTGGCGTCTCGAAGAAAATTGAGGACCCGGAAGTAAGAATTGAATTGCGCAAGGCGCTCGAGTCGCTCAAGCCGCCCAGGGACTTGGGCTTTATCGTGCGCACCGCGGGCGTGGGCCAGAACAGGCGGGAACTGAAAAAAGACCTGCAATACCTGCTGCGCCTGTGGCAGGCAATACACGCGCGCCTGAAGAGCGATGAGGCACCGTCGCCGCTCTACCAGGAAAGTGATTTGGTTATCCGCGCCATTCGAGACCTTTACGCCCCGGACGTTGGCGAGATAATAATCGATTCCGAACCGGCGTATGAAAAGGCGAAAGAGTTTCTGGAATCAATGGTGCCGCGTTCGCGAAACAGGATAATCCTGTACGACGGACATATGCCGCTCTTTAACAAATACAAGATAGAAGACCAGATTGAATCGCTGTACAGCAAGAAGGTAAAACTGAAAATCGGCGGACACATCGTCATCGAACAAACCGAGGCGATGGTCGCCATCGACGTGAACTCCGGATCGTACACCCGCTCGAAGAACCTGGAAGAAACGTCGTTCAAGATAAATATGGAAGCCGCGCCGGAGATAGCGCGGCAGTTGCGCCTGCGGGACCTGGGCGGCGTCATTGTCGTCGATTTTATCGATATGCGCTCGGAGAAGCGTCGCCGCCAGGTCGAGCGCGCCCTGCGAGACGCAATGAAGCCCGACCGCGCGCGCAAGACGATACTCCGAATGTCGCGCTTCTGTCTGGTAGAAATAACACGGCAGAAACTGCGCCCGGGCGTGCACCGCGACGCCTATGAGACGTGTCCCGGTTGCGCGGGTACGGGCACCGTCAAAACCGTCGAAAGCGTGGCTATTGCCGCAATGCGAAAAATCAAGATGGGCCTGAAAAACGCCGACGTCCGCGCCATCAGGCTCACCCTGAACCCGAATGTCGCCTTCCATCTGCTCAACAGCAGGCGCGACACCCTGGCTAAACTGGAAAAAGAGCATCTAAAGAAAATCACCGTAAGGGGAGAAACCGGCTACCCGGTGGAGAAGACGGACGTCGAATGCCTCGCCGAAAACGGCGAAAAAATTCGCAGCCTCGTTCAGGCAACTTAACGGAGGAGAATTCCGATGTATGTCGTTATAAAAGAAGGCGGGAAGCAATACCGCGTCTCAAAAGGCGATACGCTTGACATTGAGAAGAAAGACATAGAACAGGGAGCGACATTCCAGTTCCAGAGCGTTATGATGTATTGCTCCGAGCAAGACGTGCGTATCGGACGCCCGACCCTCGCCGACGTCACGGTAACCGCCGAAGTCAAGGGCGAGGCCAAGGGCGAAAAGGTCGAGTCGTACAAGTACAAAAGACGCAAAGGCTACCACAGAAAAGTGGGGCACCGGCAAAAATACACGCGCGTCATCATCAAAGACATCGAGGTAAAGTGAGACGCGAGCGGCTAAAGAACAAAAGGTGACTGTCACCAATTACGGAATCGCGGGAGCAGCGCGAGCGCGATTCGTAGATTGGTGACTGTCACCTTTTGAAACAGGCATCAACAACTTTAACCCGAAACAAGATAGAATTATGGCACACAAAAAAGGACAAGGCTCAACGCGAAACGGCCGCGACAGCGGGCCGCAATACCGCGGGGTAAAATGCTTCGGCAGCGAGGCCGTAAAGCCCGGATGCATCATCGTTCGCCAGCGCGGCACGCACTTCAAGCCCGGCCGCAACGTCGGCATGGGACGTGACTACACCATCTACGCCACCGCGCACGGCAAAGTGCATTTCGCCGAAAACAGGCGCATCAGCGTCATAACCGCGGAAGAATAAGGCCGGGAAGACTGTCGCAACGGCCGGAAAAGGTGACTCCGCCACCCCTACGGGTGGCCTGTAGGGGCCACAAACCGTCGGCGGACAAGTGTCACCAATTACGGAGTCGAGGGAGCGTTGCGACCGAGACTCGTAGATTGGTGACTGTCATCCTTTTGCACTCGTAGAATAGAACAGGTCCTGGGATGCTCAGGTAACTGCCCCCACAAGAATGACCATCACCCGGCCCTGCCCCGTAAAAGCGCCAAGTTACAGCCCGGAACTGCCGATTATATTATTGCAGGAACCTGTTTGCATACACCAGGCACAGGCCTGAAATAGTAAAGGAGTGTTCAAGCACTCCTTTTTCTTTTTGCCGTTACAGGCGGCTGTCACCGCCGGGATTCCTGCTCCATACCTGCTATGCGAGAATGACAAATGTTTGTCGATGAGGTCTCAATAACCGTTACCGGTGGCCGGGGAGGCGACGGGAGCGTCAGTTTCCGTCACGAGAAATACGTCCCCCGCGGCGGCCCTGACGGCGGCGACGGGGGAAAAGGCGGCGCCGTGATAATCATCGCGCAGGAAGGCCTGACCACGCTGCTCGACGTTGCCAAGCGCCGCGAATATCAGGCCGAAAACGGAAAAGCCGGTATGGGCAAAAAACGCGGCGGGCGCTCCGGCAAAGACATCGTCATCCGCGTCCCGTGCGGCACGCTAATCAAAAACGCAGCGACCGGCGACGTAATGCGCGATTTGAAGGTACACGACGAGAGCGTCGTCATCGCAAAAGGCGGCCGCGGCGGGCACGGCAACGTGTATTACGCATCGGCCACAAACCAGACGCCCCGCCAGGCGCAAAGCGGCAAAGAAGGCGAATCGAGAGAAATCGTGCTTGAACTGAAACTCCTGGCCGACGTCGGACTGGTCGGGCTGCCGAACGCGGGGAAGTCAACCCTGCTCTCGCGCCTGTCTGCCGCGCGGCCGAAAATCGCCGACTATCCGTTCACGACAAAAACGCCGCACCTGGGAATCGTCGAGTTGGAGGAATATCGCCGATTCATAATGGCCGACATCCCCGGCCTCATCGAGGGCGCGCACAAAGGGACCGGCCTGGGCGACGAGTTTTTGAAGCACATTGAGCGCACCCGCGTTATAGTCCACCTGATTGAAATAGCGCCGACCGGCGGCCCCGCGCCGCACGAAGCGTACAAGATAATACGAAACGAACTGGCCTCCTACAGCGAGGCCCTGGCCGAAAAGCCGGAAATCGTCGTTGCAACCAAAATGGACCTCTGCGACTCCGAGGAGCCGCTCGATGAACTGAGGCGCAATCTGGGAATCGAGATTATCGGAATATCCGCCGCGACCGGCAGAAATCTGCAAAGGCTTCTCATCAATATTGCCGAGATACTATGGCCGGCAGACGAGTAGGGTGTCTGAAACGGCGACTGTCACTAATTACGGCGGACCTGTTCTATTTACAACGCAGAAGGTGACTGTCACCAATTACGGAGTCGAGGGAGCGTTGCGACCGAGACTCGTAGATTGGTGACTGTCATCCTTTTGCACTCGTAGAATAGAACAGGTCCTGGAATGCTCAGGGGACAGTCCGCGGCGCCCCCGTACGGGGGGCTTGGGACAGTCCCCTGTGCCGAGATTCGTAGATTAGTGACTCCGCCAAAAACCATTGGCGGATAAATGTCACCGTTCAAGTGTCACCGCAAGATGAGGGACAACGGTAGAACTATCGCGAGGCGACAATGAACATCAACGATTTCCTGAAGCAGATGGTCGAGGCCGAAGCGTCGGACCTCATTATCAAATCCGACGGCGTTCCCGCCGTCCGCGTTGACGGCAAACTCTCCTTCCTCTCGGACGAGGCGCTGCCTGCCGAAGAGGTCGAGACATTCTGCAACTCGCTGCTCAATGAAGACGAACGCCGGAAGTTCCAGGAAAACGGCGAGGTTGACCTCTCCTACCATCCGAAAGACATCGGCAGATTCCGCCTCAACGTCTTCAAACGCCAGGGCCGGGTCGGAATCGTCTTCCGTCACATCAGGGAAATCATCCCGGACTTCGAAGAACTCGGCCTGCCCGTGCAGCAGATGGAACGCATCGCGCAACTCCAGCGCGGACTCATACTCGTTACAGGTATCGCCGGCAGCGGAAAATCCACCACCATCGCCGCGGCGCTCCAGTACATCAACCGGCGCGAGCAAAAGCACATCATCACGATTGAAGACCCCATTGAATACCAGTACTTCGACGACAAATGCGTCATCTGCCAGCGCGAGGTCGGCACCGACACGGCCACCTTCGCCTCCGCGCTGAAGCACTGCATGCGCCAGTCGCCCGACGTAATCCTTATCGGCGAGATGCGCGACAGGGAAACAATGGAGGCCGCCATCAACGCCGCCGAAACCGGCCACCTGGTCCTCAGCACCCTGCACACGGTAAACGCCGTCCAGACCGTCGAACGAATAATGAACCTCTTCCCGCCCGAACAGCACAACCTGATTCGCCTGCAACTGTCGCTGAACCTGGAGGCCGTCGTCTCGCAGCGGCTTCTGCCGCGAAAAGGCAACGGCGGCCGCATGCCCGCGGTCGAAATCCTCTTCAACACGCCGCTCATCGGGGAACTCCTGGCCGAGGGCAGGACGCGAATGCTAGACAAGGCGCTCCGCAACGAGCACTCGCACTACGGCACGCAGACCTTCAACCAGTCGTTGTGCGAACTGTACAATTCCGGTAAGATAGACCTGCGCGAGGCGAAACTCGCTTCCGGAAATCCCGAGGACCTCGAACTCGAAATCCGCGGCATCCAGAGAGGCAGCGATATGTCGCGCATGCCGACGGACCGCTACACCAGGAAGGACCTCGACGAAAAAGAGGCGGGCATCGTCACGGGCAAGGAACAATTCAACATCTAGCCCTTAGCAGGGCTGTTTCAGCAACGTAGGGAAGGGTCTGAATTTATCCCGACCCCGGTCGGGAGACCCTTCCGAACGGCACGGTCTAAAGACCGTGCCCTACATGGCTGTAGCCGCTGGCAGGGCTGTTTCAGGTATCAAGTTACAAGTTTCAGGTAAGTATGCCGTGCAGCCTGAAACCTGAAACCTGAAACCTGAAACCTGAAACCTGAAACTCCTAATGCTACTCGCTATCAACATAGGCAATACGAATGTCTCGATGGGAATCTTTGAGGAGACAACCCTCATCTCTCCCCACAAGGCATCGGCCGCGGACATCAATGAGGTGTTCGAGCGCATTCGCACGCTCATCGGCCCGTTCAGGTCACAAATCGACGCGGTCGGCATCGCCGGCGTAAACCCGCCCGTCCTCAGCGAAATCGATTCCTTTCTCCGCGAACAGGAAATCCTCCCGCTCATCATCGGCCGCGACGTCGCCGTCCCCGTCGATAACCTGACGGACGAACCGGAAAAGGTCGGCACGGACCGGCTGCTCAACGCCCTTGCGGCGTACAAGAGGTTTCGCCTTCCGGTGATGATTGTCGATGCGGGAACGGCGACGACGATAGACGTGGTTGACCAGTACGGGCGGTTCCTCGGCGGCGCGATAATGCCCGGGCCGCGAACCCTGCTCGACTCAATGCACAAAAGCACCGCGGCGCTCCCGCGCATAGCGCTGAACGAGGCGACGGTGAAAATCAACGGCCCTCGGGGGCTGCCGGAGATTGCGAAGAACACGAAGGACGCGATGATTGCGGGGGTGTGCTGGTCGCTTGTCGGCGCGATAGAGATGCTGAAGGCGGTTTACGAGAAGCAGGTCGGACCGCTGAAGGTCGTCGGTACCGGCGGCGCGATAAATTTCGTCCCCCGCACCCTCGACATATTCGACGCCATCCTCCCCCACCTCACGCTCGAAGGCATTGCGCTTACCATCTCCTGAAACGCGGCAACTCAACTTACCGAGGATTGCATGTAATCGGAACAATACGCCAAGGAACGGTTTTATTTACTCAAGTTGACTGGGCTTGCATTAACATCTGTGACTATCACCGTAATACAACAACACAGACAAGGTCTAAACATTTTCTACCTGCTGGCGTATTTTAGATACAAATACCAGAGCAACACAAACAACCAGCATAAAACAAGCCCGCCGATGACCACGAGGATGTGACTTGATGCTGGAATTCGCTTGGCAAAAAAGAGATAAAAAGAGAGAAGAAAACACGTTGAACTTGCTATCCCTAATAATACATATCTCCATACTAGAGGGATTTTCATCTGGATTCTCCCACATTTAATCTGGTCGATTCAAATACTTCAACGGTTTTAACTTATTTGCCGAATATGATATGAAATAGATGGATTGCGAATCTGAAGAACAAGCCTATAGCTATTATCGAGCAAAGAAGCCCAAATACACGGTTACACGCGGTGAAAAGGGCTATCTTTTTTTCCATCCTTTTCTTATAACGTTCATATCGTTTGCCCTGTAGTAGCAATTTGTTGAAGGAAACTTGAAGTCTGGCCAGACTGGATGCTCCCGATAACAAAGTCAGCCAAACAAAAACTATTGTCGAAATTGCGAAACCAGCAAATAGCAAAACTAGGATTACCCATTGGTTCAAATTTCGTCTCCTAGAAACTGGTCATATCATATACTTCCTGTAAAAGCAGAAGTCGTGCAGCGACGTTTTTACAGGAAAATCCGGATTTGCCCCCTGCCATCACCGTCGGTGATAGCAACCATATTTTCCAGCACGTTCGCGTGATGAATTTTACCAATATCACTTCCAAAGATTGGCTGGAACGCGCTTTTTTATTTCATCCACCAACTTCTTGTAGCCCTTTATGCCTGAGTTGAATGAGATACACTCCTCATTTTCACCAAAAACCTTGC
>JBDRIB010000245.1:0-2882 GCA_043816375.1 Planctomycetota bacterium | reverse complement strand
GCCCGACGACTTCCGCATAAGATACTCCATCGGACTGGGATGGCTGGAGAGGGCGGCGCTTTTTTTTGAGGAAGGCAAGCACATTCGCATGCGCGAGGCGCTGGGCAATGCAACGGCAGAACTGGATTATGCCGAAGAGGTTGAACCCGGCAAACCATATCATGAGTTGCTCCTTTCGGCGCGCGTCGATGTGGCGGCGCTGCACGCCCTTGATGCAGAAAGGCGGACCGAGCGGGGCGAAAATCCCGGGACGGACAAGGCCATCGCAGAACAATTCGAACACGCGCTCGCGCTCGCGCGGCAGGCGTGGTGGTTTGCGCCAAACAAGGAAGAGGGCCTGAAGACCCTGTCGGAAGTCGTCGGCACGTCTTTTCTTCTGGGGCACTTTTGCTATATTTCCGGAAGGGCATACGAAAATCTCGGCAACAGCGAGTTGGAAGAGAAGTTTTTCAGAAAGTGCGAATCGACGTTGCTGTACGGAATCAAGATGTACAATCAGGGCATCAGCGACTGGCCGGCTCGTGAAAAACCGCGCCTCGCCTGGTACCACGGTTTCAATGCCTGTATGAGGTCGCACTGGGTGCTGGGTCATTATTACCGGAGAAAAGGGAATCAACAGGCGGCGGACTATCATGAGCAGATTTGGGGCGGCAGCCAGGAGTTCGGCACGCCCGAGGTCTTCAATTTGCGCGAATTCTTCTCACGCTGGGCGCGTGACCGCCTCGGCGGTTAAGAAACGGTGACTGTCACTAATTACGGAATCGAGCGAGCGTGGCGAGCAAGATTCGTAGATTAGTGACTGTCACCGTAAAACTGTTTTCAGGGAGGGCTGCAAATGGCCGGAAAGAAGGCGCTTTCGCATATCGACAGGAAGGGACGCGCGAAGATGGTTGACGTTTCCGCAAAGGAACCATCCTGCAGAAAGGCGCTCGCACGGGCGAGGCTGAAGATGAAGCCCGCAACGCTGAGCCTGATACGGGATGGGAAAATTGCGAAGGGCAACGTTTTCGAGACCGCGCGCCTCGCAGGCATAATGGCCGCAAAGCAGACGCCGCGCCTTATACCGCTCTGCCATCCCATTTCCATTACTTCAGTTGATATAGACGTGCGCCCGACGGGCCGGGCCGGGATAGAGATTTTCGCCCGGGTCGCCGCGCGCGACGTCACCGGCGTTGAGATGGAGGCGCTTACCGCGGCGTCTGTCGCCGCATTGACCGTTTATGATATGTGCAAGTCCGCCGACCGCGGTATGGAGATAAGAGACGTCGTTCTGCTCGAGAAATCCGGCGGCAGGAGCGGCACTTACAAAAGAGGCAAATAACCTGTCTTATATTCCTTCGCCGGGCTGGATGGAGCGGGTGATAAGGATTGACTTATGGTTCTTGAAGAGGCCGGGTTTACCTTTGAATTTCAACTTGCCTTCGATAGAAAGCGCTATTTCGGAGTTGGCGGGCTTTTCGGTCTGAATTATGTGGCCGGGCTGCAACTCCATCATATCCGACACCTTTATGCTGCTTTCCGCCAGATACACCTCGACATTCAATGCGGCCTTGCCCAGGTTCTCTTTCATCAATTCGGCTGCATCTTTTCCTGCCGCCTTCCTCTGTGCCAGCCAGGTCTGTGCGGTAAAGGTGCTGATAACCGGCTCAATGACCCTGTAAGGGTAGCAAAGGTTGATTGTGCCCTCGGCCTTGCCTATCTTTGCCTGAAAACGGATGACGACTACCGGTTCGTTAGGCGAGTGTATCTGCATCAACTGGGGGTTGGATTCGGAGGCGGTTAACTGGAGTTCCAGTTTCTCCAGATTTGCCCAGGCCGCCTGTAACTGGCTCATTGCCCGCTCCAGGATGGACGTCGCCAGCCGCTGTTCTATCTGTGTGAGGGCCCGGCCCGGCGGCGATGTCCCCCCGTCGGAACCGCCCCCGAGCATCCGGTCAATTATGGGGAAAACCGCCTCAGGGTTGAATTCCAGCACAATGGTGCCGTCCATCGGGAAAACATGCAACAGGTTGAAACAGGTCGGATTCGGCAGGGAGGCGATGAACTCGCCATACGTCGCCTGCTCGACTCCCTGCAACTGGACGTCCACTATCGCGCGTATGAGGCCCGACAGGGCGGAACTGAAGCCTCTGGAAAAAATTTCGTGTATCGTTTGAAGCGCGCGCAACTGTTCCTTGGTCACGCGTTCCGGTTTCTTGAAATCGTACTCTCCTTCGGCCCGGCCGACCACGCTTCCGGCTTCTACTTCTCCGGTAGCCACGCCGCCGGTCTTTACGGCCTTGAGAAGGGCATCCACCTCGTCCTGGTCAAGAATGTCGGGCATAACTGCGCTCCTGTGTCATCGCCTTGCCGCGTTCACCTGTTGCCCCTCGACTGCGCTTCCCTCGACCCTGACCCGTACAGGGAAGGGCGGGGCAAACTCCTGCCGTTTGAAGTATCGTCAATTTATCGGAATTACTGTTTCGCCGGGCCTGCTCCAGCCGAACCTGGTGCGCAACTCGCGCTCAAGCGTGTCTACCCGCAGGGTCGTTGTCGTCAGCGCCCTGACGTAGGCCCTGTTGCGCTCCAGTTCCGCCTGTTTATTCGCCAGTTCCGCGCGCCTTGCGCCAAGCGTCGTCTCCGACTCGTCAACCTCTTTGACGCCGGGGAAAAAGACCAGGAGCAGATACAGCGTCGCGGCTGTGAAAATCACCGCCCAGAAAATCAGTTCGAATTTCTCTCCGGCCTTCCTGCCGGCGGCCTGGCGTTCGGGGCCTTTCTGCATGCCTCTACACCTCAAAACGCGGCGTGAGAGAGTCGGACCCTCCGCGTTACTTTTTTCTTATCAGGTTTGCGGCGTATACGGCGTCCTTGCCGAGTTCTTCTTCGATTCGCAGCAACTG
>JBDRIB010000244.1:0-2500 GCA_043816375.1 Planctomycetota bacterium | reverse complement strand
CAGACACGGCATACCGAGAAGACAAAACAGCATAACGCAGAAACCGACCAGCGGAGTGTATCTGGCGCGCAGTTGCCCCCGCAACCCATCAGACCCCTCGTCGGTCTCGCCCAGTGAAAATACGATGCCCATCTGTGCGACAAAAACCTCTTTCGCGGCGAACGCCCCGATAAGTCCTGTCCCTATTTGCCAGTCGAAACCCATAAACCGAATCGCCGGCTCCATCAACCGGCCCGCGCGCCCGGCGAGCGAATATGACAACTCCTCGGCGCGCTTTTCGTTCCTGAGTCTGCTTAACTCCCCGGTATCGCCCTGCACTTTTGCTTCCTCGGCAAGCGATTGATAATCCCTGTCAAAGTCCGTCTTCTTCGGGAAACTTGTCGCGAACCAGAGAACAACCGAGACAGCCAGAATTATCGTGCCTGCTCTTCTGATAAACATCCATGTCCTGTCCCACGTGTGCCTGACGAGGCCCCTGAGAGTGGGCATGCGATATGGCGGCAGTTCCATAACAAACGGCGTCGTCGGCCCTTTGAGCACGGTTGACCTGAGAATCCTTGCCGCCGCTATTGCGACGACGACTCCGATAACGTACATAATGAACAGCATCGTCGCGGTCATCGATTCAGGGAAAAACGCGCCCACCATAAGCAAGTAGATGGGCAGCCGTGCGCTGCAACTCATAAGCGGCACAATCATCATTGTAGTGAGCCGGTCGCGGCGGCTCTCCAGAGTGCGTGTGGCGAGTATGGCCGGCACGTTGCAGCCGAATCCAATCAGCATCGGAATAAAACTCTTCCCGTGCAGGCCTATCCTGTGCATCAGGGTGTCCATTGTAAAGGCGGCGCGCGCGACGTAACCGGAATCTTCAAGCAGGGCGATTGCAAAATAAAGCAGCGCTATCATCGGCACAAACGTCAGCACCCCGCCGACACCGCCTATCACTCCGTCGATTACCAGCGACCTCAGCACGCCCTCCGGCAGAGCACCGGCGGCCAGAGCGGATATCCACGCGAAAAATCCCTCCATCAGAGTCACTGCCGGCTCGCCGAGAGTAAAAACCAGTTTGAAGACCAGAAACATCAGGGCTGCAAAAATGGGAAGGCCGAAAAAACGGTTTAAGATGACGGCGTCAATCTTGTCCGACTTCGTGTGGCGCGCTTCGACCGTGTTGACAAGCGTCTCCTGGCAGGCACCGGAGATGAAGCCGTACCTCCTGTCGGCGATTAGTATCTCGGGATGGTCTCCGCAGACTTTTTCGATATGCTTCGTGCTCACTTCGACCTGTGCGATTAACTCTTCGTGATTGTCCGCGTTCTGGAGAACCTTTTCTCTTACCTGCGAATCGTTTTCGAGCAACTTGAGAGCCAGCCAGCGGGGTCTTTGTCTGTCAGTCAGTTTGTCGTCGTGCTTGATGAGGGCGGCGATTTTCCCGATTTCTTCCTCTATCTCTCTGCCGTATTTCACTTCCGACGGCGGCGCCGCGTGGTGGCTGCCGGCCACTTCAACCGCCGCATCCAGAAGTTCCCTCACTCCCTGTCCTTTATGACCGACGGTGGGAACGATTCGCACGTTGAGCAAATCGGACAGTTTGTCAATATCGATTACATATCCCCTGCTCTTCGCAACGTCGCTCATATTAAACGCCAGCACGAGCGGCACGCCGAGTTCGATGAACTGCGTCGCAAGGTAGAGGTTCCGCTCCAGGTTCGAGGAATCGATTATGTCAATTACGACATCCGGCTTCGCATCGACGACGAAATTCCTGGCGACTATCTCCTCCACGGAATACGCGGTCAGGCTGTAGGTCCCCGGCAGGTCGACGACCAGCATATCCACGCCGTTGTGACGGCATAAACCTTCCTTCTTTTCTACGGTGACGCCGGGATAGTTACCCACGTGCTGTTGTGCGCCCGTGATTTTGTTGAAAATAGTGGTCTTGCCGGAATTGGGATTGCCGGCCAGCGCCACGATAATCCTTCGGTCGGTCACAATGTTTGTCCGCCAAGAAAGTTGGGCTGGCAAAATAAAGTGCGCCGTACCAAACTGCCCGCTCAAAAAAATTACTGCAAGCCCTATTTAACCAGGATTTTACGGGCCATCCCCCTGCCGAGCATTATACGCGTTTCCTTTACCGCGACGACAAAAGGCCCGTTACCGCCGTTGCTCACCACACGCATCACGGCACCCGGCAATAGCCCCATATCGGCAAGGCGCTGCCTCAATCCCCGCCCCGCGTCAACATCCACAAGCGTCACCTCCCGGCCGGGACCGGCCATCGCAAGCGGCATCAATCTTTTTCGTAATTCGGGTCCCATTGCAGCAGGGCTCCTTTCTGACGCAAGAGGCGGGTGGTTATTCGCCCGGGTCCCCTCTTGCTTACGTTTTTTTTCCGACACGGCATTTACTGATGCGGCTCCGGCAGTCTTTTCGAACGCGGCCGTACTTGCAGTAATACCGGAAGCCTTCCATCATACCCTCGTCACCAAGGGGGCATTCG
>JBDRIB010000243.1:0-2557 GCA_043816375.1 Planctomycetota bacterium | reverse complement strand
CACCGCAAGAATTCCAATAAAGGCGGGATGATACAGAACCTGCAACAAAAACAATCCGATGAAAGCGAGCAAAGGCCACCGCACTATCACCACACCGTGCTCGCGCCATTCCTTCCATAATATCCCGCGCAAAATCGATTGCCTCAGCGCACGGTTGACCGTCAATGTTTCTATCATTTCTGCTCCGTTTCCTTGAACATTTCGATGAATATGTCTTCCAGGCCCAGCGGAAACGCCGTAACGCGCGACGGGATGAAGCGCCGCCGCAGGTCTTCGAGTTCGCCGTCGGAACCGATTCGCATCGCGGCGGTGACGACATTATCCTCGCGCCGTATGTTGATGGCGCCGGGCAAATCAATCTTCTCCGGCGGCGGCTCCTCAAAGATAATCTGCACCTTGCGGAAGGTCTTCTGCAGTTCCTCCAGCGAAGATGAATGGGTCAGGCGTCCCCCGTAAATGAACCCGACATGGTCCGCAATACGTCCGAGGTCGGAAATGATGTGAGTAGAAAAGAGAATCGTCTTGCCTTCCTCGGCGCTGATTATGTCGACGAGGGCGTTGATCAGGTCGCGCCGTGCAATCGGGTCAAGTCCCGCGGCGGGCTCGTCCAGAAATACCACCTCCGCACCTGCGGCAAGCGCCATAATGATTGAGACCTGCCGTCGCTGACCCGTGGACAGGGAGCCAATCGGCCTGGTAACGTCGATGTCGAATATCTTGCACAGCGCATCCGCCTTCCTTCCGTCCCACGTCGGATAGAAGTAACTCACGTAGCGCAGCATTTCCGAGGTCGTCATCCACGCGTGGAGTTGCTGCTCCTGCGAGACGTATGCGACGCAGGCGCGATGTTCCGGAGAGGCCGTCAACATATCCTGCCCCAGCACCCGCGCTTTCCCGGCAGTGGGCTGCAACAGGCCGAGGAGCATTCTTATCGTCGTTGTCTTGCCCGCACCGTTTTTGCCCATCAGGCCGTAAACCGCGCCGCGCGGCACGTCCATATCAAGCCCGGTCACCGCCGGCGTTCCATCGGGGAACTTCTTGACAAGAGACTCCGCTTGAATGACGTACTTGTCTGTCATTACCTTCTCCGCCTTTCCTTGACTTCTGATTCAGTGGATACCTCCATTACGCGGAGTGCCTCGTATACTATTTTCATAATGCGTTCGGCGGTCATCTTCAATTGCGAAGCCTCGAGCGCCATCTGCATTGCGAGGCGGCGGATAACCTTTTCTTTTTCCTGCTGGGTCATTTTTTTTGTGTGGTCGGAAACGAACGCGCCCAGGCCGCGGGCCATCTCGATTACGCCCATATGCGTCAGTTCGTTGTATGCCTTCTGGACGGTTGTCGGGTTGATTGAAAGCGACTTCGACAATTCGCGGATGGACGGGACGCGGTCGCCGTTCCTGAGCGCGCCGGACGAGATGTAGTAGCGTATCTGGTCCATTAATTGCCTGTAAACAGGCACGCCGCTGTGCGAGTCTATCTGAAAGTGAAACATTGCGAAAATCCTCCACGCATAAGTGTACCATATGTACCATACAGCAGAACACTCAAAAGTCAAGCGAGAAAAGGGATTTTTGAGAACCGCTTCCCCTGGCGCTCCCTTTAGAGGCAGGGTACGTGTGGAGTATCTGCCGACAGTAAATATTTCTGCTGGAGCCGGTTTTGAACGGTATAAAGGGTGTATCGCGAAGAGACGGGGCGGCCTGCAGGGACCGCCCCGTTGGAATTCTGTTTCCTGTTTGTTTGTCTTTGTCAGATTGCATGTTATCTCAGCCTTCTGCGCATAACGCCTGCGAACACGGCCAGGCTGGATGCGCTTCCAATCATCAGGAAAATGGTGGAAGGCTCGGGGATTGGCGCCGATACGGTGATTGTATGTGCAATGCTGTCGCTGATTCCCAGACCGTCGGCGTGAAGTACAACGGTGTATTCGCCTGCTTCGAACAGGTCGAATTTCGGGTCTTGGAAGGAACCTGTCCTGTAAAAACCACCCGGACCCGAAACCTCCCATTCACACTCTGCCGCGATGCCCTCGCTTTCTTCGAACAGTTCGAGTACCCAGCACCATTCGCCGCCCGGGTCGTCCGCATACAGGTTCCACGAGAATTCGGCTTCCAGGTCGAAACTGAGGCGCCTCACCTTTATAATGTCATCATGACTCAGGTCGTCCCAGGCAATGACAAATTCGCCGAGGTCGTTGATTGAAAGCGCCTGGTTCGACGCAACCTCACCGGCGGCGGCCGCCAAAAACTGTGTGCCATACGCAGTCCCGTCGGCGAGGAAGCGCTGGCCGAAGATACCGTCTTCGCTGCCCCATACGACAACGTATTTGCCAATGCTGTCCATTGCCAGCAAGGGACTGTACCCGTCGGCAAGAAAGGTCTCGCCGGTCAGCGGCGTACCCGCGGAGTCGTACCGTCGAGACATTACTCCCTGCGGACCGTCTCCCCAGACAATTACGAAATCTCCCACCGAGTTCATTCCTATGTCCGGGTTGCGCTGAGTATTCAAAACGGTTTCGTTGATATAGAGCTCGGAACCGATTTTTGTGCCC
>JBDRIB010000242.1:0-6291 GCA_043816375.1 Planctomycetota bacterium | reverse complement strand
AGCATATGCGGGTTTACATCGAACGATATGCCGGCGACCAGCGCGTGCCTGCGCACCATTCGATAGAACGCGTGCCTGTCCAGTCTCCTGCCGCCGCGGCTCACCAGCAGCACATCCGCGTCCCGGCCTCGAAGCAGCCGGGGCCGCGCATCCCCGATGTAGGTCGTAAGCGCCTCCAGCGCGCGGCGTCCGACGGGCACGATGCGCTGTTTGCCGCCCTTGCCGGTGACGCGGGCGAAGCCGAATTCGAAGTTCACATCGTCGACGTCCAGGCCGCATACCTCCGAGACGCGCGCGCCGGTCGCGTAGAGCAATTCCAGCGCGGCGCGGTCGCGCAGGCCGAGCGGCGTATCCCCTGACGGCGCGTCGAGTAGCGCGTCCACCTGTTCCGAGGTCAGGAAGTTGGGAAGGTGCACCGCCGCGCGCGGCGAGTCGGCAAGCGTGGTGGGGTCGTGCTCGACGATGCGCTCCCGGGCGAGGAAGCGGAAGAGCATCTTGACGGCGACCAGTTTCCTTGCGACCGTCGCCGGAGCCAGGCCGGACGTCGCGAGCCGCTCGACGAACGCGCCTACGTCCCGCGGCGAGACGGATGCGGGGGCGGCGATTTTCTCCCGTCTCAGGAATGCGGCGAAATCGCGCAGGTCCGTCCGGTAGGCGCGCAGCGTGTTGGCGCTCAGGCCGCACTCGACGGAGAGGTAGTCCAGTAGTGAGTTGATTAGTTGTTCCACGAAATAAGGCTCCAGAACCGGGCGGCTGTCCTAGAAGCATCCCAGGACCTGTTCTATTCTACGAATGGACTCTTGCAAAAGGATGACAGTCACTAATCTACGAGTCTCGGCAGAGGGGACTGTACCAAGGGCATCCCAGGACCTGTTCTATTCTACGAATCGCGCTCGCATACTCGCGCGATTCCGTAAATAGAACAGGTCCATTGTAATTGGTGACAGTCACCTTTTGCTCCGTAAATGGGGTCTGACCCGTCGCTACGTCTGATTCGCGGCCGCCTTTTGATTCTGCCACAGAACGGCGCTGTTGTGAAGGGAGAAATTCATTTGACTTCGGAAGGGTCTGTCGCTAAAATTCCGCGCTTTTTAGTCATAATGGGTTTTTGGCTATCCGGCAAATTTCGGGAGTACGGTATGCGATTTAACAAGACAGAACTGGAACAGTTCCGCAAGATATTGCGCGAAAGACGGACGGTTCTGAACGGCTTTGTAAACAGAATGCAGGACGAGGCGCTGAACAAGTCCCGCGACGACAGCGGCGGCGACTTCAATCACATGGCGGATATGGGGACGGACAACTACGACCAGGAGTTTACGCTGGGACTGATAGAGAACGAAGAGAGCGAGGTGAGGGAGATAGACCTGGCGCTGAAGAAAATCGTCGACGGGACTTTCGGCCTGTGCGAGAGTTGCGGGTGCAACATACCGAAGGCGCGCCTGAAGGCGCTGCCGTCTGCCAGGACGTGCGTGCAGTGCAAAGAGGCCGAGGAGAAGCACTCGTGAAGATAGCCGAACGGTCTGAGGGGGGACCTTTCGCGTTGCTCGCGCCTGCCAAACTGCTCTTCCTGCTGGTTACCGGGGCCGCGCTTGCGGCGGACCTGTGGACGAAGGCCCTTTTTTTCAGCCATTCCGACAGTATCGCAAGAAACACCGCAAAAGCGGTGATAGAAAATTTTTTTTATATAAAAAGCGCACGCAACACGGGCGGCGTGTTCGGGACACTGCAGGAACACACGTTTTTGCTTGCGGTGCTTTCTTTGCTTGCACTTCTCGTCGCGGGTGTTATACTGTTCAGGTTGAAGCGTCGGCAGATATGGCTGCACATTGCGCTGGCGCTGATTATTGGAGGGGCGCTGGGCAACATTTATGACAGGCTGCTGCTCGAAACGCCCGGGGGAGAAGCCGCGCATTACGTACGGGATTTTCTCGATTTTTACATTCTCGGCTTTGACTATCCCATTTTCAACGCGGCGGACGCCTTTATCTGTGTCGGCGCGGCAATGGTCGTGCTGAGGGTCTTTCTTGATGGCCGAACAAAGGGACGCACCCCGGATGGAAAATAGCGGTTCCCGGCGGCGCGCGGATGCGCGCGGCGGGGCCTGCCTGCTTTTGCACGGTATCGCGGCCGAGCCGAGGCAGTTCAACGGTTTGACCGAAAATCTGGACCGGTGCGGAATCAAGTGGCGCGCACCGCTCCTGCCGGGACACGGCACACGATACGAGGATTTACGGGGGATAACGTGGGAGGACTGGTACGAGACCGCAGAAAAGGCCTACGACGAGATGCGCGGGGAGCACGGGCGTGTTTCGGTGGCGGGCTTTTCCATCGGTTCTCTGCTGGGGATAGAACTTGCGCGCAGGCGCGACGTGTCGCGAATGGCGCTGCTGAACGCGCCGCTCTTTTCATTTTACAGTTTTCTGCCGCAAAGGCTGTTTCTGAAGGTGCTGAACCTTCTGGCAAGGGAGATTCGAACTTTCGCTCCTCCCGGCTCGAACGGCAACGTGCGGACTTACAGGCGCATGCCTGTGAGCATATTGAATACGATGGCGGAACTGGTTAAGCGAACGAAGGCCAATTTGCCTCACGTAAAATGCCCCTGCTTTATTGTTCACAGTGTTTTCGACCTGGCCAGCCGCGCCCGAAGCGCAAGATATATGATGAAGCACCTCGGCTCCTCCGAGAAATGCATTCTCTGGCTCAGGAGCAGGGAGCACAGCATACTGGAAGGCAAAGTCCGGCACAAGGTGATTGCCGCCGTAAGGCGCTTTCTCGCCGAAGAGCACGAGTTTTGTGGAATGGGACAACCCGGTGACGGTCATTAACCGGCGACGGTCGCCGAAACAGGGAGACAACTTATGAAACATCTCGCCGAATTAAAGAGTTACCTTAAAGCCAAAGGTCTGTCCAAACTGCTTCCCGCCCTCAGCGGCAAGCCGAAACTCCTGGCCGCCCTTATGGAGAAGTTCAAGGATATGGGCATCGAATTGGCAATGAAAAGCGTCCAGGGCGGCGAAGAAGCGAGAGCAAAGCGCCGCCAGGGCATCAACATGCTGTTCGAGATGACCAAGCGCAACCTGCCGCGATTCTCGAAAGAGACGCGCAAGAAACTCGCGGTCAATCTCTTCTTCAACGAAATACATCTCGGCACTAAGGCCCGCGTCAAATACATCGACAAATGGGGCGAGGCACCGCCCTTCTTCATCGTCATCAGCCCGTCAATGCGCTGCGATCTGGGCTGCTACGGCTGTTACGCCGGCGACTACGACAAGTCGAAGGAACTGACGATAGACGAAGTCAACCGCGTCGTCGAGGAAGCAAAGAAGGAGATGGGCATATACTTCATCACCATCTCCGGCGGCGAGCCGACGATGTGGCCGCACCTGTTCGATCTCGTCAAGGAGCACGACGACGTGATGTTCCAGATGTACACGCACGGGATGAACATCGACAAGGAGATGGCCGCGCGCATTGCGGAGGTCGGCAACCTCTACCCCGCAATCAGCATCGAAGGCAGCGAAGAGCGCACCGACGCGCGCCGAGGCAAGGGCGCCTACAAGAAAATTACACAGGCGATGTGCGACCTCCGCGACGAAGGCGCGATGTTCGGCTTTTCAGCCACGCACACGAGAATCAACCACGAAGACATAATGGACATCGGATTCTACGACAGGATGATAGAATACGGCGCGGCCTACGGCTGGATATTCCAGTACATCCTGATAGGCCGCAACCCCGCGCCGGAACTTGTTCCCACGCCCGAGCAGCGCATCGAACGGTTCAAAATAGTCGATGAAGTCCGCACGACGAAGCCCCTCCTCGTTTACGACTTCTGGAACGACGGCGAATTGACCGAAGGCTGCATCGCCTGGGGCAAGCGCTACCTGCACGTCCAGGCGACCGGCTGGGTCGAGCCGTGCGTCTTCGTGCATTTCGCAAAGGACAACATACGCGAGAAATCGCTCGTCGAGATAGTCAACTCCGACTGCTTCAAAGAGGCGCGAAAACTGCATCCCTTCAGCGACGACCACCGCAGGCCGTGTTCGCTGATTGACAACACCGAGGTTCTGCCTTACCTGTACAAGAAGTACGGCATGGTCCCGACGCACGATGGCGCCGAATCGATAATCACCAGCCTGCACCAGTGCATCGTCGAAACATCACAAGGCTACGAGCGGCTTCTGAAGGAAGGACGCGCCGACAAGAAAGAAGAAACCGCGGAGACTACGGCCGCCGGCAGGAAAGACTAAGCAGGACGGTTATGATATGTTACCGCAACTTCTGCGATGGGCTTACCGAATTTATAACCGGCAGGTCTGGAAGGATTACCTTGCCGCCTGCGCGGACCCCACAGGTTTTCAGCGGAGGCGGCTGCTCCAGATAATCAGCCGCAACAGGGACACCGATTTCGGGAAGAGGCACAACTTCGGCTCAATCAAATCGATTGCCGATTTCCGGGCAAGCGTGCCCGTCCGCAAGTACAGCGACTTCCAGCCCGACATCGAGAGAATAGCCCGCGGCGAGCAGAACGTCCTGACCGCCGAGCCGGTCGAAATGTTCGCCACCACCAGCGGCACCATCGACAAACCCAAACTGATTCCCGTCACACAGTCGTTCTACAGGGAATTTCGCAACGTGCAGAAGTTGTGGACGTGGCTGATTCTGAACGACCATGTCGAAATACTGCGCGGCAGTTTCCTTACCCTCGTCTCGCCCGAAGAAGGCGGCCGCACCGAGGGCGGAATCCCCCTGGGGGCCTTGAGCGGGCGCAACTACCGCCTGCAGGCCGCCGTTCCGGGACAGAAACGCCTGATGCCGGCGCCCTACCAGGTCTTCGCCGCATCCAACTTCGACGCGAAGTATTACACCGTGCTGCGGCTGGCCGCCGCGCAGGACATCAGCCTGATTTCCATCATCAATCCCAGCACAATCCTGCTGCTGTGCCGGCGCCTGGAGGAGCACGCGGAGTCCATCATAAAGGACGTGCGCGACGGGACGCTCGCCGTTGCGGATGAACTGGAGCCCGAAATCCTGGAAGCGGTAAAGCCTTCCCTGAAGAAAAATCCGCGACGCGCGCGCTTACTGCAAAACGAACTCGACAAAAACGGAACGCTCAACCCGCGCCGGATATGGCCGAAACTCGCCCTGCTCAACTGCTGGACGGCGGCCTCGGCGGCGCATTACGCGGAGCAACTGAAACCGCTCTTCGGCGACCTGCCGATGCGCGATTTCGGCTTCAACGCATCCGAAGGCTATTTCTCCATCCCGCGCCGCTCGGGCTACGAAGGCGGGCTGCTGGCGGTCAACGGACACTTCCTGGAATTCGTGCCTTACGAGACGGGCGGGGAAGATATTACGGAACCTGTTCTCGCCTGCGACCAACTTGAGGCCGGCAGGTGCTACAGGCCGATAGTAACGACATCCGGAGGGCTGTACCGGTACGACATCCGCGATGTGGTCAAAGTGCTCGATATCGAGAATGGAATTCCGGTCATCGTGTTCCGCCACAGGGCGGACAACACCGTCTCGCTCGTCGGAGAGAAGGTGACCGAACTGCAAATCGTTATGGTAATGCAGCGCCTGAGCAAGAGGCACAACCTGGTCCTTGAGAACTTCTTCGCCACCGTCCGGCGCGACGACGTGCCGCGCTATGTATTCGCCATCGAGCCTCGCACGGAACAGGACGGCAACACGCTGGATGCGATTCTGGCGGACGCCGACGAAGAGTTGAAGCGCATGAATATGGAATACAAATCGAAACGCGACTCGATGCGTCTGGCCGAGCCCTGCCTGTGCGTGCTCGAGAAAGGCGGCATGGAGAAATACCGGAAGGCAAGAGTAAGCGAGGGCGCGCACGACGGGCAAATCAAGATGCTGCACCTCACGGACGACGCGAATTTCCTGAAAGAGTTCAATGTGTCCGAGCGTGTCGCATCACAGGAAAGAACGGTTCCCATCACAAAAAAAGCAGGCGAGTAGACAAGTAGGCGAGCAGGAGAGGAAGGTATAGAAGTTCCGTGGAGCCGTGGAGCCGAAGCACCGGAGTTGTTATCTGCGTTCATCTCGCGTTCATCTGCGGCTATTTCTTCTGCCTTCTGGCTTACTTTGACCATTGACCTTTGACCTTTTCCCTGTCCCGTTGCGAGCGAAGAATGGCGGTGGCGGTAGTTAAAACCAGCCTGTCGAATGTGCGGGCGGATATGAAAAGGGCGCTCGACGCAATCGGGTACCGTCCCGAAAAAGAATCCTTCTTCATCAAGCCCAACCTGGTGCGCCCCTTCGCGCCGT
>JBDRIB010000241.1:0-12161 GCA_043816375.1 Planctomycetota bacterium | reverse complement strand
CTATACTCCCTACCAGCCGGAAGCCAGTCAGGGCGTGCTGCAGGTGATATTCGAATACCAGACGATGATAGCCGAACTGTGCGCGATGGATATCAGCCAGGCCTCTCTGTACGACGGCGCGACGGCGCTGTGCGAGGCGGTCTTCCTCGCGCTTTCGCAGACCAGGAAGCGCAACGTCGTGCTGGTTTCCAAAGGCATACACCCGGAATGGCTCCAGACTCTTCGCGCATACTTCGTGAATATGGATATTGAAATAAAGGAAGTGCCCCTCGACGCCGGCGCGACATCCGAAGCCGCCCTGAAAGAAATGATGTCCGATTCCGTCATCACTTTTGCCTTTCAGTCGCCCAACTTCTTCGGCTGCATCGAGGACGGTCCCGCATTCGCAAAAATCACCCACGGCGCGGGGGCGCTGCTGACCGCCGCGGTTAATCCGATATCCCTCGGCGTGCTCAAGCCGCCGGGAGAATACGACGCCGACATCGCAATCGGCGAGGGGCAGCCGCTCGGAATGCCGCTTTACTACGGCGGTCCGTACCTCGGATTTATGGCCGCTCGCGGCGAATACGTCCGCAAGATGCCCGGCAGAATCGCCGGCGCAACGACCGATGCCGACGGCGAACGCGGCTTTGTTCTCACGTACCAGACGCGCGAGCAGCACATCCGCCGCGAGAAAGCCACCTCGAACATCTGCACCAATCAGGCCCTTTGCGCGCTGAGGGCGTCTGTTTTTCTTGCACTGCTTGGCAAAAACGGCCTGCCTCATCTGGCGGACCTTTGCCTGCAGAAGGCGCATTACGCAGCGGAGAAAATCGCGGCGACGGATGGATTCTCGCTGCGGTTCGACAGGCCGTATTTCAACGAGTTCGCGCTGACCTGTCCGATTCCCGCGGCCGAGGTGAATGAAAAACTTCTGAAGCAGAACATTATCGGCGGCTTCGACTGCGGCAGGTTCTTCCCCGACGAGAAGAATACGCTTCTGGTCGCCGTTACCGAGCGGAATACCAAAGAACAGATAGATGCATTTGCCGAAGCATTGAAGTCCTGCAATCGCTGACCACAACGGTGACAGTCACCGTCTAATCACACGGAGGCAATGAATGAGCACCAAACTTATCTTCGAGCACTCGCGTCCCGGCAGGCGCGCGCATACTCTGCCGCCTCCCGATGTCCCGACGAAACCGCCCGGAGAGCATATTCCCAAAAGCCTTTTGCGCGAGAAAAAGGCCGAACTACCCGAGGTGGGCGAACTGGATATGGTGCGCCATTACACGAATCTCTCGCGGCTGAACGTCGGCGTGGATACCGTGTTCTATCCGCTCGGCTCTTGTACGATGAAGTACAACCCGAAAGTGAACGAAGTCGCCGCCGCACACCCGCGCTTTGCGGACGTGCACCCCTATCAGAACGAAGATGACGCGCAGGGAATCCTTCAAATAATGTACGAGTTGCAGGAATACCTGAAGGAAATCTCCGGAATGGCCGCGGTCAGCCTGCAGCCGTCCGCCGGCGCGCACGGCGAGTGGACCTCGCTGATGATAATGAAGGCGTTTCTGGACAAGAATCGCGGCAGGCGCACGAAAGTCCTCATTCCCGACTCCGCGCATGGCACAAACCCAGCCTCCAGCATTTCCGCGGGATTCACAACAATCGAGGTGAAATCCAACGACCGCGGGCTTGTTGACCTTGAAGACCTGAAGAAAAAGACCGACGAGAACACGGCAGTATTGATGCTTACCAACCCCAACACGCTGGGGCTGTTCGACGACCAGATAGTGGAGATAGCGAAAATACTGCACGACGACGGCGCGCTTCTGTATCTCGACGGCGCAAATCTGAACGCGATAATGGGCGTCACCCGGCCGCGCGATTTCGGTGCGGATGTGATGCACTTCAACCTGCACAAAACATTCTCCACGCCGCACGGCGGCGGCGGGCCCGGCTCCGGGCCCATCGGTGTTTCGGAAGAACTCGCCGATTACCTGCCCGCGCCGCTTGTCGCGAAAGACGGCGACCGCTATTTTCTGAACTACGACATCCCGAACTCGATTGGACGGGTCAAATCGTTCTATGGCAATATTGCCGTCATCGTGCGTGCCTATGCGTTCGTAAGAATGCTCGGCGCGAAAGGTATCAGGCGTGTGGCCGAGTACGCGGTGCTGAACGCGAACTACCTTGCGGCGCGTCTCAAGAAAGACTTCCTGCTGCCTTACGATGTGATATGTATGCACGAGTTCGTGCTTTCCGGCAGTCGCCAGAAGAAACTCGGCGCCGCCACAAAGGATATGGCGAAACGCCTTCTCGATATGGGCTTTCATCCGCCCACCGTCTATTTCCCGCTCATCGTGCCCGAGGCGATAATGTGCGAGCCGACGGAAAACGAGAGCAAGGAAACGCTCGACGCGTTCGTCGAAGCGATGCTCCAAATCGCGCGCGAGGCGGAAGAGAATCCGCAAATACTGCTCGACGCGCCACAAAAAATGCCCGTAAAGCGGCTCGACGAGGTGAAAGCCGTTAAGGAACCTTACATCCGCTGGAAACCTGATGAGGACGGGGCCTGACCCCGGGTCTGCATCTGAGGACGATCCGTATGAGCAGGAAGCTGGTTATCGTTGGCAACGGCACCGCAGGCGCGTCCATCGCGTTCGCGGCAAGGAAAGCCGACCGCACGGCGGAAATCACGGTCCTCGACCGCGAACCGTATCCGACCTACTCCAAGTGCGCGCTGCCTTTTGTCATCGAAGGCATCATCAGGGATTTCGAGGACATCACTGTTTTCTCCCGGGGGTTTTACAAACAGCAGAAGGTGAATCTCATTAGCAACGCCGAGGTTACGGAGATTGACCCCGACGCGAGGAAGGTCGTTTACAGGAAGGAAGGCGCGGAGCACGCGATTGAATACGACAAACTGGGCCTGACAACCGGCGGCTATGCCTGGCAGCCTGAAATCAAAGGCGATGGCATCGGCAATATTTTCACACTCAGAAACATCGCCGACGGAGAAAAGATACGTGAGGCCGCACGCTCTGCAAAGAAGGCGGTCGTGAACGGCGCGAGTTTCATCGCCATCGAAGTCGCCGAGGCCCTGATGGCCAACGGCGTCGATACCACGATGATTGTCCGCTCGAGAGTGGTACGCACGATGATAGACGCCGATATCAGCAGGTTGCTGATGGAGCACCTGATAAGCAAGGGCCTGAAGGTGGCGCTCGGCAGCACGATTTCCAGAATAATCGGCGACAGGCAGATAAAGGCGGTCGTCGCGGGCGACGAAGAATTGCCCTGCGATATGCTTGTCAACTGCACCGGCGTGCGCTCCGAGGTATCCCTTGCCCGGAAAATCGGGCTTGAGACAGGCAGCAAGGGCGGCATCGTTGTTGACGAAGCGATGAAGACCGCCAACGACGACATCTATACCGCCGGTGACTGCGCCGAAGACCACTTCGGACTGATGGGCTTTCCGTTTATAAGTCTTCTCGGTACCGTCGCAACGCGCCAGGGGGTTGTGGCGGGAAGCAATATGGCCGGCGTTGCATCGCAGGCCCCCGCGTTCTACAACGCGGCCGTTCTGAAATTATTCGGCATGCAAACAGGCAGCGTCGGGCTGACGTCGGATATCGCTGAAGAAAACGGCCTGAAAGTTGAATCCATGCGCATCACGCATAATACGCTGCCGCACTACTATCCCGGCGGCAAGCCGGTTGTCATCAAGCTCCTCGCCCACCCGGAGACACAGGAAGTCCTGGGCGCGCAGGTTATGGCGGAGGAAACGGTTCCCGAAACCATCAACACGATGTCGCTGGCGATACAACGCGGTATGACCGTCTCCGAGGTGGCAATGGCCGACTTCTGCTACGCGCCGCCCTGCGCCGATATATGGGCGCCCGCGTCCGTGGCCGCGCAGGGCCTTGAACGCAAGTTTGCCGCAAAGGCACGGCGCAAGAAATAATAGATGCAAAGGTGACAGTCAACAATTACGGAATCGCACGAGTGTGCGAGTGCGATTCGTAGATTGGTGACTGTCACCTTTGCTGATAGTCTTATCGAGGGTTGTTCAAAGTGACGCGAACACAGTATCTGTGTACCGTTATCCGTCCCGGGGCGATGGATTATGATAAGGCGCTTGAACTACAGATGAAATATCTGGCCGATGTCCAGGCCCATCCGGAGAGGTCGTATCTCGTCCTGCTCTCGCACAACCACGTGTATACGCTCGGGCGACGCGGCGCCAGAGAAAACATCCTGGCCTCGGATGATGAACTGGCGCGACTTGGGATAATAGTCCGCCGCATCCATCGCGGCGGCGACGTTACTTATCACGGCCCCGGACAGGTGGTGGGCTATCCGATACTTTCGCTGACGCGGCACGGCCTGGACATTCGCGGGTATTTTGACAAGATTGAAAGAGTCATCGTAAATGTGCTCGCGCTCTATCGCCTCGAAGGGTGCTGTATCAGGGAATTCCCCGGTGTCTGGGTCGGCGACGAAAAAGTAGCCGCCATCGGCGTCGGCGTGAAACGATGGGCTGCTTTCCACGGCTTCGCGCTCAACGCCAACACGAATATGGACTTCTTCAGGCTTATCGTTCCCTGCGGCATACGTGATAAAACCGTGACCTCAATGGCCCGGCTTCTGGGACAGACCATTAACGAGGGGCGGCTCGTTCAACAATTGGAGCAGGAGTTCCTGCGCGAGTTCGGTTTGGAGAAGGCGGAACTCGGCGGTGCTCCGGGTTGACGCGGGAGATAAAGTGGCTATAATTAGCCTCTTTTCCTTTGTTGCCTTAAGCGCCTGAAGTAATGGAAGAAATGTCAAAACTACTGGACAGTGTTGACTCGCCCGAAGACCTGAAGAGGTTGGGCATTCGCGGACTCCCTCTTCTGGCGCGGGAAATACGCGACCTGATAATCGAGACGGTCGAAAAGACCGGCGGGCATCTGGCCAGCAACCTGGGCGTCGTCGAGTTGACGCTCGCGCTGCACTATGTCTTTGACTTCTCCAAAGACCGCCTTGTCTGGGATGTGGGGCACCAGTGCTACACCCATAAAATCATTACCGGTCGCAAGGCCCTCTTCGGCACGTTGCGCCAGCACGGCGGACTGTGCGGTTTCCCCAACAAAAACGAAAGCATTTACGACCCGTTTCATTCCGGGCACGCCGGTACCGCGATTTCGACGGCGCTGGGCCTGGCTTGCGGCGACTCGCACACGGGAGAGGACAGGCACATCGTTGCGGTGGTCGGTGACGGCGCAATTGCGACAGGTATGGCATTCGAGGCGTTGAACCACGGCGGCGTGCTGGAAAAGAATCTGCTGGTAGTGCTCAACGACAACGAAATGAGCATCTCCCCCTCGGTCGGGGCGATGGCCGGCTATTTCAACCGAATCCGCCAGAGCAAAATATTCGGACAGTTGCGCCGCGAGATGAAGACGATACTTGAAAAAATCCCGCTCATCGGCACGCGCATGCAAACCGGCATACATCATCTGCAGGAAATTATCGCAAAGGGGCTCGTCCCGGGCTATCTTTTTGAAGAACTGGGCTTCCAGTACTTCGGACCGGTAAGCGGACACAAAATCAAGACGCTGATAAGGACGCTGAACCTGATAAAAGGCAGAGAAGGGCCCAAACTGCTGCATGTATTCACACAGAAGGGCCGGGGCCACGGGCTTGCGACGCGCCATCCCGCGCGATACCACAGTCACAAGGCCGCCGCGCCGGTCGGCACCGAGACGGGAAAGGTGACGAAAGAGTTCCGCCGCCAGGGCCGGAAAACCTATACCGAGGCCTTCTCCGACACGCTCATCAAACTTGCCGAAAGGGACCGCCGCATCGTGGCGATAACAGCCGCTATGCCGGACGGCACCGGGTTGGACCGGTTTGCCGAGAGATTTCCAGACCGGTGTTACGACGTCGGCATAGGCGAGCAGCACGCGGTGGGGCTCGCCTGCGGGCTGAGCGCGGCCGGGATGAAGCCGGTGGTCGCGATATACTCGACGTTTCTGCAGAGGGCGTATGACCAGTTGTTCCACGAGTTGTGCCTGCAGGACGCGGACGTGACGCTGGCAATAGACCGCGCGGGCATCGTCGGCGGCGACGGCGCAACGCACCAGGGTGTTTTTGACATCGCTTACCTGCGCCACATTCCGGGCAGCGTGTTGATGGCGGCGTGCGACGCCGGAGAAATGGAGAAGATGCTGGAGTTTGCGATTCGGACGCACGGCGTCGTAGCGCTGCGGTATCCGCGCGCGGCGTGTCCGGAGCGCTCGATGGAGCGCTGTCACGGTCCGGTTGCGATGGGCAAGGGCGTTTTGCTGCGCGACGGAAGCGACGGCGCAATTGTCGCATACGGCGCAATGGTCTATCCCGTGCTGGAGGCCGCGGGTCTGCTGGCGGCGGAAGGCATAAACCCCGCGGTGGTGAACGCGCGCTTTGCCAAACCGCTGGACGAGGACCTGTTTGTAAACCTCGCCGAAAGACAACCCTTCATTCTGGCTGTCGAGGACCATAGCGTGACAGGAGGATTCGGGTCGGCCCTTGCGGAGTTGATAATGGACAGAGGCGTAGCCGGTGCTACGGTCTTGCGTCTGGGAGTGCCGGAAAGATTCATAGAACACGGCGACCGAAGCGTGTTGTTGAAGGAGACGAACCTCAGTCCGCAGGGTATATACGAGCGCTTCAAGAATGTCTCGGCCGAAATACGCGGCCGGGCGGGGAAGCTGCGTTTTGGAACGGAAAGAGAACGATGACCAGGGTGGCGATTTCTGGGATAGGCGAGAAAAAGAGCGTTGCGGAAGCGGCTTCCAGGCTGCTGCCCTTTATTGAAAAGTATGCCGAGATAACGGCGAAGGACCTCGATACGCCGCTTGATCTTGAAAAATGCGACGCCGAGATGGTTGTCGTACTGGGAGGCGACGGCAGCATACTCGGCGCTGTGAGACGTATGGGGCGGCGGCAGGTGCCGGTGCTGGGGGTGAATCTCGGCAAATTCGGTTTTCTGGCCCTGTTTTCCGAGGAATCGTTTAAGCGGGAGTTCCCGGAAATGGTTAAGGGGGAAATCAATGTCTCCCGCAGATTGCTGCTCCTGAGCAAACATATACGCGACGGCTCGGTGATTCGCGAATTGCCGGCGGCCAACGATGTCGTCGTCTCGCGTACAATGCCGCGGCTCATCGATGTGCGACTGTATGTGGACGAATCGCCTCTTACGATTTACAGCGGCGACGGCGTTATCGTTTCGACGCCTACGGGTTCCACCGCTTATTCGCTTTCGGCGGGCGGGCCGATACTGGAGCCGGGAATAGAGAGTTACCTCGTCGCGCCGATATGCGGGCACACATTGACAAATCGCCCGCTTGTCCTTTCGTCGGAAAATGTCGTGAAACTGGAACTGCTGTCCGACACGCGAGAGGCGGTGTTGACCGTTGACGGACAGGTGAATATCGAACTGCTGCCTCTGGATGTGGTTGTAGTGAAAAGGTTCGACCACGATTTTCAACTGGTGCAGCCGAAAGATGCGCATTTCTTTGATACGCTCAGAGACAGATTCAACTGGGGAGGACAGGTAAATTATGCCTCGCATTGAGATAATCGCAGACAGATGTAAAAGTTGCAAACTCTGTATTTCGGTGTGTCCCAAGGATTGCATCGAGTTGGGAAAGCATGTCAACAAACTCGGCGTGAATCCCGCCGTTTACGCAGGCGGCTGTGTCGCCTGCGGCAGTTGCGTGCTGGTATGTCCCGACGTATGCATCGAAATGCTTAAAGACGCTGAAGACATTGAATCGGCGGTGAAGAAACAGACCGCACCGGCAAAGAGTTGACCCCGCCCTTCGCCATAAAGACGCGATAGAGGATTCCGGGGGAAAAACAACAGCAGATTTTGCAAAAAAAACAATTTCAGGACGAAGCAATATGAAACAACTAATGACGGGAAACGAAGCGATGGCCGAGGCCGCAATCCAGGCCGGCTGCAGACACTATTACGGTTATCCGATAACGCCCCAGAACGAATTTACCGCGTATATGGCGCGCAGGATGCCCGAGGTCGGCGGGGTGTTTATCCAGTCCGAGAGTGAAATCGCTGCAATAAATATGGTACAGGGAACCGCCGCCGCAGGATTCAAGGCGATGACATCTTCCTCCAGCCCGGGCATATCGCTCAAACAGGAGGGCATCTCCTATATCGCCGGCCAGCAACTGCCCGCAGTGATACTGAACGTAATGCGCGGCGGGCCCGGTCTCGGCAATATCGCGCCTTCTCAGAGCGATTACTTTCAGGCCACAAAGGGCGGCGGGCATGGCGACTACCATTGCATAGTTCTTGCCCCGGGCACCGTGCAGGAGGGGACGAAACTCATTCGCGATGCTTTCGAACTTGCCGAAAAGTACCGCAATCCCGTAATGATGCTCAGCGACGGCAGGCTGGGTCAGATGATGGAGCCGGTCGAGTTTAAGGAAGACGGCGAAGTTGAATCTTTGCCGAAAGACTACATACTTACCGGAAACGAGGGGCGCAAAGCCCGAAAAGTCATCTCCCTCTACCTGAACGAGCCGAGGCTCGAGGAGTGGAACCAGGAAATCCAGGCGAAATACGACAGGATAAAGGAAAAAGAGGTGCGTTTCGAAGCGCGCCAGACCGAGGACGCGGATTTCATCCTTGTTGCATACGGCACGTGTGCGCGCAACTGCAAGGAGGCGATGAAGAAACTCCGCGACAAGAACATCCGCGTCGGGATTGTCCGGCCTATCACGCTTTGGCCGTTTCCGTATGAGGCCGTGAGCGAGGCCGCGCGGTACGCAAAGAGCATACTCGTGGTCGAGATGAGCGCCGGGCAGATGGTCGAAGACGTGTATCTGGCGACCAGGGACACGTGCCCGGTCTACTTTTACGGCAGGATGGGTGGTATTGTGCCGAGCGCCGCGGAAATATACCAGAAAGTCCTTGAAATCGCGGAAGCAAAATAGCGCTTCTACAGATAGGTGACTGTCACTAATTACGGAATCGCGAGAGCAGCGCGAGCGCGATTCGTAGATTAGTGACTGTCACCGCAAGAAAAACTTTCAGCAATGCGAGAACAAGATATGACAGCAGAAAACACGATACAAACGGTCAAAAGCCACCCGAAATCGCTGTATCCGGTTACCACGCATTACTGCGCCGGCTGCGGTCATGGAATAGCCCACAGAATCATCGCCGAGGTGCTTGATGAACTTGGCATCCAGGGCCGGACCATCGGAGTTGCTCCCGTGGGCTGCTCGGTCCTGATGTATAACTATATCGATGTTGATACCATCGAGGCCGCGCACGGCAGGGCTCCGGCCACAGCCACGGGCCTCAAGCGCGCCCGCCCGGAATGTATAGTATTCACCTACCAGGGCGACGGCGACCTTGCCGCCATCGGCACCTCTGAGATAATACACGCTGCAAACCGGGGCGAGAATATAACGGCCATCTTCATCAACAATGCAATCTACGGTATGACAGGCGGTCAGATGGCCCCTACGACGCTGGTGGATCAGAAGACGGAAACCACGCCTTATGGCCGCAGCATTGCCAACGAGGGCTACCCGATAAAAGTGTGCGAACTGCTCGCCTCACTCGACGCGCCCTGCTACATAGAGCGTGTCAGTATCGCCACGCCGGGCAAGATACGCCGGGCCGGGCGTGCCGTCAGGAAGGCGTTTCAAAACCAGGTTGATGGCAAGGGCTTCTCTCTGGTCGAGGTGCTCTCGACCTGTCCCACAAACTGGGGTATGACGCCGCCGGACGCTATGACGTGGTGCGTCGAAGCAATGGAGAAGGCCTTTCCTCTCGGTGTATTTCGCGACAAGGACGCCGGGAAGGACAACGGGTGACTTGCACCGGCAGGCACTCAGGTTGACCGGCTTTGCGCTGATGCCGGTGACTCCGCCTGCCCGCCCGAGCCGTAAAGGCTCGGTCTTTACGGCCAGGGAGGCGGACAAGTGTCACCGCAAGAAAAAAAGAGCCGACAGGCAGGGCAATGGTGACTGTCACAATTACGGAGCGCAGCCCCGATTTATCGGGGCCAGCTCGTAGATTGTGACTGTCACCCTTGCCAACAACAGGCAGGAGAATACGTGATGAAAAAAAGAATAATCTGTGCGGGCTTCGGCGGCCAGGGCATAATGTTCCTAGGCAAACTTATCGCTTATACGATGATGCATGAGGACAAGCATGTTACATACATACCCTCCTACGGGCCCGAAATGCGCGGCGGCACGGCAAACTGTCACGTGATTGTCGCCGACGATGAAATCGACAGCCCGATGGTGGACGAGGCCGACGCCGTCATAGTAATGAACCAGCCTTCATACGAAAAATTCAAGTCGGTCGTCAGGCCGGGCGGCCTGCTCATCGTCAACTCCTCCCTGATAAACGTCACAGACCCCCCGAAGGACGCAAAACTTATTGAGGTTCCCGCCACGGACATTGCGAACGAGATGGGTAACGTGCGCCTTGCCAATATGATAATTATGGGTGTCTACAACACCGCGGAGAAACTCGTTGATATGGAGAAAATCTTTGCCGCTCTGCCCAAGTTCCTCGGCGGAAAGAAGGAGCGCTTCATCCCGATAAACAAGGAAGCCATCCTGAAAGGCGCAGAAGTGTATGCCGAGAGCGCGTAACCCGTCCGCATCCGGAATATCAAAGCCGCGATGGCTCAAAAAGCAACTGCCCCAGGGGCCGCAGTGTGCCGCCGTGGAAAGGCTGCTGGAGGGGTTGCGCCTGCAGACAGTTTGCACCAGCGCAAAGTGCCCCAACCAGGGCGAGTGCTACGGAAGAGGCACCGCGACCTTTATGATGCTCGGCGGCGTATGTACAAGGAACTGCCGCTTTTGCGCCGTGCGGAGCGGCGTGCCGGAACCGCCCGACCCCGAAGAACCGGTGCGGGTCGCGCAGGCGGCGAGGGGACTCGGACTCAGACACGTTGTCGTTACATCCGTGACGCGCGACGACCTGCCCGACGGGGGCGCGAAACACTTCTCCGAAACAATCCGGGAGGTACGCCTATCCTGCCTTGCCACCATCGAGGTGCTGACCCCCGACTTTCAGGGCGACCGCAGCAACATCGCGTTTGTGGCGGGCGGCGATTGCTCACCCGACGTTTACAATCACAACGTGGAGACCGTGCCACGGCTCTATTCAAGCGTGCGTCCGCAAGCCGACTACGACATATCGCTGGCGCTGTTGAAATTTGTGAAGGAGAGGTGGCCGCACATTATCACGAAATCCGGTCTTATGGTCGGACTGGGCGAGGGGCGGGATGAGTTGTACCGCGTGATGGACGACCTGCGCGCGGTCGGCTGCGACGCAATTACCGTTGGCCAGTACCTCAGTCCGTCGGCGGAGCATCTGAGGGTTGCGCGCTATGTGGAGCCGAAGGAATTTGACGAGTATGCCGATGCGGCTCGCGGCAAAGGCTTCAGAATGGTCGCGTCGGGGCCGTTTGTGCGCAGTTCTTATTATGCAGAGAAATTGCTGCAAAGGTGACGACTAATTGAAGTTTTCACGAACCATCCAAAAACACCTCCTGCCGCCGATAGCGTCGCTTGTCACCAACGGGCTGATGAGCACCGTCCGTCGAAAGATATTCAACAGGTCCGTTCACGATTACTTTCTTGCGCATCGAGATGTAACCGGTATATTCTGCTTCTGGCACGGGAAACTCATACTGCCCTACTATGCATACCGCAACAAGGGCGTCTATATCCTTGTCAGCGAGCACCGGGACGGTGAACTGGTCGCCCGCATGGTGGAACTCAGCGGCAACCGAACGGTGCGGGGTTCCTCCACACGCGGCGGCGCGAAGGGTGCGAAAAGGATGTTGAAGATTGCGCGATCGGGCAACATCATTGTCGTCACTCCCGACGGACCTCGGGGGCCGAAGTGCCGCCTGAAGGAGGGCGTCGTTTTCCTTGCCCGGATGTCCGGCGCGCCGGTATTTCCAGTGGGAATAGGCTACTCGAAATACTGGCAGATCAGGGACTGGTCCGGGATGCAGGTACCCAGGCCCTTTGCGCGCGGCGTTACGGTGTTTGGTAAAGGCATCAGAGTCCCGCGCAAGATAAGCAAGGGAGAATCCGAAGAATACCGCCGCACCATAGAAGACGATTTGAACAGATGCAATGCGCTGGCA
>JBDRIB010000240.1:0-4100 GCA_043816375.1 Planctomycetota bacterium | reverse complement strand
GGAGGACACAGAGAAGCGACAAGAAATTGTTAAGATGCCGGTTTAAGGAAAAGAAGCGGGCGAGGCCCGCCTCTGTGCTCTCTGTGTTCCGCCACCCCTACGGGTGGCCTGTAGGGGCCACAAACCGTTGGCGGACAAGTCTCTTTGGTGAGTGTTGTTTTCCGACCGGAGAAATTTCGTGGTATCGGGGCGTGGAGCGCGGTAAAATATGGAGGAGGAAGTATCCGGCTTTTCCGGAGGTCTGTATAAAAGGAGACTTGTTATGACTACCTATCGTCACGTCACATTTCTAATCACATTTGTCGCATTTCTTGCCGCCTTTCTCCCGTTCGTTCCCGGCTGCCTTCTGGACGAGGAAGAAAGGTGATTTTTTTCGCACCATAAAAAAGACAAGGCCGAGTCGTTTCGAATAGGTTTTACGACGGAAAGGAGGAGCAGATATGAAACACAGACCCAATAATACCTGGTCAAGGCGGCTTTTGCTGACAGCCGCGGTGGTCGTCCTTGCCTTCGCCGGGGCCTGCGGGGACGAAGACAGTTCAAAGGCGGAACTTGATTCGCTACGGACCGAGCATAATTCGCTGAAAGCGGCCCAGAAGGAGCAGAAAAAGGAGGCTTCGGCCCTGCAAAAGGCGTTCGATGCGCTCAGGGCCGAAAATGCTTCGCTGAAAGCGGCCCAGGAGGAGCAGGAAAAGAAGGTTGCGGCCCTCAAAGAAGCACTCGAGGCGCTGAAGACCGAGAATAGTTCTCTAAAAGCGGCCCTGGAGGTGCGGGAAAAGGAGGCGGCCGAAAAAAAACAATATGAAGCGCTTGTTGACGCAAAGGCTGACGAGATAAAGGCCGCCCTGGCACTGTGCGATGCGAAGGACTGGGCAAGCGCCTTCCCGGTGCTCGACAAGATTCGCAGGGACTCAAACGTAAAACCAATCGACGAAGCCCTCAAAAAAATGGGGTACACTCGCGAGGCGTTCGAAGGAAAATACGTGGAGTTTCGCCGGGAAGCCCAGCATATCCAGACACCAGACGGTGAGTGGGTCGACCCCGGGCCGGAATGGCAGAAAGCCCTGGCCGAGGTGCAAAAGAAAAAAGACGCCGAGCAGTACTCCGACGCTGCAATCGAACTCGGAAAGTTCGACAAGATGGTGCCGGACAAATCGCCGGACATAAAGAAGGCCTTCGATGGTACGCTAAAGGATTTGGAGCAGGCCGCCCTGGCCGCAATGGAGAAAGACAAGAAAATAGTGCGTGATTTAATCGCCGAAAAGGATTTCGCGGGGGCCACAACTCATATCGTACTGATGAAACAGAGATACAGAAAAGAGGCTTTCAAATGGGCGGAAAAGCACATCGGGTATATCGAAAAGGAATGGTACGCCGCCGAAGTGAAAGAGCGCGGCAAGGTGTTTGTCATAGAAAACGGCACGTCCTTTGACGAGGCCCGGCAAATAGTCCGTCGATGTATTGTCGACAAGAACAATAGACCGATAGACATCAAGGAGCACGGCGCATACCCCATAACCTATCCCCCGGGCGCTACAAGCATACAGATTAACTTCAAACAGACCCATTCCCTGTTTCTACGTTTTATACACAAAGAGACGCGAAATGTCAAGGGACACGGCGCGCTGCAACTCTACATAGCCTGTCCAAGGGGCACCAAAGTCGTCGTCAATATGACCGGCGGGTCGGGCAAGTCGTACAGCGCAACAAAAACCTTTGGGATCTTCAGCGGGGATACGGCTTTTAGCTTCACCGAGTTCCAGGTAAGCGGTAACGTTACGAACAAGGCGTCCGACGAAACCACCATCAAGGCCCTCACAATAACAATCACCGTGTCCAACGAAGGTAGCAAGAGTAAGACCCTGGGCGTGGCACTGAACAATGTGGCATTCGTTCCGTAGCGAAAACCGGAGTTATCGGATGTCGGATTCCGGATGCGCCGGAGGCGCACAAGTATCGGATGTCCGATTAGAGTCTGATTCAAGTCCCTGTTAAAATCGGTTTCAGGTTTCAAGTTTCAGGTTTCAGGAATTTATCTGTGAAATCTGAGTAATCTGTGGATAGAAGGTTCGTCCTTTTATCGCGAGGTGCGCGGACGGTTTTTGTTGAGCCAGTTGAGCCATTTCTTCTTGTCATAGCCGAAGTCCTGCCCGGTGGATTTTTTCAGCGCGTCGAGCATACGTTCCCTTACCTCTTTGTTTGCGTGGTCGAGAAATCCGATTGCGACGTCTGCGTCGCCGTAGCCCCATATTTTCGGGACTGTCTCCATCAGCGCCAGCGCCGCGGCACGCCGGACGAATTCGCTCCTGTCTTTGAGAAGCGGGGATGTCTTTTCGACCGCGTTCCCGTCGCCGATGGCTCCGAGGGCCGCGCAGGCTGCGGCTCGCACGCCGGGACAGTCGTCTTGAAGCGCTTCGCAGATCGCGGCGGCCGCTTCCCTGTTTTTGAATTTTCCCAGGGCCGATGTCATTGCTTCGCGCGCGACGGCAGCCTTCTCCGCCGCGAGCGCGTCAATGAGCGCGGGCAGCGTGTTCTCGTCGGCGATGTTTCCGAGAGCCTCGGCGGAAAAGCGGCGCACCTGCGCATCGTCGTCCCGGAGGGCCTTCAGCAGATGCGCGGCGGCGCTCCTGTCGGCCGTGTACCGGGCGATGGCCGCGCCGAAGATTCTCATATCGACGTTTGATGACTTGAGCAGCGCCGAATAGTGTTGGGAGGAGAGCGCCTCGGCGGGTCTTTCCGGCGGGCGCGGGTTTCCGTTTTCCGCGCGAGGTTCCCGCCCGGATTTCAGGCCGAATGATTCGGTGCCCCACTTCACGGCGGCTGCGCGCTCGATGACTGCCTCGCGCGCGGCGTCGCGCACGAACGGTGATGGATGATTCGGGAAAAGAAAGAGCCTGTCGGCGTTCCCGCTGAAATCGGAAACGAACGGCGCCAGTTCGTGGAATCGCTCGAACAGGTTCGCGCTTCCAGCGGAGGGAATTGTCTCTCCGGTCGTGTCTGTGAGGGTTATCGTTCCGTACTTCATCAGCGAGGGATAATCGGCGACGGCCGCCGCTCGCCCGCGAGAAACTGACGCGCCTCCGGTGTCGATGCCGACGCCCTGCTCGAACTGAATCCAGTTTGCGTTGTTTTTGCCGATGCCGCCGTATTCGTCTTTTCCGCCCAGGTCGATGAAGACGGCGGTCGGGCTGTCGTTCCAGAAGGCGGGCGGGAGGACGCTTCCCGGTGCGGAGGGTGTCTCTGCATCCACCGTGTCCGCAACGTATTTGTCGTTTCCGGAGAAATCAATCATAAGCGCGAAGGCCCCGGGCCCGACGGCGCGGCAGAGGCATCCCGGCGCCCTTCCGGATTTGTAACGGTCGTCGCCGTTCACATCGAGCAGAATGCCCGCCGAGCGGTCGAGCGAGGCGCCGATTGACTGGTCCCGCGACTCGTAGGAATCATTGCCCGACCTGTCGATGAGCATGCCGAAGGCGAGGTGTGAGCCGTCGCCGGCGGCGTGCTCGTCCGCGGAGTATGTATCATTCCCCCCCTCATCAACCAGGATGCCCGCGGCCATCAGGCGGCCGGCGCCCTGCGCGAATTTTTTGCAGGCATATCTGTCGTTGCCGCCGTATTCGAGCATAAGGCCCAGCCCGCCGCAGAAGGCGTAATTGCGGGACCGGGGATAAGTCCACTGGCCGGAGCCGAAGCCCTGCGCGCCGGACTCGCATTCATACGTATCGTCGCCGCCGTGCTCGATAACTGCGCCGATGCCCATAGTCGAGCCGGCGGCCTGTGCAAGCGATACAGCCTTGTACGAGTCGTCCCCCGCGCCTTCCCAGATGCAGCCCATGCCGAAGGCGGCCGCGCCCTGGCAGAAGGATTCGGCCCTGTATGCGTCGTTTCCTTTGTAGTCGTAGAGCATCCCCGTGCCGATGAAGCCGCATCCCTGCGAGAAGCGTTTGCCCGTATAACTATCGTCGCCCGCCATATCAACCAGCGCGCCCACGCCCAGCGCGCCCGCGCCCTGGCTGTGGTCTTTCGCGGCTTCGTATCTGTCGTTGCCGGAGATGTCGATGACAATCGCGACGCCGCCGCTGACCCGGAACGAGCCGCCG
>JBDRIB010000239.1:0-8286 GCA_043816375.1 Planctomycetota bacterium | reverse complement strand
GCCGCCGTGAGGATTGCGCACAAATACGGCCTGGACGCAATAGGCATACAATATCAGCAGGGGCTGAAGGACTGCTGCGCGGCTTCCGATTTGGCGGAGGGACTGTTGAACAATCCCGAACGGCCTCCCGTGATGTGCGATGCGGGCGGTTGCGCGGACTGCGGGAAGGAAATCAGGCCGGGCAGGGCGATACCCTGCTTTAACGAGGTCGATGAAGGATGCGCTGTTGACCTTGTGCTTTCGGACATTTTGTGGAAGGCGTTCGGTGAGGACCCTTCCGCAAACCAGGAAGACGTCAGGTGGTCCCGGCCGTTCAGCGGGGTTGTGCAGACGGCCGTCGGGCCGCTTGAAGTCCGCGATGAAGAAGTCTGGGTGGAACTGTTGTCCGGTTCGTCGCCGGCAAGCCACTTCGAGAACGGCTACGCCGGCGCGGCCAGTTACCGCCAGCCCGCGATGTATTTCCCGAAGGGCGGCGGAACGCTGCAGGGAACAGGCAAACCGGGCGAGGTCGTCGTCAGCAGGGTCTATATTGACCGGGAAGGGAAACTGTGTATGAACCTGATGCGGGGCGGCGTGTGCGGACTTCCCGATGACGAAACGCGGGAAAGGCTGCGGCTGACAACGCCGCAGTGGCCCATAAAGAGCCTGATAAGATACGGCGTCAGCAGGGACCAGATGATTCTGCACCCGTCAAATCACGAGACCGTTCTTTACGCCGGCAGCGCCGAGACGGCGAATCAACTTATGTTTGCTAAGGCGGCTATGGCGCAGGCGCTGGGTTTGCAGGTTTACATCTGGGGTGATTACGACCTTTCAATCTCGCTTGAGATAAGGGCCCGGAACGTTGGCTGAAGAAAAATATGCTCTCGGAATGGACTTTGGAACCGAGTCGGCCAGGGCGCTGGTTGTCAATGTCAATACCGGAGAAGAGGCCGGGACAGCCAGCGCGTTCTATAAAAGGTTTGCGGACGCGATGTACTGCGACCCGGCGAAGACTCAGTACAGGCAGCATCCCCTGGACCATATTGAAAGTATGGAAGCGGCGGTGAAGGGCGCGGTTCAAGGGGCTGCGGAGAAGACCAAAGACGGGAACATCGGCGCGAAGATTGTCGGCATCGGCATTTGCACCACCGGCTCGACTCCCGGCCCGGTTGACAGGAACGGGACGCCACTGGCCTTGCTGGACGAATTAGGGGACGACCCGGACGCGATGTTTGTCCTGTGGAAGGACCACACGGCGCTGGAGGAAGCGGAACTGATTAACGCCGCGTCCCGGAGAACCGAGGGAGGGAAGTACACGCAATATTGCGGCGGGACGTATTCCGCCGAATGGTTCTGGTCGAAGATATTGCACTCGGTGCGAACATCCGGCAGGAAACCGGTGGACACCGCATTCTCGTGGGTGGAATTGTGCGACTGGATTCCCGCCTTTCTGTCGGGAGAGACAAATCCGCTGACAATAAAACGAAGCCGGTGCGCCGCGGGCCACAAGGCGCTGTGGCATGCCTCCTGGGGACTGCCGTTTGACTTCCTGCAGTCGGTTGACCCGCGCCTGGGCGAGTTCAGGGAGAGGCTCTTTACCGAAACATTCACCTCCGACAGAGAGGCCGGGAAGTTGTCTCCTGAATGGGCGGAAAGATTCGGGCTTAACGCCGGAACGCCTATCGCGGTCGGAGGTGTTGACGCGCATTTCGGGGCCGTCGGCGGCGGAATCAGGCCGGGGCTGCTGTGCAGGATTATCGGGACTTCGACCTGCGATATGGTTGTTGCCGAATATTCCCGGATGATGGAGGACGGACGCGAAAAAGTAGTCAATGGAATCTGCGGGCAGGTTGACGGGTCGATAATACCCGGCATGTTCGGGATGGAAGCCGGGCAGTCTGCGGTTGGAGACATCTTTGCCAACTTCAGGGACTGGTTTGTTGATACAATTTTTGCCCTGGAGTTGACGCCGCCTTTCGACAGGGAAGAACTCAAAAACAGAATTTACGATGTCCTCACGGAAAAGGCGGGACATCTCAGGCCGGATGAAGTGCCTCTGGTAATTGATTATCACAACGGCAGAAGAACGCCGAACGCCGACCAGAGATTGACGGGAATGGCGGCGGGTCTGACCCTGGGCACCGATGCGCCGGCTTATTTCGCCGGGCTGGTGCAGGGGACGTGTTACACGGCGAGGCAGATAATGCAAACCTTCACGGACCAGGGCATACCGGTTGATGGCGTGCTGGCGTGCGGCGGGATTGCCGATAAATCTCCATACCTGATGCAGACAATGTCCGACGTAATGGGCGTCGAGATACAAGTGGCCGCCTCGTCCCAGACCCCCTCCGCGGGGGCGGCTATGTTTGCCTCGGTCGTCGGGGGGGCGCACGGCTCGGTCATAGAAGCAAGAAAAAAGATGTACGCCGGCAGCAAACGAATATATACTCCGCGCGATGAGTTCGCCGGCCTGCACAACGCAAGATACCGGGAATTTATCGCGGCGGTCGGGCGCAACGAATCGATGCTGAGGACTTTGCGGAAGTGAGACATCACGAAAGGTGACTGTCACTAATTACGGCGGACAAGCCCGCCAAACATGTTGGCGGACAAGTGTCATCCTTTCGCCAAATAGCATACAAATTGAATCGGAGCGATAACAATGAAGAAGGCCTTGATTCTCTGGGGCGGTTGGGAGGGACACACGCCCAAAAAGACAACCCGGATTCTTGCGGATGAACTCGAAGCAAACGGCTTTGACATCCGTTTGGAAAACTCGCTCAAAACCTTGGAAAAACCCGAAGTGCTGAGAGAACTGGACCTGATAGTTCCATTTTACACTATGGGTGAGATTAGCAGCAAACAGTGGGAGGGTATTAGCAAGGCCGTGTGCGAAGGTATTGGGCTGGCTGGAGTGCACGGCGGACTGAGCGACGTAACCAGTAGCAGTGCCGAGTACTATTGGATGGTTGGAGGCCGGTTCGTCGGACATCCGTATATCGGCGAGTATACCGTGCGTCTCACAAATGTTAAGAGCCCCATCACCGAGGGGATGAAACCGCAGTTCCGGTACGACTCCGAGCAGTACTATATGCTTGTCGACCCGGCCAACACGGTGCTTGCGGAAACCACTTACGATTACAAAGAGTACAAATGCACGATGCCGGTGGTCTGGACAAAGACATGGGGAGCCGGACGTGTATTCTATTCTGCTCTTGGTCATGTTGCGGATGAATTCAGGAAGTATCCCGACGTCCTTGCTATGACTGTTCGCGGGATGCTCTGGGCCTCCGAGTCCGCCCGTACGGGCCATTTTGAACGGTGACAGTCACCAATCTACGAATCTCCCCCGACAAGTCGGGGTCGATTCCGTAATTGGTGACAGTCACCGATGTGCCGTGCCATACTAAACAGGGAGAGCATTATGCCAGAAAAAAAGATACGAGTCGGCATTGTCGGCTGCGGCAGCATCAGCGGTATTTACCTTAAGAACCTGTGCAATGTCTTCGAGAACGTCGAAGTTGCAGCCTGTGCGGATCTCCTCGCGGACAGGGCAAAGGAGAAGGCAGACAGTTACGAGGGAGTGCGGGCCTGCACGACCGACGAGATGCTCGCGGACCCCGATATCAAGATAATTGTGAACCTGACGGTTCCTGCGGCGCATCACGAAGTGGCGCTGGCCGCCGTCGAGGCCGGTAAAAATGTTTACAACGAAAAGCCCCTCACGCTCACCCGCGAGCAGGGCAGGATGCTTCTTGAGAAGGCAAAAGAGAAAGGAGTGCGTGTAGGCGCGGCGCCCGATACTTTTATGGGCGCGGGACTTCAGACGTGCCGCAAACTGATTGACGGCGGGCTTATCGGCGAGCCTGTTGCGGTGACCGCTTTTTTGATGTGTCCCGGGCATGAGTCCTGGCATCCGGACCCGGAATATTACTATCAACCGGGCGGCGGGCCGATGTTCGATTTTGGCCCTTACTATCTTACGGCCCTGGTTCACCTGCTCGGTCCCGTGCGGCGCGTGGCCGGCTCGGCCCGAATCTCTTTTCCCACGCGCACCATTACCAGCGAAAAGAAGAAAGGCAAGGTCATCAAAGTCGAGGTTCCCACTCACGTGGCCGGTCTGATGGAATTTGCGTCCGGTGCGGTCGGAACAATCATCACGAGTTTCGACGTTATATCCCACGGTATGCCTTGCATCGAAATTTACGGCAGCAAGGGTTCCCTGCGCGTGCCCGACCCGAACTGCTTCGGCGGGAAAATCGAGGTTAGTTACCAGGACTCCGGGAACTGGGAGGAGATACCCGCGAGTTTTGCTTACGAAGAAAACTCACGCGGCATCGGCGTGGCGGATATGGCGTCTGCGCTGCGGACCGGCCGGGCGCACCGCGCCGCCGGTGAAATGGCGTACCACGTCCTGGATATTATGCACGCCTTCCACGACTCATCAGACAGCGGCAACTACGTCATAATAGAAAGCGCCTGCAACCGCCCCGCCCCGCTGCCGGAAGGACTGATTGTGGGGCGGGTCGACGTTTGAACCCGCTTTCTCACCACCAACAATACCGGACAGATGCAAAAGTAGTGTCCCCGCTGTGGGTCCGCCTCAGACGGACCGAGTAGCAAGCAAACGGTGACAGTCACCGATTCGCCTTTGCATCCTTTGCTGTCAGCCCGGAGTTTTCCGGGATATGTCGATGGTGTGCGCGGGCGCGGGCGTGTCCGTCGCGAAGACCTGCTTATCTCCAATCATTAGAGACTTCCCGTCCACCATATATGCCCTCTCCGGTTCGCCTTTTGCATTGTATATCAGCAACAAGGCACTGCCGTGGAACACGACATCGCCGCAGGACATCTGTGCCGGGCCGTCGTATGAGATGAGGAACAGGTCGTCCCCGCAGGACAGGCCCGCACATGTCTTCTTTTGTCCGGATTCGACCTGCAGGCTCCGGACCACCATCGGCGCTGCGTCGCCCGCCGGAAGCGGCTGAATCAGCGTCTCAAAATGCCGGGGAAGACGCGAACGGCAGCGATAGATAATGTCGTGCGACTTCCGGATGCCCCAGAGTGAGAACCAGCCCCGCACCGGCTTTTTCTGCCCGATGAGGTCGAGTACTTTTATGCCTTTGCTCTGCGCGGGGATTATTGCCACGTTTGCGTGTTTTTGCTCCTTTGTGACGACCACGCCGTCGTCGTTAATCTCGATGTCGGGCGCGTGGATTTTTCGTTCTGCGCCGCTTATTTCTGTTATGGGCGCCGGGTGGTAGATGATATCGATTTGATGCTCCCCCTCGCCCAGCACCCGGTCACAGATTACCGCGTAACGGCCCTTCAAGTAGAAGATACAGCGCTGATGCTGCACGGAGCGGACGACGTCTTTGCTGTCGGACTCGAAACGAAAGGGTTTCCCCTCCCAGATTTGCGCTCCTCGCGGGGCGTAGGACCGGCGGTACCAGCCCACGGCGTAGTCAAAGCCGTCGCCCATCACAAAGCGCCGGTCGGGGTCGGGCACATCCTCTTCCGGTCCAAGCCCTCGGTCCTGGCTCAATTCGTCGATGGTTATGGTATTGTGGCTCCAGGTCCCGCGCCAGTAGGGCAGGAATTCGTCGAGGTTGTATGAATAGATGCCCGGGTCGCCGATAAGTTCCCGTCCGCCCGCATAGTAAACGAAGTTCAGTTTGTCTTCGTGCTGATGACAGGTGCCGTAATGACCTGCGTCGAAGATGAGAACCTGCCCGTCCGCACCCCATTTGTCACGCATCACGCAGTAACCGGCGTGAGTAAAATCATAAGACGTCTGCGTCGGCGGGCTGCCTTCGCGGCCGCCGGTTGCGAACCATCGGAAATCATCCCGGCCGAAGACCTCTGTGCCCGTTTTCGAAATCTCGGCGAACCCCCCCCGCCCGGGGCCGGTATCATTCAGCGTAGGGAGCGTCCCGTCCGGATATGACATATGATGCAGTACATTCACGCCGGATTCGTACTGCTCCATCAGGTTCTCCGGCAGGGGAACGTCAAGAAATTTCGCGAAGCGAAGCGCGTTCGCCATCGCGCTCAGCGGAAAGGAATGGTAAGTGGTTGAACATTCCGACTGGAAGCCGTCGGGCAGAAAACCCCAGGCGTTTGCCCACGAGAGCCGCTCCATAGCCACCCAGTAGAAATGCGGAGACAGTTTGAACTCCGGGAAGAGCATTGCGATATTCGCCAGTCCGGAAGACTCGACCTGCAGCCAGTTGCCGTGGCCCGCGGAGTATGCGCAGAGATACTTGCCGTGGTCAAGCATTGAACGGGCCATATTGAAGAGGCTCTCGCGCTTGAACACGGGATTCTCGGAGAGCGTCAGCAGGCTTGCGCACCACACCCGGCTGGTACGGGTTCCCAGTTCAAGTGTCCGCCATTGGGCGTCTGTGCGCTCGAAGGTTGGAGGGCTGTCCTCATACCAGGAGTTGAACAGGCGGCAGAGATGTTTCAGGTATTTCTGGTCGCCGGTCTTCTGGTAAGCGTTATTCAGAATCGTCATCCAGGGATGGGCGTTCATCCACACGCGGCTTTCGATATCGTCGTCGATGACCCTGGCCCAGTCAACCTTCTCGCCGAAGTCGTAGCGACGGTACATATGGGACTTCAGGATAAAGATGTTGCGGCAGATGTCGTCGGCCTCCGGAATATCGACCGTTTTATTGAGATTAACATTGGGCCAGCCGTGTCTCGTAGAGAATCGTTCTGAAAGGACGTCCACGTAAGCCTCTTGTGCGCGCTGCCAGTCGCCCGAGGCGGCGTATTTTGCAACGACGGTCATATCGGGACGGTTCAGGTCTATTTGCCTGAAAAAAGCCTCAACGCTGCCGTCTGATTTCAGTTCCTCAATCTTAACGCCTGTTGCGCTGATGAGGGCCGCGGCCGCCTTGCGGTGTTGTTCGCTACCCTTGTGGCCGTATGTTTCAAAAAGCCCCGTACCGGTTCGCATCCACTGCGTGGCCGTTTCATAGAAGGGTGAATTCTTTTCGGAGCCGTTTCGCAATATGCCCCCTGTGAGCGAGTGTGCGCCGGCGCCCGCAAAGAAAGTGCGGTCGGGTGTGGGCGTGTGATTGGCACGAATCGGCAGGGTCCATTGCAGCCGCAGTGCCTGAGTAATGCACAGTCTGGCCACCTCGCGTCTTGCCTCTTTCTTTCCGCCTGCCAGGTAGGCCAGGCACTTGCATTGTCTTGATGAGGTTGTGCGCGTGTCCCATAACGATGGCACGCGCAGTTCCGTGGCAGGAATGACGGGATGCTCGGCAAGAAACCGCGCCGCCTTCTGCGGGAAGTCCGGGGAGTTCGGCTCGGGCAGGCCGTCGTCCTCTTCCCAGAACACTTTCGCGTCAGCGGGGTAGTCAAATCCGGCGTTTGCCAGCAGATTGATTGCCTTCTCAGTGTCGGACACCGTCATACCCTCCTGTATGTAAAAGCCGGGGCCGATTTTCGGCTTGATAGTGTATTGCTGTTGCCTCTGCTTGCAGCCCGGTCCCGCACTGCACGATGCGAGAAGGCAAATTACGAGACAGGATATCTTTGCAATTCTCGCGGTGCGAGTATTTCGAACGCTTGGCATATTTGGCTGCCCTCCAGGAAAAGCGTGGTCACAGTTGAAATCTCTTGTCACGACAATAATTGTCGCCGTTTTCTATGAAAATGCAAGGGCGAAAAGGGAAGGCATATGCCGGAATCTGAACCATCGGAATAACCTGCATTCTGCATAAGCAACAAGGGGAGCATCCGCTCCCCTTTTTCTTGGCGTTCCCGGCGAATTGATGATTATAATATGCGAGTCACCAACATCTCCGCATTACCAGGGGTAATATTCATGAATTTTATCGTGGTAGTATCCGACACCTTTCGGCGGGACCATTTGGGGTGCTATGGCAATAAATGGATCAGCACTCCTCATATTGACAGGTTTGCGTCAAAGGCGCTGTTGTTCGAGCGGGCGTATACTGGTAGTTTTCCCACTGTGTCACACCGTCGGGACCTCCTGACAGGCCGGTTCACGGCAAGTTACACAGGAGAGGCCCCTTTAGGATTGGACGAAATTGTCTTGCCGGAAGTCCTGGGCAAACAAGGTTACCTGAATATGATGGTGTGTGACTGTCCGCATATTCTGGAGAACGGCTATTGTTACAACCGTGGTTTTGATGGATACGAATGGATACGGGGACAGGAGAACGACAGGTGGAAGACATCTCCGGAGGCTCCTGAGCACCCGTGTGACGCGAGCAAAATTCGAGGGTCTGTCAAGATCCAGAAGCATCACCGTCGCAATGTGGCCGA
>JBDRIB010000238.1:0-19052 GCA_043816375.1 Planctomycetota bacterium | reverse complement strand
CGCAGAAGAAAGGCGTGGTAAAGGTTCTCCTGCGGATGATAACTTGACAACTTGACAACTCGACAACTCGACAACTTACTTTGTCCCTCTCGGAAGGCCCTGAAGGGCCTTCCCTACAAAAGCGCGTTGTGCAAATAATATCGTAGGGCACGGTCTTTAGACCGTGCCGTCCCTACGGACGGCCCGCCCGGTACGGGCCTGTACTGGTAGGGGCCGAAAGACGGAAGGGTCTCCCGACCGGGGTCGGGAGACCCTTCCCTACACAGGATACCGGAAAGGCTTTCGATGAGTATGCGTGGCAAAGAGAGCGCGGCGATTATCCTTGCCGGCGGCAGGAGTACCCGAATGGGCAGGGACAAGGCCCTCCTCGAGGCGGAGGGGAGACGCATCATCGAAAGGCAGATAGACGCGCTGAGGGAAATCTTTCCGCGCGTTTACATTTCCGCAAAGGACGCCGGTCCGTTCGCCGGTGTGAATGCGCAGGTTGTTCCCGACGTTTACGATGACCGCGCGGCGCTCGTGGGGCTGTACTCCGGGCTGAAGGCGAGCGAGGCGGATGTCAATTTCTGCGTGGCGTGCGATATGCCGGTGATACACCGCCCGCTTATCGAGGAGATGCTCGGCCGTCGCAAAGATTATTTTGCGGTCGTGCCGGAGTCGCCGCGCGGACTGGAGCCGACGTATGCCGTTTACACGAAGGCCTGCTGCGCGGCGGCGAAGACGCTGATTGAGAAAAAACAATTCGCCTTCACCGGATTATTGTCGGTCTCGCGCGCCCTCGTCATAAATGCGGAGGAGGTCGGAAAGATTTGCGGCGGCGTTAATCCGTTTCTGAACATTAACACGCCGGAGGACTTCGACGGATATTTGAATGCAAAAGGTGACTGTCACTAATTACGGAATCGCGTGAGCAGCGCGAGCGCGATTCGTAGATTAGTGACTGTCATCCTTTTGCGGGGTAAATAAAACGATGAAAAGCGCCAGGGAAGAACTGCTGGATGTTCAGAAGCGCCTCGTGAAGCGCTTCAAGCGGGACATAGACGAATCCATCGGCCTGCTCAGTCCGGAACTGGCGGAATACAAAAAGGAATACGAGCGGGAGTTCAGGCGATACCGGATTTCGAACAAGGCGGAACTGGTCGGCGAACTGGTTCGTTCGGACGTCGTCTTTGTGGCCGACTATCACACGCTGAAACATTCGCAACTGACTCTGGTGGCGATTCTCGAAGAATTCCTCAGGGCGGGCAGGGACATTGTGCTGTGCGTGGAGATGGTGGAGACTGGACGGCAGGACGTGCTGGATGCGTTTATGCGCGGCGACGTAAAGGATGAAGAATTTCTCCGGCAAATCGATTACGAGGAATCGTGGGGCTTTCCGTGGAGCAATTACAGGCCGGTTTTCGAATTCGCAAAGAAACACGACATTCGCGTCGTCGGCATAAACAGCAGACCCGCGAGGGGGAAGGGCGGCCTTAAGAAGCGCGACGGACTGGCGGGAGAAGTCGTGGCGGGTGAGGTGCTGGCGAATCCCGGCGCGGCGGTCGTCGTTCACGACGGCGATTTGCATATTGCGGCGAAACATCTGCCCGGGGAAGTCGCGCTTGTTCTGCAGGGGGAGCGCGGGGAGAAGCGCTTTCTCAGGATATTCCAGAACAGCGAACGCATATACTGGAAACTGGCCGGGACGCCCGGTGAACAGGCGGACGTGGTGCGGCTGCGGCGCGACGCCTTCTGCGTGATGAGCAGCACCCCGCTGGTCAAGTACCAGTCCTACCTTAACTGGGAGGCGAACCGCGACGAACTCACCCCGGTGATTTCCTCCAACTGGATGCTCAGCGACCAGAAGAGCATCGACATCTCCGAGCAGATGAAGGAGATAATCGACACTATCGCCGGTTTTTTCGAAATAAAGAGAGACGACCTGGGCGATTTCCAGTTATACACGACCGGCGACCTCGACTTTTTCAGGCAACTGCGCGACGACCACCGGTATTCCGAAAAGGAGATTCAGGACATAACGGTGCAGATTCTGAAGGGCGAGAGTTACTTCATCACCAGGGAACACATAATATATTTGGGGAATCTCTCGATAAGCCACGCCGCCGAGGAAGCGACGCATTTTATCGACCACCAGTGCGGCGGCGACCTCGAAGGCCCGCTGGAGCAGGCGCAGGATTTCTATTATCGCGCAATGCGCGAGGCGCTGGGCTGGCTGGGCTCCAAGGTGATAAACCCGAAAAGGATATGTACCGGGGAGAAGGACTTCCGCGATTTCCTTGAAAGAAACGCCGGCAGAAAACTCAATCCGAAACAGGAGCAGACGAGAAGGATTTCCCGTTACGTCGTCCAGCACAAGACGATGGAGCGGAAGTTGTTCAAAAGCCGCGCCCGGAAGCGGACGGGCCGCTATCCCGCGCCGACTCTCAGAAACATATACCGCCTGCCGGTCTCGCTGCACCTGGGCGTGACACACGGGCTTGGTTATATGCTCGGCGAAGGTCTCTACAACGCGTTGCTCCTGGGCCGGGTGAACAAGGAGGAAATACGGACGCTGTTTTACGAGAAATATCAGGCCCCCGACCGTCCCTTCGAGGTGTATATGCGCTGTGCCGAGAGGCTTGAAGCGGCGCAGTAAAGATGCCGCTCGAATTGGAGCGGTGACAGTATTATTGTTCTTCGCATTGCTCGGTGACAGTCACCAATCTACGAATCTCGCTCGCCAGGCTCGCTCGATTCCGTAATTGGTGACAGTCACCGTAAGATGCTGAATGGGAAAGTGGTGAGAAATCCGAGTCAGGGGAAAGTCACTTCGAGCACGTCCGAATAGTAACTTTCGTTTCCCTCGTCGTCGTATGCGGTGAGCGCGACGTACATCGTGATGCCCTGAAGCGGAAGGGAAATTTCGAAGCGGAGCACGTTTTCCAGGTCCAGTTCTCCTCCCGGCAGTTCCGGCATTCCGTTAAACGGCGGGCTGGGATACTGGTCCCAGTGAATCCTGTAGCCCGTCGCATCGGGTACGGCGTCCCACTCGAATGTGAGCAAATCTCCGTCCTTTGTAACGTGGAAATTGCGCGGTTTGTGCAGCACGCGGAGATGATGGACGTTCGAATACGGTCCCATAACGCCGCCGGGGTAGAAGGCACGAACCGCGATGTAGGCGGCGTCTCCTTCTTCGAGTTGCATCTCGAACGAAGTGCCGCTGCCCATGGGCGTAAACCCGCCCGGATATTTTTCGGTGCCGTTAAAAGGAGGGTCGGGATTTTCGCCCCAGTAAAGTCCGTACGATTCAGCGCCGGCAACCTCGGTCCAGTTCAGTTCCACCAGGCCGTCGGGGCCTTGTGAGACCGATAACGTCGGGGTGTTCAGGCGCTCGATGACTATCACGGATATTGATACCGCCTCCGCCTGGAAGGTAAAGCCTTCCGTCGTGATGTCGATTCCCGACTGACGCGGGACGATGTGATTCGGGTCGTCTTCGTTATCTTCCAGCGGGCCCATCCCGTTGCCTCCAAGCGTATAGACGGTGGCCCTGTTGGCGGGGAAGGGGAGGTTGTTCAGCGTTATTCCGATGGGGATGGTCTCGTCGGTGTGGCGGTTGATTACGATGATTGAAAGTTTGTTCTCGTCGGAGGCCTTCGAGGCGTAACAGGAGATGTAGGGGGCCGTGTAAAGCGGGGTCAGATACCTGTCACTAATTGTATAGGTGGGCGAATTGACGCTGATGTCGAGATATCTGTCGCAGAAGTGTTCGTAGAATAACCTGTACGCCCAGTAAGAGGGCGTCAGGTCGCCGCCCCCGATTACGCCGTACTTAAAGTCATCCTCCGTCATTACCAGCCAGTCGCCGTCTGCGGCGGCCGGCCCGCCGTGCTCGATTGTTTCCAGCCGGTAGGCCAGGCGGAACAACCCGTGTCCGAGGTCGTCACCCGTCCCCGTGCCATAGGTCACAAAAAAGCCGTGCTCATCCATTATTGTGAGTATGCCGTCTTTGTCGGGCCTGTCTCCCAGGTGCTCATTGATTTGGTTTCGAATATGATTGTGTTGCCATACCCACGGATTGCCGGTGCTGATGGATGTCGAACTTGCGATGCCGAGAAGCCTGGGAATCTGATCGGAGAGGCTCACGCTGCCCTCGCGCGCGTAATCGTGCTGCAGGCAAACCAAGTCCAGTGTGTCGTGGTTCGTGGCGAGAACGGTCTCCGTCCAGCCAGGCGCGAAATAGGAGTGCACGGCGCACTTGATGTTCGGGTCCACCGTCTTCATCGCCGTTATGTGGGCCAGGCAGGCGTCGGCGTAAAGGTGGGGTTGGTCCTTGGGCCATCTCTCCACCCAGTACGGTTCGCTGGCCATAAACCAGTATATCACGTCGTACGGCTCCACGCGTCCCCTTGCCGCGCGCAGGTTGGCCCAGTTGTCTCCGGGCGTCTGGTGCGTGTAGTCGAGCGCGGCGGCCTTATCCGTATAGTCGGGGTCGGCCCGGCCGTTGACATATTCGACGAAGTCCTCGCTCCACTGCGCCGTTGTCAGTTCATCACGGTCCATAGAGTCTCCGGGAGCGTACATAGGGACCTGTATGGCCGGGATGATTTCCGTTTCTTCCACCGCGTGCAGAAAGTCGTCGACAGTTATCGGGTTGTTTTCAAAGTCCGAGCCGTCCGGATATTCGCTCAGCGGGCCGGGGTCCTGTCCGATATAGGTGTCGCTGAAGCGCAGCGCGTCCAGGTGAATCTTTCCGGATGCGTTTATGCCGGTTTCGGTCAGGGCTCCGAACCTGAACCTTGAGATGTTGTTTTTATTGTCGCTCCTGGTGCTCCTGTGCTCATTGCGTCCTGTTTCCGCGCCGTTGACGTAACAGGCCACAGTCGCGTCGCTGCTGTTAAGGTCGTATCGGAATTCAATAGTGTGCCAGCCTCCCGTCGAAAGCGGCTGCGACAGCGGCATCTCGACGTCCCCGTCGTCCGTGTAAAACACCACGCGCAGCCTCCGGTCCGGGGTCAGCCAGGCGCGGTAAAGGTCCGACCACGTGACGCTTTGAGCCCTGACCAGTTGCCATTCGTCTCCCTGGGGCGAGACGAAAGGCACGTCGTCGTCAATCTTCAGGTCAAGCCGTATGTAGTGCAGGTCGGAGCGGCTGATGTTCTGGCCGGATTCGTTTCTCATCAGATAGGCGAGTTCGGCGGAGGCGTCGCCGGCGTTTTTCACCAGGTAAACGGAGTGGCGAGAGTCCGAACCGTGCCAGTAGTTTACCCCAACCTCGTTGTCGCCGCTTACGCTGATGGCTGTAACATTCCTTGCCGCCGTCCAGAGGCCTCCATCGCTCTCCCTGCCGCCCGGCAGGGGCTCGTGCAGGTCCCAGCGGTATTTGCTTTCCGTATGGGTGTCGATGGTGTATATCCAGAAGCCGGGGGTGAGTTTCTTCAGGTTGGGCAGGTTCTCTATCATCGAGCGGTGGCGGACCTCCTTCATCAGTTTGCCGCCGAAGTTGCCCTTGACCACCGGGTACTTTATGCTGTCCGCGTCAATTACCGCCGAAGCCTGCGACCCGTCTTCGAGGAAGAATGCGTTAGGGTATGATGAAACGGGGCTGTTGTTGGAGATTACCCCATCCTGTTCGCCGACCACGGCGTCCCGTTTGACCGCGCCGAAGCCGATTACTCCCATTACAACCGCCACTACGGCAAGCACGAAAAGTCTGCGAATCTTTCGGATGTTGCTGCGCACTGCGATTCTCCTGAGTGTTTACTAAAGTTGCGACTGTTTGTCCTGTGTCACTACCTGTTTACAAATTATTGAAAATTGAATGGATAATGAAAACGCGAAAGGTGACTGTCACCTTTCCAGGTGTTCTTTATCCAATCAAAGAACAATAGTACACTATCTTCGCAGACACTGTCCAATCGTGCCAGCCTCTCTCTTACCTACATAGACACATCAGACGCAAAAAAGTCTCGCAAAAAATCGAGAAAAATTCGCCGGATTCTCTCCGGCCGTGCTCCCGGGCCGTGGACCCTGCTCTATATAGCAAAAAACGGACGCCACAGATGCGCCCGTTCCCGCTACATTCCTGCTGAACAATATCGGCAGTTCCGCTGATGAACTTTATGTCCTTAAACTGTCATAAGACGTAACGGGAAAAATCACTTGCCTATGCAGAAACGCCCGAATATCTCGTCCATTACTTCTTCCGGGGCAATCCTTCCGGTCACGGCGGCCAGCGCGTCGGCCGCACCGCGCAGTTCAAAGGCCGCTATTTCTTCCCCCAGGTCTTCCGAGAACGCCCCGAGCGCCCCGGCAAGACAAACCGCCGCGCCCTCGAGGGCGTGTCTCTGCCTGAGATTGGGCAGGAAATCAGCCTGTTCGTCCTCCGTGCGCGTAACCTGTCGCACAAGTTCTCCCTCCAGCGTTTCCAGTCCCTCCCGCTTCAGCGCCGATGCGGGAACGACCGCGCTTCCGGGAAAAGCCGCGCGCGCCCGGGCGCAGAGTTCCGCCCTTGTTCCGGCGCCGTCCGGAACCGCATCCATTTTGTTGAGAACCACCGCCTGCGGCACGGCATTTATGCGCATAGCCGCTTCCGGGAAATGTCCGGCGGAATCGTTCAGGCAATCGACGGCGTCCAGAACGAGCAGTCTTATCGTCGCCGCCTCCGCATACTCGCGCGTCCGTGACAGGGCCAGGGTTTCCACGACGTCACGGGCTTCTTTCAGGCCGGCGGTGTCGATGAGGCGGAACCGGAAACCCTCCACGTCTAATACCGCCTCCAGGTAGTCGCGCGTGGTGCCCGGGATGTGCGAGACGATTGCGTGCTCTTTGCCGACCAGCGCGTTGAAGAGAGTCGATTTTCCCGCGTTCGCGGGACCGTACAGCACCGTGGCCACGCCCTGGCGCGGCACCAGTCTTCTGCCCCGGCGCAGTATCTCCGCTATGCCCGACTGCGCGTCCTGAAGTCTGCGCCTCAATTCCGCCTGCGGCGCAACCTCGATATCCTCGTCCGAGAAATCTATTGAGAGTTCAACCAGAGAAATAACCTCCAGCAGTTGCCGGCGCAGCGCCTCGATGTGCCCGGCGGCGAACCCGCGCAGTTGCATAAAGGCCTGCCTGTGGTCGGCGCGGCCGGCGGCCGTGATGATATCCAGCACGGCCTCCGCCTGGTTCAAATCAATGCGGCCGTTGAGGCAGGCCCTTCGAGTGAATTCGCCCGGACCGGCCGGCCGCGCCCCCATCCGGACTGCTTCGTCGAGAAGGGCGTCGAGCAGCGGCGGCGAGCACGGCAGGTGCAACTCCACTATGTCCTCGCGCGTGTAAGTGGCGGGAGCGCGCATCGCGTACATTAACGCCGGGACGCGTATCCCGGCACGCGGCAGCGAAACCGCGCCTTTCACCACGGTAAATGTCCCGGATGGAACGTTCCGCTTCCCCGCGGGTTTGAAGATTCGCTCCGCGATTTCAAAGGACCGTTCCCCGGACATCCGCACTACGGCCTCGGCGCCGGGGCCGGGCGGGCTTGAAACTGCAACAATTGTGTCGTCGATTTTGCTCATTATTTTGCACCGGGACAGGGTGTCGGCCGGATGCGGACAAGATTATCACGACGCATCTTTCCCGTCAAGAAAGCCGCGGGGCGAAAAGAATCTGCAACAAATGTTCAAATTTTTTCCAAAAATCGTCGATGGATAATACCTGCGTATGATACTGGTATTATGGTGCTGGTGAAACCGGTGCAATTCGACGTGCCGAAAGACATCCAACTTCCGTTCTGTCGAGGTGAACGTTATGCGAAGGTTGCCGGTGAGCGAACTGAAGAACGGGATGATCCTGGCCAAGGAAATCCTTGACGAGAAGGGCAGGGTCCTGCTGAAAAAGGGAGACCCCCTCCGCGAGGCCTATATCCGCAAACTTGGTGACTGGGGCATAAGCGTGGTGAGTGTCGAAACTCCCGGCGAGGACCAGTCAAAAGCCGCAGGCGCGGGGGATGAGACCTCCGCAACGGAAATCGTCGTGCCGCTCGAAATAACCGAGAGGTACGAAAGGAGGCTCGACGCGAAGTTTTCCGAATTTCCGACTAACGTAATGATGAACACAATAAAAAAAGCCGCCATAAGGAGCCTCGCGCTGAAGGAAGCCAGAGGACTATCCGAGGCATAACTGTAAATTTCACATCGCAATTTGAACATATCTTTTTTCGTCGTCCGGTCGGCGCCCCGTCTCGCGGATTTCCGGCCTGATGGAACGGTTTTCCCGTGATATCCCTTTCTAACGGATAAGAAAAAAAGCAATGACACAGCCCCCCAATCAAGCCGGCGGCGCGGCCGGTTCCGCGATACTCGAGCAGAGCGAAACGGATACGCTCCGGGATATGATAAAGAACCTGGAGGATATCCCTTCCCTGCCTTCGGTGGTTTCCGAGGTCAACAAGGCGATTCGCAATCCCCGGGTGGACGCGAATTCGGTCGGCCAAATCATCTCGCGCGACCAGGCCCTGTCGGCCAAGACGTTGAAACTGGTCAACAGCGCCTTCTACGGTTTCCCGGGAAAGATAAACAGCGTCACCCGCGCCATAATCGTTATGGGTTTCCAGCGCGTGCGGAACCTGGTGTTGACCGCCAGCGTGCTGGAGAATTTCAAGGGCAGGAGCGCGGCTTTCGATTTCGGCGGTTTCTGGCGGCATTCGCTGGGCACGGCTATCAGCGCCGAAATTCTGTGCAAAGAACTGGCGCTGCAGGAGACGGATGACGCATTTGTGGCGGGGCTCCTGCACGACATCGGCAAACTCCTGATTGCATTGTACGCGCCGGAGACCTTCGGGAAAGTCTGCAAAGGAGTAACCGAAAACAATTGCCTGATGCTTGAAGTGGAGGAGAGAGTTCTCGGGATAACGCACGCCGTCGCAGGCGCCTGGCTGGCGAACACCTGGCAGTTCCCGCCGAAACTGACGCACGCCATCCGAATGCACCATAACCCGAAAGAGGTGCGTGAACACCACGAGATAGTCTACCTGACACACTGCGCGGACATAATCTGCCGCGCGCTGGACTTCGGCAACGGCGGCGACAAAAAAATACCCAAGATTAACGGACACGTCTGGAAGGCGTTGAAAATAGACAGGGACGTTCTTGAAAGGTCTATGGAACAGATACTCGAGGCGCTTGACAAGGCGAAGGATTTTCTGCGCCTGCTGCAGTAACGCGCCGTCGGCCCTGTCCGTCGGTGGAGCGGAAGGCGCAGCATTTTTTAACGGGCACGATTATGCTTGTGAACGAAGACAAGAAAACAGAAAGAAAAGTTGCAGGGAATAATTCGAATTCCTGCGACACCGCACACGCGCGCGAGGAAGTCGCCGGACTCGAAAAACAAATCGGGCTGCTGAAAAAAGAACAGTCCGAACTCTACGAGGTATTCGAGCGGTATGTGAAGTTTCACGAAAAAGTCGCCTCGCTTCATTCCGTGCGGTCGCTTGAGGACATCTCGGAGCGCCTCTCCTACCTGCTCCGGGACATCCAGGACTTCACCGTATTCCAGGTATTGCTCTGGGACTCTTCCCGCCGCTGCTACAATGTTTTGATGTCGCAGGACAGCGAGGGAAAGGACAGAAACCTTGCCTGCGAACAGAGCCTGATTGACTGGGCACTGGACAACAAGACGGTCTCGCAGGTTCCTCTCGATGACGATTCGCTTCTGTCCGACGGCATAAACGGGGTGGTCATCGTGCCGCTCAACGGCAGGGAGGGAAAACTGGGCGCGCTGCTTCTGTGGGGCGATTATGATTCCAATGAGTCCAAACGGTTTATGGTACAGATGCTCGACATCCTGTCGAAAGTCGTAGGCGGGATATTCGACAATCTCATACTCTCGCAAAAGAGCAGGCGAACCACCCTCCTGATGGACGGCATCATCGAGAGCGTCCCGCACGCCATAATCGCCATAGACGGCAGTCACAGGCTGCTCGCCTGCAACAGCAACGCCGAATTTATGTTCAACTTCAGGCGCATCTTCGCCCTCGACGAGCCCTATTCCGAGGTGCTGCCGCAGGAACTTGTGCCCGTCATTTCTTCGCTCATTGCCTCGACCATTTCCGGAAAACACGAGATTGACTACGAGACCGAGCACACGCTCGCCGACGGTATGCGCATTACCATCGGAATTAGCACCTCTTCACTGCTCGACCGGGAGGGGAACGCCCAGGGCGTCCTGCTCATCTGCCGCGACCTCAGCCTGAGCCGCGAGGTCCAGAAACTCCGCGAACTCGACCGCCTGAAAGACGAATTCGTGCACACCGTCTCTCACGAACTCAAGACGCCGCTCACCTCGATACTCGGCTGTTCCGAAATCCTTCTCGAAATCCGCGATTCCGTGCCGCAGGACTACCACGAGATAATCGATATCCTGCTCGATAACGCGGAACGCCTGAAGGAACTCATCGCGGACCTGCTTGATATGTCGCGCCTTCAAACCGGGCGAATGGTGCTGGATAAACAACCGTGCGACGCTCGCGCAGCCGTTGACGAAATTGTCGGCACTCTGGAAGGAAACAAAAACGGCTGCACACTCGTCGTTAACTCGCCCGAAGACCTTCCGATGATAGAGGCGGACTACGAAAAAATAAAACAGGTCTTTCAAAACGTCATCGGCAACGCCGTCAAGTACTCGCCCGGCGGCGGCGAAGTGCGCATAGATATCAAGCATACGGGCCGGGAAATCGTCGTCAATGTCTCCGACCAGGGCCTCGGCATACCGAAAGACCAGTTGCCGTTCGTTTTCGACAAGTTTTTCCGCGTCGATTCCTCGACCACTACAAGCATCGAGGGCACCGGCCTGGGATTGTCAATTGCCGGGCACATCGTCGAACTTCACAACGGCACGATCCACATCGAGAGCACCGAAGGCAAGGGCTCGACCTTCAGCATTGTTTTCCCTGCCGCCTGATGTCTCCTTTTCCAGAACCGGGAGTAATGTAAAATGAAAAGAAACGACAACGGGTCGAACGACAGGCGCGCGGCGTCCTCGCGCGTTCGCCGGGTGGGTATCCTTACCGCCGGCGGCGACTGTCCGGGCCTTAACGCCGTCATACGCGCCGTCACAAAGACCCTCATCGGGAAGTACGGCGTCGAGGTTATCGGCATCAAGGACGGCTTTCGCGGGCTGGTGCTCGACCACACGAAAAGGCTCAACTATATGGAGGTATCGGGCATCCTCGACCGCGGCGGCACCATTCTCGGCTCCTCCAACAAGGACAATCCCTTCAGGTTCTGCACATACAGCGGAGGAAAGGCGACATACAAGGACGTGTCCGACAGGGCGGTATCGGTCTGTAAAAAACACAGACTCGACGTGCTGGTCTGTCTGGGGGGCGACGGGACGATGTCCGTCGCAAACGAACTCATAAAGAAAGGAATAAATATTATCGGCGTCCCCAAAACCATCGATAACGACCTGATGGAAACCGACCGCACATTCGGTTTCGACACAGCGGCGGCCATCGTGGCCGAGGCGGTCGGCAGGCTCCGCTCGACAGCCGCCAGCCACCATCGCTGCCTCGTCGTGGAAACTATGGGACGCTACGCCGGCTGGATCGCCCTGGAAGCCGGCATTGCAGGCGGGGCCGACGTTATTCTGATTCCTGAAATTCCCTTCAATCCGTCCGCCGTCTGCGACATCGTTCGCGGGCGGTTCAGACACCACAAGCACTACACGATTGTGCTTGTCGCCGAAGGCGCAAAATGCGTGGGCGGAGAGATGGTGGTGGAGAAGACCATCGAAGACTCGCCCGACCCCATCAGGCTCGGAGGCGTCGCAAAAGTTGTGGCGACGTTCATCGAGGAAAGCACCGGCGTCGAATCGCGCGCAATCATCCTCGGCCATGTACAGCGCGGCGGAACGCCGACGGCCTTCGACCGGGTGCTCGCCACGCAGTACGGCTATCACGCGGCGGAACTGGCCGCATCCGGAAACTTCGGGAAGATAGTCTGTCTGAAAGGCAATCAAATCACCGCGGTCCCAATCGAGAAGGTGGCCAACAGAACCCGTACCGTGCCGCTCGACAGCCCGCTTGTCGCCGCCGCCCGCGCCACGGGAACTTACTTTGGAGACGAGGAACTCAAGACCACGGGCCGCCGAAGACGCACCAAAGCGCTCGCAGGCGTTTCCTGAACCCGAACTTCCCGCCCTCTGCACAACAATTGTAAAGTAAAGGGGTCTGACCCCTTTACTTTGCATTTTTTTCGGTTGACAACGAAATTCGACTTCCCCCCGCGGCGTTGCCTGTTTTTTCCTCTTGCATAAATTCGAGACCGGTGGTAGCCTTTCTTCTTATTCCATCGAAAAATCGAGAAGTGACACACTTCATTTCTAAGGAGAAGATGCAATGAAAGCAAGACTGATTCTTATGATTTTGATGGGCGCCTTTCTGGTAGTACTGGCAGGCTGCCCCGGTGAGAAGGAACCGGAAAAGCCAAAGGCTCCTGAAACACCCGAAACGCCCGAGACTCCCGATACTCCAGATACCCCCGATACTCCGGATACCCCGGATACCCCTGAGGTTCCTGACACGCCGGAGATTCCCGAGGTTCCCGACACGCCGGATACCCCTGAGGTTCCCGACACACCGGATACTCCCGAGGTTCCCGACACACCGGAGATTCCCGAGGTTCCTGACACGCCGGATACTCCTGAGGTTCCCGACACACCGGATACCCCTGAGGTTCCTGACACGCCGGAGATTCCCGAGGTTCCCGACACACCGGATACCCCTGAGGTTCCCGATACACCGGATACCCCTGAGGTTCCCGACACACCGGATACCCCTGATACCTCCGACACACCGGCAGCCGGCGATGTAACGCGGGCCGATGTCCTCGCCGCGATGGACAAGATGAAACTCGAAAACGCACCGACGCTGGCCCCTGTGATGAAGGAATGGACGCTGGCGGTAATTGACAAGGACTACGAAAAGGCGTGGGATTTGTTGAGCAGCGGCACGCACGAACAGTTCACGGAACAACTGGCGATGCTGCAAAAGAGTCTTGAAGGGGGTGTTAGTAGTATGGAGGCCGCGCTTAATAACCCGAGTCTTCCTGAAGAAAACAAGACCGAAATGAGAAAGCAGTACGAGGAGATAAAGAATACCTATGAGGAACTGAAGGCGATGGAAGGCGACGGCAAGAAGTTCTTCGCCTGGATAATGAAGCGGGCCGAAGAGCAGGAAGGCAGTTTCGCCAAGGAAATCGCCAAGGGAAAAATAGAGATAATAAGTGAGAGCATCGACGGCAATACAGGGCATATGGTTTCCAAGGACCTGGAGACAAACGAAGAGGAGAAACTGTATTTCACGCAGGAAAAGCACGGATGGAAGGTTGACCTCACCGGAAGCGCTGAAGAGGAGGCTGAACCAGCGCCCGAACTCAAGCCCGAATAAAAGGCGACGGCATAGTGCCGAAAGTTGTAACGAGCAAAAGAGCGCCCCGTTTTCGCGGGGCGCTTTTCTTTTGGCTCCACTCCGCCGGTTCTCGACGAACACAAACTTCAAGCGCTGAGGAGACAGCAACTCCCCGCATACACATAAGATACGCGCAACTCCCCCAAAAAGGGGACACTCACTTTTTTAACCCCTTTTTTGGCAATATGTTATATAACTAATTTCCCGAAAAAGGTGACTGTCACCTTTTTCGGGATTTTGAGATTGTAACAGACTGTAATGTAGAGAGTTGGGAAAGTGAGTGTCCCCTTTTTCCCGCTAGGAATGCCTCAGTGAAGGGCTATCCCTTTTTCTTTTCGACGGATTCGGTGATGGGTGAGTGCTCCATCTCGGCGGCGACGAGCCTTTTTGCGATTAACTGCTCTATGATGCCGAACAGCGTGCTGAAAGTAATGTACAACGCCAGGGCTGCGGCGTAGTTGTAAAGCAGCAGGAAGAATATGACGGGCATTATCATCATAACCCTCTGCTGGCTTTGTGCCTGGGGGTCCTTGGAGCGCGGCATAAGCCTTTGCTGCAACACCCAGATAACCACCATCGCTATCGGAAGCGGATTGAGATAATAGAATGTGACGAGGTTGAACGGCAGCGACCAGTTCAACTTGATGCCCAGGCTCACTCCGTCCGCGACGGAGAGGTCATTGATATACAGAAACGACGCGTTGCGCAAATCAATGGCCACGCGCAACGCCGTGAACAGGCCGAACAGAATCGGCAGTTGTATCAGCAGCGGCAGACAGCCCATAATCGGATTGATGCCGTGTTTGCTGTATAATTTCATCATTTCTTCGTTCTGTTTCTTGCGGTCATTCTTGTATTTTTCCTTCATCTTTTTCATCAGCGGCGCTATCTTTTGCATCTTGATTGCGGACACCTGCTGCTTGCGCGAAAGCGGGAAGAGCGCCAGCCTTATCAGGAAGGTAAGGATGATGATGGCGGCGCCGTAGTTCGGTATCACCGAGGCGATGCCCCTCAAGACTGCGAGAATCGGGACGGTTACAAATGAAAGAAATCCGCCTTTTTCGACAATCTCCAGCATGCCGCGCTCGGTAAACTCCTTCAGCTGGTCCTCTTCGCGCGATGTTGCGAGCAGGAGGAATTCCAGTTTCCGCTCCTCGGGAGTTATTTGCGTCTCCCAGTCTATCATCGTTTCGATGCTGTTCCGGCGCACGTCTTCCTTGCCTTCTTTCAGCGTCGGTTGCAGCAGCGCGTCGGCGCTGTCCGGCAATCCTTCGCGCGGAATGAGCGCGGCGACGAAGTATTTGTTCGTGACCGCCGTCCAGCAGATATTCTCTTTCGTTTTCGCGGTGTTCTTTTCCTCGTCTCCGGGATACTCGAAGATATGATCCACTCCTTCCGCCGAGTACTCGAAGCCTCCGCCTTCCTTCCAGCAGATGTGTCCCTGGACATTGGGCATCGCCTCGTCGCACAGGCTGATGCCCGCCGCGCCGGTCAGGCTCAGTTTCAGGGGAACGGGCGCGTCGCCGTCGACATTTTTGATTTTGAGCGTGAGCCTGACGCCGTATTTCTCCCAGTTTTTGTCTCCCTTTGTGATGTCGAAGGTCTTCTCAATCCGGAGTCCCCGGTGTTTGCACCAGAATGTTGCGCGTGTATCCGTCTCGTCGCCGACGTGCCAGGTTCTGTTGTCGAGACCCGGCTTCTCTTTATCGCGAAGGACCAGGGAGAGTTTCTGGTACCTGTCATAGTCGACGAGTTTTATGGCATAGCGTTCTCCCTCTTTGCCGGTAATCTCGAGGCTCTTGAGGGCGGCGCCTTTGCTGGTCAGTTCAACGTTCAGAAATTCGTTCGTGAGGTTTATGATTTTTTCAGGTTCTTCAGGTTCTCCGGGTTGTACGGGTTCTACGGGTTGTTCGGATGGCGGCTGCTCTCCAGGCAGTTCGGTGATGGAGGGGCCGTCGGTCGGAGGCTGGGTTTCTTCCGGCGTGGGCGGAGTTCCTTCCGGCGGTGTTCCCTTGTCCGCTTCTTTGCCGTTCTCCGGTTTATTGTCGGGCGCGGGTGTATCCTGGGGCTTCGGGGGAAACATAAGGGGGACTATAAGCACTACAACGACGCACAGGGCCAGTGCGAGAATCATTCTCTGGTGCTGATTCACTATCTTCCCTCCTCGAGCCTTTTGGCCAGAAAATCGGGCAGGGCGTCTACTTTTTTTATTTTTTCCATTGTTTTGGAGTAGTCGTAGGGGACTCTTCGGAATTCCACGCGGTCATCGTACAGAACGGCGTAGCCTGCGCGGTTGTCGTTGTCGCGGGGCTGGCCGATGGAGCCGACGTTGATTATCGCCTTTTCCCTGTCGAGACGATACACGCCGTTAATGTCGAAGGGGCGGATGAAACTGCAGTCTTCGGTGATTACCCCCTGTATGTGCGTGTGGCCGACGAGGCAGTATTGTTTTACCAGCGAGAAGATGGATTCGAGTTTTTCCTCGTCGTAGATATCGCGCGGGAAGATGTATTCGCGTGTGTAATCGCGCGGCGAGCCGTGTACGAATATAAAAGGGCCGTCAACTATAATTTTTTTCAGTCCGCCGATGTAGTCCCACAGGATGCGGTTTGCCTTGCCGCCTTCGCTGCGGATTATCAGCCGCTCTTTTGTCCACTTGACCGCCGCCTTCGCGCGCTCGTTGAAGTCCTCGTGGTCGCCCATCACCGCCATTTCGTGGTTGCCCACAATTGCCCGGCTGCATATCTTCATATGCATCGCTATCGACTCGCGGGGGTTGGGCCCGTAGCCGACCATATCGCCCAGGCAGATAATGTCCTTAATCCCCTGCGACTCGATGTCTATCAGGACGGCCTCGAAAGCCTCTATGTTGCTGTGCACGTCGGAGATAATGGCGCGCATTCGTTCCTCCAAAAAAGAGCAGGCCGATGCCGTTGTCTTCTCCACGCATCAGCCCATCAGCCCGAAGTGAATTCTACCGAACGTGGAAATTAAGTCAAGGGAAATGCCTTGCGCGCTCCAGAAGGAATTCGGCCACCCGTGCCGCTTCGTCGAAATCGAAACACTTAAACCCCTTCAGACTTCTCGCCGAGATAATCGCGATTCTTTTCTCACGCGCAAATCTGTCCGACGGCCCGTCTCCGGTAACTTCAATCACGGGCAGCCTGCCCGAATCCTCGCCCAGCCCCTCGACGAGCACGATGTCCACCCGGCCGGCCAGTTGCCCGGCGAGTTCCAGGGCCGAAGCCCTTTGCGACGCGGCCCTGTTGATAACCAGGCGCGTGGGCGAGTTGAGCACGACCACATCAGCGCCTGCGTCCTTCATCTTCCGGGAGTCCTTGCCCGCAATGTCGGTCTCGACCTCTTTGTGCGTGTTCTTTACGACCGCCACTCGCGCGCCGCGTTTTTTCAACTCCCGGACGAGTTCGACGAGGAAAGTCGTCTTTCCGCTTCCCGAATCCCCGACAAACGCAAAAACCGGCGGTGTGTCGCGTTCCGGCATATCAGAGCACCTCCGCGTGGTCTTCGGGCGAAGACTTGTATCCGCACCGCGCGCATACGAGTTTTTTGCGCGGCGCCGGCACGTATTTGTTCACGTGTCCGCAGACCTTGCACACATACTTGCGCGGGGACGGCAACGGCTTCTTCATTTCAAAATGCGGAATTCCCGCCTCCATAAATTCGTCCGACGTGATTTCGTAGCCGAGGTGTTTGTAGAGTTCCGCCGTGTGCGTCTGCGCGTGTATTACGGCGACCTTCGCCCCGGCAAGGGCGGCCTCTTCTTCCGCGGCACTTATCAGGGCGCGGCCTGTTCCTTTGCCTCTGTATTCGGCGAGCACGGCCACGCGGCCTATGTCGGCCGTCTCTCCCCTGAGCAGGAGCCGCGCCGCGCCGACGACCTTTTCTCCTTCGTGCGCAACGAAGTGTGTCGCCTCGTCGTCAAGCCCGTCGAACTCGAGCGCCCGGTCGATATTCTGTTCGGCGACAAAGACTGTCCTGCGGACCTTCCGCGCCGCCTCGATTTCCCGGCGCGTTTCGCATTTCTTCACAGACATATTTCAATGATATAATAATTCCCGCCCGGAAGCAATCCGCAGAAACGGAGGCAGGCGGACAGCCGCTTTTCGCGCCGCTTCTTGAAAGACCCGCCTCCCGTGATATAATGCCGCCCCTTTCCGGAGAAAACTATGCCGCAAAAGCCGCTGATTGCGATTAACTGCGACATCAAGCACAACGAAAGCAAGTGCGCCGACTATCTCTCGGTCTATAAGGACTACGCCGACGCGGTCGAGAAGGCCGGCGGCACGCCGGTTCTTCTTCCGCCGCTCGGGGACGACGCCGACATTGAATCAGTCCTGGGCAAAGCCGGCGGCCTTGTTCTGGTCGGCTGCGAAGACCTGGACCCGGAGGCATACGGACAGGAGAGGCACGAAAAGACCTCGACGATGTCTCCCCGCAAACAGGAATTCGATATGCGGCTGATAACCGCCGCGCTAAGGCTGCGCGTGCCGACGCTTGCAATTTGCGGCGGGCTTCAGGAGTTGAACGTGGCGCTGGGCGGCACGCTTCATCAGCATATTCCCGATGTGTACGGTATGCAACTCATCCACACGCGCGCTGCCGACCTCGCCGCGCGGGGAGAAGAGCAGTTACACGGCGTGAACATCGAAAGCGATTCGCTGCTTGCGCAGTCAACCGGCTCGACGCGGATTGAGGTGAATTCCTCGCACCATCAATCGGTTGATAAAGTGGGGGAGGGGCTTCGCGTCGTCGCGAGAGCGGCGGACGGCGTCGTCGAGGCGCTGGAGTTCGAGGACAATAACGGCAGGGGCTTTCTGCTCGCGGTCCAGTGGCATCCGGAGCGGATACACAGTCGGCCGGAGCAACTCGCAGTCTTCGAGGCGCTCATTGGCGCCGCCAGCGGTGACTGCCGACGGTGACAGTCACTAATCTACGAATCTCCCCCGACAAGTCGGGGTCGATTCCGTAATTAGTGACAGTCACCGTCTGAATCAGTTTTCCAACAACCGGGGAGTTGCGTTATGGGGAAAAAAGTCCGTCTCGGCGTCCTCGTCTCCGGCGGCGGCACGACGCTGCAGAATTTCATCGACAAAATCGCCGAAGGCGCGCTTAACGCCGAAATCGTCGCGGTAATCACCAGCCGACCCGGCGTTTACGCGCTCGAACGCGCCGAAAAGGCTGGCATCCCCGCCGAAGTTGTCAACCGCAAAGACTATGACTCCGTCGAGGCTTTTTCGGAAGCGATAACGACGATACTCGACAAGTACGGGGTTGAACTCGCGGCGATGGCCGGCTTTCTTTCGCTGTACAGGATTCCCGATTCCTATCTCGGGCGCGTTCTGAACATACATCCGGCGCTTCTGCCCGGGCACGGCGGAAAGGGTTATTACGGCGACAAGGTTCACGCCGTCGTGCTAGAATCCGGCGACGGGGAGAGCGGCTGCACGGTGCACTTCGCCGACAACGTGTACGACCACGGCCCGATTGCCGTCCAGAGGCGGGTGCCCGTCCTGCCCGGCGACACGGTAGAGACGCTCAGGAAGCGCGTCTTCGAGCAGGAATGCATCGCCTACCCGGAGGCAATCAACCTCTTCGCCTCGGG
>JBDRIB010000237.1:0-29665 GCA_043816375.1 Planctomycetota bacterium | reverse complement strand
TGACAGTCACCTTTTGCGCTGTAATTAGAACTGTTCCAATCTAGTGCGGGACGGTGGCGGTTTGGGATTCAAGATGCTGGCGGGCCTGGTGGATGAAGGCTTCGAGGCGTGTCTCTTCGCTGGCCTGTTTGGTGCCGTCGTAGTCCATCTTGAGGACCGGGATGTCAGGGTAGTCTTCGCTGAATCTCTTGAGAAGCGCGTTGACAATGGTGCCGGGCAGGCAGGAAAACGGCACGACGTTGACGATGCCGTTGAATCCGTGGTGCGCATATTCGACCGCCCTGCCCATCGAGAGGATTGCTTCGCCGCGGAATGTGACATTGACGTATTTGTTGCCCAGTTTAAGGACTTCCTTGCTGGACGACTCGCGCGGGAAGCTGTGTATCATTTTCCTGAACGGCTTGTGCAGCCTGTCGGCGTCGCGTTTCTGGACGAATTGCGAGACGATTTCCGTGAACAGGCATTTGTAGTTCTTCTGCGCTTTCGCGTCGTGCACGCGCTCGTAACTGATATAGTTCAGCCACTCTTCGAACGCCGGCAGAACGACTTCCGCCCCGAGTTCTTCAAGTTTGTTCATTATGAAGTTGTTGGAGAACTGGTTGCACCTGACGAATATCTCGCCCACGATTCCTATGCGCGGCCTGGGGTCGGAGCGGTCCACCTGGATATTGTTGAATCGCTCGATGACGCGCTGCGCGAAAGCCTCTATGCTGCCGCGCTGCTCCGAGATATCCTGCAGTTCCTTGAAGCAGCGCTCGAAGACGCGGTTGGCCTCGCCTTTGTTGACCTCGTAGGCGCGCGCCTCGCGCTGCAGTTTGTGCAGGATGTCCACCATCAGGATTGCATTCCAGGCATAGCGCTTGAAGTCCGATCCGAGTTTGTCCAGATCGCCGTGGTAGCCGGTGGTCTGGTCGAGCACGATCATCGGCACCTGATGTAAGCCGAGGTCGTCGAGGACCATTCTGTGGAATTTGTTGTACTGTCCGAAGCGGCACGGCCCGAAAGCGGTGGGCATAAAGAATCCGCTGCGGTCGGCATCGAAATCGGGCCGGCGCGTCATTCGCACAATGTCGCCGGTCGTGATGATACAGGGGTAGCATTCTTTGCCCGACGTAAATTTCCGGCCTATATCCATGCTCTCTTCCTCGGCCATTTGCATGGCGACGGCGTCAATGCCGTAGTGCCTCATACAGGCGGCGAGGATGTAGCCGTGGTCGTCCATATAAGGGATATAGACTCGCAGTTTCTTGCTGAGGCCCATATTGCGGTCTTCGTTCGCGCGCGCTTTTTTCTGTTCTTTTTGTTTCTTGACGTTTTTGAGTGAGTCGAGAAACGCCTCGCAGCGCGTTATCGCGCCGACGTCGGCGCTGTGTTCGTCCACTTCAATCGTGAGGTACGGCTTGCCGCCGAGTTCGCGCCCGAAGAATTTCGAGATGAATGAATCGGGCCCGCAGCCGAAGTTCGTGATGTAAACGGCGTTCAGACGCGGGTCGTCGCGGATGATGCGCGCGGCGGCCAGGATTTTTTGCCCATACTTCCAGTACATATGCGGGAAGTCGCCGACAATTTCTTCGATGCTGGAGGGCATGAAGTCAATCGGAATCGCAAGGCAGCCGAGGTCGCGCAGTTTTTCAGGTATGTTCAGGTTGAGCCGCGAGTCGCAGCCGTTGTACGGGCGCGAGACGATAACGAGCGCCGTCGCGTCGGGCGGGAGGCTCTCGATTACTTCCCTGCCGCGTTGTTCCGCTTTCCTGCGGAATTCCTCCTGCGTCTTGAAGGCGATACTCAGCGCGCGCGAAATCTCCGAACGTTTGCAGCCCATATCCCGCGCCATCCTGGTGTAAACGCGCTCGATTTCCGACTTGCCGCGTTCCATGTGAACAATGGGCTGCAGGACCTTTATGCCGCGCGCTTTCAGGCCCAGCGCGGCTTCCACTATGTATGGAATCACCTGAATGTATGGACAGGCGAAGGAGTGGACGAGCTGGTCGCACGACTGGTCCATATTAACGACGCTGGGCAGGAACAGGATGTCGGGTTTTTTCTCCAGCAGGTTGACTATGTGCCCGTGTGCGACCTTGATGGGGAAGCATGTCTCGCTTGCGACGGTCGCAACTCCGTCCTCGATAATTTCCTTGTTCGTGGGGTCGCTCAGGACAACGTCAAAGCCGAGTTTGGTGAAGAACGCCTTCCAGAAGGGATAGAGGTCGAAGTAAAGCGCCGTGCGCGGGATTCCGATGCTGATGCCTCGGGATTTGACGTCCCCGTCTTCGGCATAACAGTTGAGCAGCATTTCTTCGCGTTCCTGGAAGAGGCGCGGGATGCCTTCAGTGAGGGGCTTGTCGGCCGCCGGTGAGGGGCTTCCGCCTGCGACCGGGGGCTTTCCGGTTTCGCCCTTTTTCTCTTCATCCCAGATGCCGCAGCGGCTGCCGTAGTACAACGGTTTTTCACTCTCGATGGTCACCTTGCGAATCTCACAGCGGTTGGGACATTTTTTGCATTCGAAGGCTTTCATCGAGTATTTTCTATTCGTCAGGTCGAAGCCCTTGAAGTTTGTTTTGCGATTCTCCGGCGGGCGCGAGGCCATCTCGTCCATCGCGACAATCGCAGCGCCGTATGCGCCCATCAGGTCGTGGTGCGGCGGCACGATTATTTTCTTGCCCGTGACCGCTTCGAAGGCCGCCTTCACGCCGGGGTTATATGCGGTGCCGCCCTGGAAGAATATCTTGTTGCCGACCTTGCGGTCTTCGACGACGCGGTTGAGATAGTTGAAGACGATTGAATAGCACAGGCCGGAAACGAGATTGTCCTTGGCGGCGCCTTTTTGCTGGTGGTGGTTGAGGTTGGATTCCATAAAGACGGTGCATCGCTCGCCGAGGTGTACCGGTTCGTCCGCGCCGAGCGCGAGTTCGCCGAATTCCCCCTTTATATTGACGCCGAGTTTTTGCGCCTGTTCTTCAAGGAACGAGCCGGTGCCCGCGGCGCACACCTTGTTCATCGTGAAATCGACAATTGCGCCGCTTTCCAGGCTGATGTACTTCGAGTCCTGGCCGCCGATCTCGAAGATGGTATCGACTTCGGGGTCAATTTCGGCCGCGCCTGTGGCGTGCGCGGTGATTTCGTTCTTCACGACGTCCGCACCGACGAACTCGCCCGTGAGGTATCTGCCGGAGCCCGTGGTCGCGCAGCCCCTGACAACGACCCTGTCGCCGACCTCTTCTCCTATTTCGCACAGGCCGGCGGTGACGGCCTTGAGCGGGCGGCCGGCCGTCATAAGGTATCGGCGTGCAAGCACTCGTTTGTCTTTGTCAATAACAATCACGCAGGTGCTGATGGAGCCGACATCGACGCCGACGTATGCCTCGGCCTTTCCGTTTTCCTGCAGTTCTTCGGTTCCGAGGATTATCGGGTAGCCGTCGCCTTTGAGCGGGCTTAGCGTGTCGAAATGCACTTCGCGGTTGTTGAGGAACTCCTCCACCGCAGCCGTGCCCTTGAAAGGCTTCATTTTGTTCTGTTCCCGGGCGGCAAGCACCGCGCCGATTGCGCCCATCGAGGCGAAGCGTTTCGGTATGATGAGTTCGCCTTCTTTCAGGCCGAGGACGTCTTCGAACGCCCTAATCATTCCCTTGTTCGCCGCGACGCCGCCCTGGAAGACGACGGGTTTTTCGAATTTCTTTCCGCGTCCGATGTTGCTCTTGTAGTTTCTGGCCATTGCCCAGCACAGCCCTGCCACGATGTCGTAATCAGGCGTGCCTTCCTGCTGCAGGTGGATCATATCGGTCTTTGCAAAGACCGAGCAGCGCCCGGCGATCCGGGGGGGCTTTTTGGACTTCAGGGCGAGTTCGGCGAATTCATTTTCGATGGAGACGCCCAGACGCGTGGCCTGCTGGTCGAGGAACGAGCCGGTGCCTGCGGCGCATACCGTGTTCATTGCGAAGTCCTTCACGCGTATCCGGCCGTCCTTCTGGCGCTCCGTCAGAATCAGTTTGCTGTCCTCTCCGCCGATTTCGATGATGGTTTTGACTTCGGGATAGAGCGTGCCTGTGGCCTTTGATTGCGAGACAATCTCGTTGACGAAATGCCCGTCGATGATTCTGGCGAGGAGTTTGCCGCCGCCGCCGGTAAGCGCGACGCCTTTGATTCGGGCATCGGGGTGTTTCTCGAGAAAGGCGAGAACGGCTTCGAGCGAGCGTTCCACGGGCTGGCCCTGCGTGCGCAGGTACAGTTCTTCAATTACGTTATTATCATCGTCCAACAGGACGGCATTGACGCTGACGGAGCCGATGTCGAGTCCTATGTACATATGTAACTTTCCCTCCCCTCGGGATGTCTGTGAGATATGAACTGCCGGGAGATAGAGTTCAATGCGGGATTATATCAGAAATTTTCCCCTGTTCAAGTTTCTCTTGCCCGACCGGCGCTCCTTTTGCTCCTCCGCCCGGCCTTGTTGATTCATAAGCGGTTTTGTGATAGCATTATGTGTAGCGGCGATTTTCGCCTGCATTTGGCAGAAGAATTAAGAAGGTCTGAACCGATAGACTGGGAATATGCGTTAAATATGAGGGGGGATGTTTTCGCCGCCAGTCAGACTTGCGGGAGGAGCAGTCTATGGAGGTTTTGTTTGTCTGGACTGATGTCGAGACCAATTACGCGCCCACTGCGTATCACATTGGCGTGGCTTACCTTTCCGGGGCCTTGAAGGCCGCCGGCCATAAAACCTCACTTCTCCGCTTCGACACGTTATTAGAGAAAGACGAATTTTTACGCATGCTCGATGAGTCCGAAAAGCCCGGTATGTTTGCGTTTTCGGCAATGACCAATCAGTTCGATTACTGTGCGAGGCTCGCAACCTGGACCAAGGAGAAATGGCCCGAGGTGCCTATAATCTTCGGCGGCCATCATCCAACGCTCGCTGCGGACGAGGTTATCGGCGTTCCCGCGGTTGATATGATTTGTCTGGGCGAGGGCGAAGAGGCCCTTGTTGAGATGGTTGACAGGATGGCCAGAGGCGAAGATTGCTCCGACGTGCGCAATTTCTGGATAAAGCGCGACGGAGAAATAATCAAGAACGACATCCGCCCCCTGCACGGCGACATAAACGCCCTGCCGTTTATGGACCTCGATATATATCAACTCAACCAGCGTTTCGAGCACAGTGGCATAGCGCTGTACATTATGGCCGGCCGCGGCTGCCCTTACCAGTGCACCTATTGCTGCAATCCGGCGGTGGTGCGGTTTTACAAAGGCAAAGGCAAGGTCGTGCGCACACGGACGGTTGACAAGGTAATCGAGGAGTTGAAATACCACCTGAAGAATTATCCGCGAATAACCTACGTGGGTTTTCAGGACGAAACTTTCACGCTTGACAAGAAGTGGGTGCTCGCATTCTGCGCGGCGTACAAGAGCGAAATCGGAATATCCTTCTCGGCGATGGTGCGCGCCGACACGCTGGACGAAGATATAGTCAGGACAATGGCTGATGCGGGTTGCGACCTTATGCGCATCGGGGTCGAGAGCGGAAGCGAATGGCTGCGCAGTAATGTGCTGAAAAGGCATATGACGAACGAGCAGATTATCAACGCCTTTGATCTGGCTGAGAAATATGGAATCCGCTCGGGAGCCTTCGCTATGATGGGACTGCCTTACGAAACACCCGAAATGGTCGAAGAGACCATCGAACTGCTCAGGCGCTGTAATCCGAACCATCTGCAATTATCAATCTTCTACCCGCTGCCGGGAACGGAACTCTATGACGTGTGCAAGCGCGAAGGCTTTATGACCGATGAGAAAGCGTTGTCGTACTTCGACAAACCCGTGCTGAATCTGCCGACAATCACACGCGAACAGATTTCCCACTATTTCGCCAGTTTTCACAGGGAGTTTCTGCATAACCTCGCAAAAAAGGAGTCACGGGGGCTTTACGACTTCGTCTCACACTTCGAAAGCGCGCAGGTGAAGGCACCGTCGCCGGATTATGTGTGCCTGTCTTCTTTCATCGAGGAGCACCCCCGCCGGGTCGTCATGCAGGCTCATCCCCCGAGTACGGTGACCTATCGTGTCAGGATTCCGGAGAACGCTGTTCTCGATTTCGACATCCTTATGGCGCCCTGTACGTATGAAATGCCCGGCGAGGGAGTCCGCTTCAGCATAAAAGTCAACCGCAAGCGGGTATTCCGCCATTATCTCGACGCGAAAAAGAAAAAAGAGGACCGCGCCTGGCACCGCTTTGTCGTTGATTTGAAAAAGTTCGGCGGCAAGGAAGTTGACATATCTTTCATAACGGAGACCGGCCCCTCGGGCAACAACGAATACTGCATCGCGGGCTGGGGCAGGCCGTTCATCGCGCGTAAAGAGGACGTTCCCGCCGAGTAGAAAGAGAATCAGCAAAATGGAACTGGCATGCACCGGAGGCATCTTTTGAGGATTCAGCCGCGTGAGGGTTCTTTTTATCTGGACGGACGTCGAGACTCGTATAGAGTCCGGCGTTATACACATAGGGGTCGCGTACCTGTCGGCCGCGCTGAAGCGGGCCGGACACGAGACCTCACTGGTGCGGGTGCTGCACAAAATCGAGAAGAATGAACTCCGGCACTGCATCTCCGATTTCAATCCCGGCCTCGTCGCATTCTCCGTTATGACCAACCAGTTTGACTACTGTGTGAAGCTGGCCGGCTGGATAAAGGAGGAATTTGACCTTCCCATCCTGTTCGGCGGCAGCCATCCCACGCTGGCTCCCGAGGCGACCATTGCCCGGAAAAGCGTGGATATGATATGCCGCGGCGAGGGAGAGGAAGCGCTGGTCGAATTGGTAAACAGGCTGGAAAGTCGCGGGGACTACTCGAACATTCCCAATCTGTGGGTCAAGAAGAACGGAGAGACCGTCAAAAACGACATTCGGCCGCTTTCGGGAGACATCGACGCGCTGCCGTTTATGGACATTGATGTTTACGACCTTGAGAATATGTTCAAGGAAGGCGGCATAAACCTGCATATTATGGCCGGCCGCGGCTGCCCGTACCAGTGCACATACTGCTGCAACCCGGCCGTCAACCGCCTTTACCAAGGCAGGGGAAACGTCGTAAGAAACCGAACAGTCGGGCGCGTCCTTGACGAAATCAGGCATCACCTGAAAAATCATCCGCGCATAGATTACTTCACCTTCCAGGACGAGACTTTTTCGCTGAACAAGAAGTGGATGCTCGAGTTCTGCGCCGCATATCGCGAGGAAATCGGGGTGCCCTTCTCGGTGATGGTGCGCGTCAACAATCTCGACGAGGAAATGCTGCAGGCGCTGAAAGACGCCGGTTGCGACCTCTTGCGTATCGGGGTCGAAAGCGGCAGCGAGTGGCTGCGCGAAAACGTCCTGAAACGGAAGATGACCAACGAGCAGATTGTCAGCGTCTTCGATACGGCCGACAGAATCGGCATCCGCACGTGGGCGTTCGCAATGTTCGGCCTGCCGCACGAAACGCCCGAAATGGTCGAGGAGACAATCGCCCTGCTCAGGCGGCTAAACCCCAACCACGTGCAGTTGTCCATATTCTACCCGTATCCGGGCACGGAACTCTACGACGAGTGCGAACGGGAAGGATGGCTGACCCGGGAGAAATCGTTCTCGTATTTCGAAAAGCCGATACTCAATCTGCCGACAATCACGAACGAACAGATAATTCATTACTTCAACTCGTTCCGCCAGGAACTGATCGAAATGGGGGCGAAAAAGGAAGGGCAGGGTTTCTACGATTTCATCTCGCACTTCGACGAGGCGCAGATAAAGACCGACGACGATGAATACGTGAAACTGACGACGTTTTTCGAGGAATATCCGGGAAGATTCTGGCTGCAGGCGCACCCGTTTTCCGAAATCAGTTACGAGGTGGAACTTCCGCCGCGATGCAGGCTGGTCTTCGATATTGCGATGCACCCCGGCATATACGACCGGCCCGGAAAGGGCGTGCGGTTTGAGGTGGAATGCAACGGGAAAAAAGTATTCTCCAGATATCTTGACCCGAAAAACAAGGAAAAGGACCGTGGATGGTTCCGCTCCGACCTGCCGTTGAAGAGCGCCGGGAAGTCGCGCCTGACATTCAGAACGAAGCCTGCGCCGCGTTCGAACAACTATTACTGCAACGCCGGATGGGGCCGTCCGCACATCGTATGCGAGAACGAAAAAGAATGAAATGCCTTTTGGTTTACACTGATATCGGCACGCGAAACCTGTATCATCTCCAGCACGGCGTCGCGTCCATCTCCGCCGTCCTCAAAAAGGGCGGCCACGAGACCGCCCTGCTCTACCTGCAGCAGGACATTTCCGGCGAGGAGTTCGTTGCGGAAGTGGACAGGCACAACCCGGACGTCGTCGCGTTTTCGACCGGCACCCACCAGTGGCAGTTTGTCAGAAAGTTCTCCAGCGCGCTCAAGGAAAAACACAATGTGTTGACCGTATGCGGCGGCCATCACGCGACGCTCGCATCCGAGAGCGTGATTGCCCATCCCGACATCGACATCGTTTGCCGAGGCGAGGGCGAATACCCGATGCTTGATTTGCTCAATGCATTGCGCGACGGCGGCGACTATTCACGTACTCCGAATCTCCTTGTTAAGCGCGACGGACAGGTCATCCGCAACGAAATACGGCCGCTTATAGACCCGCTTGATGAATTGCCTTACGAGGACAGGGATTTATTCGACCACCTCCCTCTCTGGGAGCAGAGCAACTATCAGCCGACGCTCTTTTGCGGGCGCGGCTGTCCGTTTAACTGCACGTACTGCTGCAACAACGCACTGATGGGCCTGTACAAAGGCAAGGGGAAATTCGTCAGGCTGCGCACGCCCGAAAACGTGATGGGCGAGGTGCAGCATCTGGTCGACAATTATACGGTCAGGTCGCTCTACTTCGAGGACGATACGTTCACGCTGAATCACGACTGGGTGCGCGAGTTCTGCAGACTGTACTCCGAACGATTCAAACTTCCATTCCGCATTTACATCCGCGTGGAAACGGCAAGCCGCGAGATTCTTTCGCTTCTTAAGGAAACCGGCTGCTATATGGTCAACATGGGTTTGGAGAGCGGAAACCCGGAAATCCGCGCAAAAGTGATGAATCGAAGGATGACAAATGAGCAGATAATCGAAGTTTTCCGGATATGCGACGAACTTGGCATAAAGACTTTCAACTTCAATCTTATCGGTGTTCCGGACGATACCGTGAAGACGATAGAAGATACGATGGAACTGAACCGCATCGTGAGGCCCAACCACGCGCAGGTATCCATCTTTTATCCCTATCCCGGAACGGCGCTCCACCACCACTGCGTCGAGAAGGGATACTTCAAAGAAGATGAGGAAAGGGCGAGTTTCTTTGAGGGCTCGCCGCTTGATTTGCCGACGATTACCAGAGACGAAATCCTGGACTGCTTCAAGAGATTTGAGAAACTATCGTTCGAGATTCAGGCCGAGAAAGAAAAGCAGGGATATTTCGATTTTATTGCAGAGCACGGAAAGGCGCGCGTGAGCGGCGACGATACCTGCCGGGTGCAGATTGTCAATCAGTTGGCAGGCCATAATGAGCGTCTGTCAATCTTCGCACACCCGAAATCTAAGATAACGCATCGTGTCGCATTGAAACCGCACAGCGTTTTGCATTTCGGCGCTGTGATTAACCCGCAGGCATGGGACAAAACGGTCGGCGCCGTTTACAGGGTGCTCGTGAAAAAAGGACTCCGCACCAGGGAAGTCTTCTCGGCAAGCATTGACCCGAAAAACAACGAAGAGGACAGAAAGTGGCGCGATTTCGAGGTTGACCTCTCCGCCTACGGCGATGCGACGGTCGAAGTCTCGCTTGTGACGGAAACTAAAACGAAGGACAAGGCATTCGCCTGGGCGGTCTGGTCGCAGCCGTACATCACTAAGAACGGGTGACCCTTGCCGGCGGGATTAAACATCGGTGACTGTCACTAATTACGGAAGCGAGCCCGAAGGGCGAGGTTCGTAGATTAGTGACTGTCACCTTTCCAGGTGTTTCTTTATCCAGTCAATGAGCAGTAAAATGCTCGCGCAGGAATTCGCTCCATTGAAAGGAAGAAGCACTGTCAGAGTGGAACATACAGGTCCTGTTTCAAACGAAAAACGCCGCGAGTATGCAGCCGGCTGAGCGCCGTGTTATGCTGAAGCGCAACTCGGGCGGGCACAAGTCGGCGTATTTCACGGTGGAGGTTTACCCCGAGCGCCGACCACGTCGTCCAGCCAGGCACTTCGGCACGTGGCAATTCCAAATCGACGACCTGGGCGACGACTGCGAACTTGTCGTTTCGGTTGACGCGGAAGGCGCAAGAGTCGAGCGCGGCGGCTCCCCCCTGTCCCCCACCAGCGTTATCAAGGGCAAACTGAGAGAAGACGGCCTGTACCGCATATACCTTGTTCTCGCGGAAAAGGACACCTACGCGAAACTTGCCGTGACGGAGTATTTCCAACTGGTTTCCTTCAGCGGCGCGGAACTCGACCCTCTCGATTTCTGGCCCGGTACGGGACAGCGCAAACCGACCTTACGTCATCCGGAATACCTGAAGATGATAAGCCTCCTCGACCTGCTCGGCCGGTTCGCTGAGGATCTCAAACCTGACGCGTCCGCGTCTGTGCTTGATTTCGGCTGCGGCTTCAAGCCCTATTATCCCCTGTTTGCGCAGTCGGGCTGCAGGTATGTCGGCGCGGATATATTTGACGGACAGTTTGTCGACGTGGCCTGCAACCTGGATAAGCCTCTGGAACTGCAGGACGAACAGTTCGACGCCGTGCTCTGCACCCAGGTCCTGGAACACGTCGCGGAGCCGGCGGAAGTCGTTGCCGGGCTGGAGCGCGTGCTGAAAAAAGGCGGAAAAGTATTCGCCTCGCTGCCGTTCGCCTGGGAGGAGCATAACTACCCTGCTGACTACTGGCGCTTTGCGCGCGGCGGAATTCGGCATCTCTTCAGGAACTTCTCCGACGTGCAAATCATTGCAAACGGCAATTCATCGCAATGTATGATTGTCCTCGGGAATCTGTGCTTTCATCGCAGATTCAAGACCGCCTTCATTCGCGATACGTTAATAAGATTGCGCAACTACTACGGCCTGACAATTGCCGCCCGCTCCGCGGACGACAATATGCCGTGCAACTTCGTCGTCATCGCCACGAAATGAAGAAAGGCGACCGTCACCTTTTATTGAAAATTCACTGGATAGCGAAAACGCGAAAGGTGACTATCACCTTTCCAGGTGTTTCTTTATCCAATCAAAAAGCAATAAATCACGGAAAGCGAGTCGGAATCTTGTGAAGATAGCCTACGTCGTACATCAGTTTTTCCCCCGCCATATAACGGGAACGGAGACTTACACCTTCGAACTCGCAGCGTCGATGAAAGAACGCGGGTATGAGGTGAGCGTACTCTGCTATGAACACAGCACCAGCAAGGGCGTTCCCAGAAAAGGCGTTCTGCACGACGAATACAACGGCCTTCCCGTTACGCGTTTCTGCTACGATTCACGCAAGTGGAAAGAACCCGCTCTCTACGAATATTACAACCCCGAGTTCGGCGAAATGTCGCTGGATTATTTCGGGAAAGAAAAACCGGACATTGTCCATTTCACGCACAACGCGCTGCTGAGCACGTCGCTTATCGATTCGGCCGGAAAACTCGGCCTGCCGATAATGCTCACGCTAACCGATTTCTGGTACATCTGCCCGCAAATGCAGTTAATTCGCGGCGACAGCGAGACCTGCGAAGGACCTGAAGGCTGTCTGCGATGCCTTGACTGTTACTATCTCGCATCAGGCAGCGACATTACCGCGCCTTTGCGCCGCCTACTCCCCGAACGCCTGCGCAAAAAGGCCGAGGGTATTCGCGAGGCGATTCGGAAAAAAATAATTCTCACGCTGTCCGGAAAGGACAGGTTTATCAAAACAGTTCTCGACCGCCCGAACTTCCTGAAGGAAAAGATGTCTCATTTTGATGTAGTCGTCGCGCCGACGGTTTTTCTTCGGGACACGTTTGTAAAGGCGGGTTATAACGAAGACCGTTTTCGCGTGATAAATTTCGGCATAAATCTCGGCCTTCTGGACGGCGTCGAAAAGAGGGAAGCGCCCCGGCTGCGGCTGGGCTTTGTCGGGACGCTGCGCGAACACAAGGGACCGCACCTGCTGCTGCAGGCGCTGCGAAAATTGGAACGCGACGATATCGAGGTCGCAATCTACGGCAGCGAGAAGCAGTTCCCGGAATATGCCGCGCGTCTCAGGGCGCTGGCCGGCGACGACAGGCGTGTGCGGTTTTGCGGCACGTTTCCGCGCGAGGATATCGGGAAAGTGCTTGCGGAAATGGACGTTCTCGTTATGCCTTCGCTGTGGCACGAGAACTCGCCCCTGATGCTTCTTTATGCGCTTGCAAGCCGCACGCCGGTCATCGCAAGCGATTCCGGCGGCCTGAGCGAATTTATCGAGGACGGCGTGAGCGGACTGCTGTTCGGGAAAGGCGACGTCTCTGCGCTCGCGGCGCGGATTGAACGCCTTGCCGCGGACCGCGATTTTACGCAAAGGTTGAGCGAGGCGCCGGTTTCTGTTAAAAGTATCGACGCGCATTCTGACGAAATAGAGGGCATATACAGAGAACTGATTGCGGCACCTGAAGCCTGAAACGGGCATTCTGCCGTGTGGGTTACACAAAGGAACAACAGTGCCAATGAGTAATGAGCAAAAAACGCGATGCATCGTTTTTGGCGGCTGCGGCTTTATCGGTTCGCATGTCGCGGAAAAACTGGTCAAGGCGGGCCACGATGTTGCAATTTTTGACAAGTTGTATGTGAGAGAGGCCAACATCGAGCCGTTCCGCGACAGGGTGCGCCTGATTGAAGGCGACTTCGCGAACGAGACCGACATCGAGACCGCGCTGGACGGCATTGACATCGCCTTCCACTTCGTCGGTACGACGCTGCCGCAAACGTCGATGGAGAACCCGGTTTACGACATCGAGTCCAACCTTATTGCAACCGTGCGGATGCTCGAGGTCTGCGTCAGACGCGGCGTGAGTCGCGTTGTATTCTCTTCGTCGGGCGGAACCGTTTACGGCATACCTGAAACACTGCCCATCAGCGAGGAACATCCCACCCGGCCGATGTGCTCATACGGCATCACTAAACTCGCCGTCGAAAAATATATCACGCTTTACCACCGTCTTCACGGGCTGGACTATCGCATACTCCGTTTCTCAAACCCGTACGGCCCGCGCCAGGCAACCGACGCCGCCCAGGGCGCTGTGGCCGTGTTCCTGGGGCACGTTCTTCACGACTCCCCTATCACAATATGGGGCGACGGTTCCGTGAAGCGTGACTACATCTACATCGGCGACACGGTCGAGGCCTGCGTTGCCGCGGCGACCGCCGACATCGAGCCCGGCATCTACAACGTCGGCTCCGGACGCTCCACGTCGCTTAACGAACTGCTGGACGTTATCAAATCCGTTACCGGAAAACTTCCCGAAGTGAAACACACGCCCGCGCGCAGGATAGACGTGCCGGAAAATGTGCTGGACGTCAGTAAAATCAAATCCGCACTCAACTGGTCCCCGCGGACGTCGCTGCGCGACGGGATTGAGCGCACCTGGAAATGGCTGAAAGAGCGCGGTGGAAAACGATGAAAATACTGCAGGTCATTCACGATTTCCTGCCGAGACACCGCGCGGGCGCCGAGATATATACTTTTAACCTGTGCGCCTGCCTGGCCAAAAAACACGATGTTCATCTTCTCTTCACCGAACACGAGCCCGCGAAGGCCGAATATTCCCTGGAACGCGGACAGTATAAAGACATTCCATTCACCCGCGTAATCAACAACCACTGCCGCCGCGCTTTTGAAGAGACATATAACGATAGCGCGATGGACGCGGTGTTCAGAACGGTCCTTGACGAGACGCGGCCCGACATTATCCATTTCCAGCATCTGCTATATCACTCGGTCAACTACGTCGGCATCGCGCGGGAGCGCGGCATTCCGACGGTCGCAACGCTGCACGATTTCTGGCCCCTGTGCGAGCAGGAAGGCAAGCGCATCCGCCCGTCTTTCGAAAATGAGAAGGAACCGGGCGGGGATTCCCTTAAACTGTGCGAAGAAATTAATCCTTCTCTCTGCGCTCGCTGCGTGAGTTGCTGGCCCACCATTGCCCCGAGGAGCAAGAGAGCCGTTTACGACGTGCTTCAAAAAATACGTTCACTCACGGGCTGGGACCCCACTAACATTGCAAAGCGCCTGAGCGAACACCTGCCGGAGGCTTCGGGGCCGCCGAAACCGATTTTGAATGTGAAGGCGGACCAGATTGCAGCCCGCAACGAATATATTCGCCGGGCCTACGCGCAAATCGACCGCATCATCTCGCCGTCGCCTTTTCTGAAAAGTGAATTCGAAAGACACGGCTACCCCGCCGAAAAAATCATCCTTTCCGACTACGGTTTTGACACGTCGCCGTTCGAGCGCTTTGACAGGGAGCCGACCGAAGGTGTGCGCTTCGGTTTCGTGGGAACCGTGAGCGAGATGAAGGGCGTCCACGTCCTTGCGGAGGCGTTCAACCGGCTGGAGGACAGGAAGGCGACGCTGCACGTCTTCGGGAGTATGGAGACTTTCCCCCGTTACGCGAATCGCGTCAGGTCTCTTATCGGACGCGACGGCGCGTATTTCCACGGCGCGTTTGAGCCGGCTGACGTGGCGCGGACCTTCGAGCAGTTCGACGTGCTGGTGACGCCGTCGATATGGTACGAAAACTCCCCGCTTGTCATACACGAGGCATTTATGAGCGGCACGCCCGTAATCGCCACGAATCTGGGCGGTATGGCCGACCTGGTGCGCGACGGCGAATGGGGTCTGCTGTTTGAGCGCGGCGATAATGAGGACCTTGCGGACAAAATGGCCCGCCTTTCGCAGGAGCCGGGCCTGATTGCGAAACTTTCTTCAAACATTCCCCCCGTCAAAACCATACAAGATGATGCGGATAAGTTGACGGCGCTCTACGGCCGGTTCATTAGCCGATAGAAACCGCGGCGCTTGATTCATCTCCCTTGAAGGGATATAATCACCCGTCATCAGAAGACATTCACTGGAGAATTTATGCAGCCGGATGAAAAACAACTTTTGGAAGCGGACAATCTGCTGGTCGGCGGCAAATACGAGGCCGCAACGGCGGCCCTCAGGAAACTTTCCAGCATTACGGCGGAAAAACCGGAGTACTCCACGGAGGACTTTAACTGGCAGATACTCCTGCTGGTCAGGTTGCGGAGGATATACAAGACCACGGGCAACGTGGTTCCCGCGCCGCTGGAAAAACTGATAAAATACTACGAAATCGTTGCAAGGAACCACCCAGGGAAAAACGTTGAACTGAGCGAAGAAGAAGCCGGGATATGCAGGCTTGTGCTGGAGTGGCTGCCCGGGGTTTCGTCCGAAGGACAGGTGGCGGCGGCAGACGCTGCGCGGGGCCGGCAACTTGTGGAAGACTTTCTCCGCCTGCTCAAGACAAACAGGCACAAATACAAACTGGGCGTTTTCTACGGCAAGGGATTCTGAACCGGCGGCCTTGAATGGAGCAAAGCGAAAAATTCGCGCGCGATTTCTTCGAAGCGACCTCTCACGAGCGCCGCGAAATGCGCGCGGGCGAGTCGATAACCCCGGCCCCTCCTTTTATGTCGTACGGGGACGCCGAAAGGGTTGCGCTGCCGAAACTGAAGGAAGAAGCGGGCCCGGGCCTCTGGGAGGCGATGGCCGGGCGCAGGTCGGTGCGGACCTTCCGGGACGTGCCGATATCGCTCGAGCAGTTGACGCGACTCCTGTGGGCGGCGCAGGGGGTAACGGCTCAAAGCGGCGAGTGCCTGTTCAGGACGACGCCGAGCGCGGGCGCGCACTATCCGTGCGAGACATACGTTCTGGTTAACAGGGTTGAAGGGCTCGATCCGGGTTCGTATCATTTGTGCATTCCCGACCGGGCGCTGGAATTCATCAAACCCGGCGAGTTGGCCGCGGACCTGGTCAGGGCTGCAATGGAACAGAAGTTCCTGGGACAGGCGTCGGTGGTGCTGGCATTGACGGCGATATGCCCCCGTGTTCTGTGGCGATACCGGGAACGCGGCATCAGATATATCTTTCAGGACGCGGGTCACATAGGCCGGAACGTCGCGCTTGCCGCGGTTGCGATGGGACTGGGCTGCTGCGCGGTGGGCGCCTACTACGACGACGAGGTTGCGGAGGTGATTGGTATTGACAGGGAGCGCGAGTATCCGGTATACCTTAACGCCGTGGGCGTGCCTCGCTGAGTAGCGCGGGAGATATTGTTCTTTGCATTGTTATCATCTTACGGTGACAGTCACCAATCTACGAATCTTGCGCAGGGGACTGTCCCCGGAGCATCCCAGAACCTGTTCTATTCTACGAATGCAAAAGGATGACAGTCACCAATCTACGAGCTGGCCCCCGATAAATCGGGGGGCTGCGCTCCGTAATTGGAGACAGTCACCTTTTGCGTTGTAAATAGAACAGGTCCACCGTAATTAGTGACAGTCACCTGCGCCGTGGGCGTGCCTCGCTGAGCAGCGCGGGCGTTAACAGGTTCTGTGACAGCCGTCGAATAAGAGAGGGGTGCATTGTCGTGACGCTCAGGTCACTGGCAAACACAATGCTGTGGGTAGTGCTGCCGCTGTGCACGGTGGCGGTGGGAGTCTATTTCGCGCTTGCCACTCTGGACACCTCTCCCGATGTCGTTTACGCCCTCATTCCCCTTGCAATACTCACCTGCCTTTACTGTGTCGGTCTTGTAATCGCCGTCAATCGCCTGCGTGACCGCGTGGGGCTGCTTGTCGGCGAGAAGAAGAGCAGCCGCCGCATCGAGCGCGACCTTGCTACAAAATACGAGGACCTGCAAAATCAGATAGAGTTGCTTACCGCGATGCGCAACGTCTCGCACGTCGTCAACGATGCGGTGGATTTTCGCTCGATACTCGAGGAGGTTATGCGGATTGTTGCGGATTTGACGGGCGCACTTGATATTACCATATTCCTTCTCGGCGAGGATTCGCGCAAACTCCTCCCGGCGGCACATCGCACGGGAGATGTTATCGTGTTCGACGAGGACATCAAGAGGCTGCGCATCGACAGACGCAACGTGTACCAGGCGCTCCAGTACCAGACGATATTCCGATACCGCCACGGCAACCACATCAACTTCACAATTCCGCTGATTGCGGACCAGGAATCGCTCGGCGTGCTCTCGGCCGTGGTGCCGTTGAGCGGCGAAGTTGAAGAGGTGGCGGCGTCTATGGAGCATTGCGAGGCGACGCTGGTCGCTCTGGCAAAGCACATTTCTCTCGCGATAAAGACCCCCCTGCTTTACAACCGGGCGGTAATAGACAGCCTGACGCGGCTATACACGAAGCGCCATTTTCACCTCCAACTTTCCAACTACTTCAACGCTTCGCGACGGCTGGAAAAGCCGATGGCCCTGATAATGATGGACATCGATAACTTCAAGCCGGTAAACGACAACTACGGACACTTGACCGGCGACAAGATACTGGCGGAAATCGCCGCTCTGATTTTAAACACCATCCGGCAGTACGACTCGGCCTATCGCTACGGCGGCGAGGAGTTGAGCCTCCTCCTGCCCGAATCGGAACTGACCGACGCGCTGCTGGTGGCCGAACGCGTGAGGACGAAGATAGAGAAACACGAATTCATCGGCCTGGATAATCAGAAATTGCGCGTAACGGTGAGCCTGGGCGTGGCCGACTTCCAGCCCGACCTTGCCGACCCGAAGACGATGATTGCGCGAGCCGACGCCGCGTTGTACTTTGCCAAGCAGCACGGCAAAAATCGCACCTGTTATTTTTCGCAGGGCGAACTCTGCATCATAAAGAAAAGAGGTCCCGTCGCAGGCAAGGCGCAATAGAAAACGGCCGCTGAGAAACGGTTCAAATCTACGCCCCGGCTTTCGCATTGCAAAAGGATGACAGTCACCTTTTGCGTTGTAATTAGAACCGTTCTCTGCCTGAGGCGGACCTGTATGGGTCGCAAATTGCGCTCCGCCCCGGGATCGCGCGGGTGGTTGTTTTCGCTTGATTTTCAGCGCATCCCTGATAAAATCGGCCAAAGAGCGGGAAAGATTTTAACAGCGAGGAAGGCTGTGAAACCAAAGCCGGAAGACATAAAAATTGGAGAGCAACTGCTTCGCAACGATCTGGTAACGCGGGAACAGTTGGACCACGCCCTTGAATTGCAGAAGGATCTCGGCGGGAGGCTGGGCAAAATACTGCTGAAAATGGGCGTTGTACAGGAGGGCCAACTGCTCAGGCACCTTGCCAGACAACTGGAAGTTGAATTGTACGATCTGCAAGGTCACGCCGTTCCTTTCAAGTTGCTCAGCATCATTCCTTACCGCGTAATGCGCGAGAGGAAAGTGGTGCCGGTTTCGCTCAGGGACGATCTGCTGATTCTTGCGATGGCTGACCCGCAAGATTGCGATACCATTGAGGACGTGCGCTTTGAAACGGGCCAGAAAGTGAAAGCCGTGCTGGCCAGCGAAAGGGAGATTGACCGGGTCCTGTCAGAACTCCCCTCCCTCCGGGAGGAACCGCTGCTGGAGGATGAGGCGGAGGATAAGGAATTCGAAGAAACAGCCGGTCCGGCGGCAGAATCACAGCCTGCACCTCAACCGGCAACACATGCGCCGCTGGAGGCATTAATGAGACTGCCTCCGAGGATAAAGACGGACGCGCTGATAGATGTATTGCTTCAAAAAGGCGTTATCAGCAAAGAGGCCCTGGAAGAGGCATTGCGCGGGCGCGTCAGAGAGGAGTTGTAGCGTATCATATTGTTTTCGGACCTGCGTATCTTTGTGCAAATATCAACTCTGGGCGATAGACGATGGCTGATTTAGACTGCAGAGCAGAAACCCTTACCACGCCTCAAAAACAGGCCGTGCTTTCGCTGGCGTTTTCGGGCATTGTCAATTCCGCGACCCTCCCGAAGTACCAGGACTTTATTGCGAAGTTTTTAAGGCCGGAGACGCCTCGCCTCATTTTCGACCTTTCCGGCCTCTCCTATATCAACTCCAGCGGCCTGGGTGAACTGGTCCGCTGCCAGGATATATGCCGTGAAAGCGGCGGGGACCTCGTGCTGATAAAGGTTCCTCCGGATATCATCAGGATAATAAGGATTATCGGCTTTCACGCTATCATCAAGTTGTTCCCCGACCGGAAGCGCGCCGCGGAATATTTCGACCTGGGCACCGTTGAACCGGTCGAAAAAGAATACGCCCGCGCCGCGCCCAAGCCTCCGCCCAGCGGCAAGGTGCGCCGTCCGAGACCGTATAAGAGACGTTTCCCGCGCACACCGATTGAAGCCGCGGTGATGCTCGTCATATCCGAGACGAACGTTTTCTCCGACATTCTCGCAATTCGATGGGGAAAGGGACAGACCGGCGGAATGTTCTCAATTACAAAAGACCAGGCGGAAACTATGGCCGCTATCGCGCGGAACCGGCCCGACCTGATTATCATCGACAACACGGTCGGAAAAGCGGACGAACTGTGTATGGATCTCAAAAGCAAGAAGGATTCGAGCCTCATTGGCGTGGTCAGGCTCTACGGCAACGACGGCAAAAGCAGGAAGGAAATGCGCGTGCTGGAGAATGACAGCGTTACCGAACCCTTCGAGTACAACGAGTTGTTCGCGGTATCCGAGGCCGAACTGAAACGAGCCTCCGATGAAAAGAAATTCCTTTCACACCAGATAAGTATCGAATTTGCGTGCAACGATAAAGCCATAGATGCCGCCAATAATCTGATGGCGGATATGGTACGGCAGGCCGACTTCAATGAATATGACGCCAGCGAAATGCGCACAGCGGTTCGCGAGGCAATAGACAACGCCTATCATCACGGCAATCTCGGCGACGCGGGCAAATTAATCAGGTGTGACTGCGTGCTGGACCACGAAAAGGCCGTAATCACGGTAAGAGACGACGGGAAGGGCTTTGACTACGAATATTATCTGGCAATGGGCAGAGAAACCGACGCCCAGGAACGCGCGCGAATGCGCCAGCGCGAAGGAAAGCCGGGCGGCCTGGGCATTATGCTGATGATGCGCTGCCTGGATTTGCTCGAGTACGAGGGAGACGGCCATATCTGCCGCCTGACGAAGAAGTTCAGTTAGTCTGTGAGACGCATCTTTTGCATTGCGAATAGCGGAGGTATTCAGCCCTCCGCTTGTTTGCTAAGGTGACAGTCATCTTCGCCGAGGGATTTTTCCCCGGCGGAAGATTGCTTCGCCCCGCCGGCGACGATGCAGTTTCTGCCGCGGCGTTTTGCCTCATAAAGCGCACCGTCCGCAGCCTCCATTATCGCGCCGATATCCTTGCCGTTGTCGGGATATGTCGCCACGCCGATGCTCACCGTTATCGGGATGTTCCCCGAGACGCCTTCCTGCGCAAAACCATAGGCTGCGATGTGTTCGCACAACCTGCGGGCGAAGGAAACCGCGTGTGCGCCGGTCGTATTGGGCAGGAGCACAGTATACTCGTCGCCGCCGTGTCTGGCCGGGACGTCGTAGAGCCTGCAGTTTTTGCGTGTAATCTCCCCGATGCTCCGCAGTACCCTGTCCCCCGTGATATGCCCGTCTGTGTCGTTAAGTTCCTTCAGATTATCCAGGTCTATGCAGACGACCGCAAAGGGACTGGCGCTGCGTGATGCGCGCTGGTACTCCTTGTCCAGTTCGATTTCGAAGTAGCGGCGGTTGTAGAGCCCGGTCAGGGCGTCGGTGTTGGACATCGTCTCAAGTTTTCCGATAAGCGCGGCAATGCGTTCGTTGTTTTCGCGCCTTATCGTGCCGAAGGCCCCGAAGATAATGCCTGTCAGAAACGGCGTGAAAATGAAGAAGTAATGGAACGGATGCTCAACAAACTTGAGCGCAAGGTTCGTGAAAGTGAAAGCAGTACCGCTTATGTAAAAGTCAAGCCATAGCATAAGCGCAGGAATGGGCAGCCCCAGCAGCAGACCGAAGACAATGTGCTTGTTCTTTGTGATGTTGAAAGTGGTGGGACGGACCAATGCAAATATGAATTCCGCAAAGGTTGGGTTCAGTTTGTGAGGCACCTGCCCCGCTCCGATTAGAGACTCTCCGTAATCCAGGTAATATAACGCGCTACTATTATATCTTCGGCCAGACGGCCTTTCGGCTTAAGCCTTTGGGCAGTGCTGAAACGGATTGCGAGAGAAATGCCATATCTCGGCATGCGGAGAATGCGGCACTTTCGGTCAAGTATTTGAAACACAATGCCGAAACAAAACGTGTCAAAATGTTCATTCCAACGGGACGCACAAGGGCATTTCCGCCCGTCACGTTCATAACGATATCCTTCAACTCGGTCATCACCCCCGTAAGCATCTCCATTGGTTGTCGGGAAATATGTCGCTGTGCTACGAAGGTGCGGAGTTGAGTATTTCTTCACGAAATTAACCCGATTACAAAGGAGCAGCCAATGTCAGAGGGAAAGGTCCTCATTATTGACGACCAGCAGTCCATACGCAAACTCGTCAGCATGCATCTGTCAAAAGCAGGCTACGAGACGTTTGATGCGGTGGACGGTCGTGACGGCTTGTCAAAGGCTGCCGCACATATGCCGGACGTTGTCATATCAGACCTGATGATGCCGGGAATGGACGGTATTGAGTTGTGCAAGCGCATGAAGGCCGATACAAAACTGCGCGAACTGTTCTTTATAATGCTTACTGCCAAGAGTCGCACCGAAGACAAGATAAAGGGTTTCGGGAGCGGCGCGGACGACTATATCACCAAGCCGTTCAATTACCAGGAACTCCTCGCGCGCATCAATTCCGCCATGCGCATCAGAAACCTGCAGAAGGAACTGTTGAAAATCAACGAGGTCAAGGACGAACTGCTCGGCATCGCCGCGCATGACCTGCGAACTCCCCTGACCGTTATCAAGGGATGGTGCGACCTGTTCAACGAAAAAATGCTGGGAGAACTGAACAAGGAACAGGCCGAGGGGGTTGACGGCATCACACAGCAGGTGCAACTGATGCTCAATCTCATCAACGACCTGCTGGACGTCGCCAAGATCGAGTCCGGTAAAGTCGACCTGACTTTTGGGCGGCATAAGATGCAGGATATCATCGCACAGCACGAGCAGTCTTATACCCTGCTCGCTTCGAAGAAGAACATCACACTCAAAACCATTATCGAGGGTGACCTGCCGCCTTTACAGGTTGACAAGGGGCGCATAACGCAGGTCCTCAACAACCTTCTGAGCAATGCCTTCAAGTTCTCGTCGAAAGGCGCGAGCATCACGATGAAGACAAGGAGGGACGGCGACTTTATAGAAACCAGTGTAATTGACACCGGAATCGGCATACCGGAAGAGGCGATGCACAAGATGTTTCAGAAGTTTTCCCAGGTCGGCCCCAGGGCACCCGGCGGTGAGCAGGGCACGGGTCTGGGCCTGGCCATCGTGAAGAAGATTGTGGAACTTCACGGCGGAAAGGTATGGGTAAAGAGCAAGGTGGGCGAGGGCAGCACGTTCACGTTTTCGATTCCAATCGAACAGCCTGAAGAAAAGACCGGGGAAATTGACGCGGTCACTGCGGGTTCCGCCAGGAATTAGACGACCCGGTCGAGTAATTACAAACAACAAAAAAGCCCGGTCGGTTCGGCCGGGCTTTATATTTTCCGGGCGTTTATTTGTATATCTTGATTATCCTTCGCATCAGGAATGAACCGTTGCTGGACTTATGCACCTTGTAAACGATGATATTGTTTCCTTCCATTACGTATTCTATATAACTCTTTTCATCCACGAACAGGCGGTTTTTCTGTTTTTTCATCGCAGCAAGCCCTCCTGGCTACAAACATTAACAATTGCATCCTTCTTTGTTATTTTCATACAATCTATCGGCAACTAAATACGAGAACTTTAAACTAAAGCATTTCCCGGTTTGTTCGCAATGCGATATCCGGCAGCATATATACAGGCCGTCTGCATTGAAGCCCCCAGCCCCCGTTCTGGCCGCCCGGTGTTACGAAAAAGCGGCAACGGACTTGAAATCCGGCGGCCGCGGTAATACCCTATTGTGCGAATGGGGGGACACGTGTCGGAGTCTGGCCGCTTTTCCCTTTTATCAGGGAACCCTGAATGAGATTACTGCATAGTCCGGTTGTCCTGTTGTGGGTTTGTCTCCTGCCGCCTTTCCTGGCGGGGTGCGGGGAAAATCCGGAGCCGGCAATCAAAACGGGCTGGTGGCCGCACGAAAATCAGGCGGTACGGTACCGCGTCTGGTTCGACGAGGCGGCAACCTCGACTTCCGACCCGGAATCGCCCGACGAAGGGAGTTATGAATACGTTGTAAGCATTTCAAAGGAAGACGCCGAAAGCGTACGCATTTCTATAAGGTGTGAGAAGATGGTCATCGATGGCCGGGTCATAAGCGGCTGGGAAGCGGGAGATGCTGTTGTCTGCAGGGCGCGTATCTGCTCCCGCACCGGACGAATAGACGTTCCGCAGTCGGCGCATCCCGCCGTGAAAATGCTGCTGGTCCTGTTTGCGCCCGACCTCGAGTTCGACGCGGACGGACAGCCGGTCACCCGCGGATATGTGCCTCCCCTGACGGACGTCGGGAATCAGGATATGCCGGTCAAATACGAGTTGGAGTTACAGTCCGAAGACGAGAAGGTATTAAGCATACGCTTTGAAGGCAAGGGTTCCTTCGGCATCGAAGCCGACGACCAGAAGGGACAGGGAACCTTTATCGTAGAGGGACAAAGCCTGTTTGATACCGGGCTTAACGCATACATTTCGGGTCACGCGAAGGTGATAAGTGCCTCAAAAGTCACCTTAAAACGGGACCCCGGACATACTGTTGAGACTTCAAAAAATCAGGCCTGGAACTGGGAACTGATAAGAGGCGAATGAATAATATCCGGCCCTACACTGCAGTGTCGAAGTATAGAAGTATAGAAGTTGTTCCGATTCAAGCCGCCGCTAAATTAGGTCAAAGGTGAAAGGTCAATGGTCAAAGTATCTGTGTCTATCCGTGTCCATCTGTGGTTTCAGGTCTTCTGTCTTCGGTCTTCAGTCTTTCCCTTTGCGGAAGATGAAGTTGAGAAGGGTTATGTCGTCGTGCTGCTCGACGCCCGTAGAATGCGCCATAACGTGCTCGAGTACCTTTTCCGCAAACGAGTCGGCGGACTCCTCTTTGTACTCCGACATCAACCTGCCCAGTTGCTCGACGCCGAATTCTTTTTCCCTCTTGTCCATCGCCTCGGTTACACCGTCCGTGTACATCACGACACGGTCACCGGGCTCCATATTGATTACGACTTCCTTGAGCGCGCCGTCGAACCCGGCGCCCGCGGTCACTCCGAGCGCCAGCCCGGAGGGCTTCACTTCGCGCACGGAAGCGCTTTTCGCATGCCAGTAGAGTATGGGATTGTGTCCCGCGCAGCAGAGTTTGATGCTGCCCTCGGCATGGTCGACTATGATGTATATGGCCGTGACGAACATCCCCTTCTTGATATCACGCGCCAGTATCCGGTTGGTTTTGCGCAGGGTGTCGGCGGGCGATGGATTGCCGGCGGCCTCGTAGCGTATCAGGCTTCTGGCCATCGTCATAACCATCGAGCCGGGAATTCCCTTGCCTGAAACGTCGGCAACGACGAAGCCGATATGCCGCTCATCGACGGGAATGTAGTCATAGTAGTCTCCCCCAACCTCACGGGCCGACTTGTAAACTGCGCCGATGTCCAGAGAGGGAATCTCCGGAACATTCACGGGCAGGAGGGACGACTGGATATCGGTGGCTATCGAGAGTTCGCGCTCGATGGCTTTGCGTTCGAGTTCCCGCCGCTGTGCCTCCTTGAGGCCGGTTGTCATTCCGTTGAACGCCTGCGCCAGCGCACCGATTTCGTCGCTGCCGTAGCCGAATGCCTTGTGGTCCAGGTTGCCCTCCGCCACGACGTGCATATCGCGCACCAGCCTGCGCGCCGGGCGTGTGACCATCGCCGAGAGCAGCAGCGAAAAAAGCACCGCCACCGCAAGGGCGATAAGGCAAACAATCGCAGTCCAGACTATGAACTCCCGCGTGGTTTCCCGGATTTCCCTGGCCGAAAGGAAAAGGATAACGCTGCCCACCTCGTTCTTTCTGGAATCCAGTATGGGTTTTCGGAACTGTCGCACCGGATATGTCTCGCCTGTGCCGCCCGAACCGGCTTCAGAGAAGAAAGCGTCTGCGACGAACACACCGGTGTCGCCGTGGGGATGTTCCTCTGCGAAGTTCAATTCGGCGCCGGTGCCCTCGACTGCGTCGTACTGGAGCAGTGGCTCAACGTTCCTGCCTTCCATCGCCGTGATTTTTCCCTGCAATACGACGACCTTGATTATGCCCTGCGCGGGGAGATTGTTCAGTCTTATGGCTTCTTCAAGGGGGTTGGGTTTCAGCGTCACCGGCTTTCTGTCAAAAAACAGGACAGGGCTGCCCTGCCTGGCCTGTTCCGAGACCGCCTGCCAGTATTCGATGTCGACGGCGGCCAGCGCGTTTACTACTCTTGCGCCGCTTGTGTTGATTTGTTTATTTACCTCGCTGCTGACTATCAGGCCGATGATGAGTCCTAATATCGCAAAGAGTATCAGCAGCCCCGCGCCGATGCGCCAGGCAAACTTGACCGCAAGGCGAGAGCCGGTGTGATAGCCCGCGTGCAGATGGAATTGCTTGTCGCTTTCCCGAGCCGCTCCGGTCATCAAAAACTCTCCTGATTATTGAGAGGTTCAGGTCCGTGCAAACCTGTAACACATTAACCCTGCCTGCAGGACGACGTTGGCGCATATCCCTGCGGCAAGGTCGTCCATCGCGATACCCCAGCCGCCCGGCAGTTTTTCCAGTCTTCGGATGGGAAAAGGTTTCGCTATGTCGAACAGGCGAAAAAGCCCCAGCGCAAGCAGCGCTATGAGCCACGGCTCCAGCCCGCTGACGAGAAACGTCGCCGCAAAGAAACCCAGGCACTCGTCAACCACCACCTTCTGCGGGTCATTGCCGCCGAAGGCGTTTTGTGCCCACCTGCCCGTCCAGAGGTTTGCGCCAAATGCAACAATTATAAACGCGCCGACTATTGCACCGGTATGACAGGGAAACGCATAGGCGACAGCGACATATATCCCCGCCGAAAGAACCGATGCGCATGTGCCCGGCGCAACCGGCGAATAGCCCGTGAAGAAAAAGGTGGCGATTGCCCGTTTAAGCGTGTTCACCTTTTAATAGTTTCCTCGCGCGATACAGATACATCAGCCCGCTGAGCAAAGTAACCACGACACTGAGCCAGATAAGGACAATCACGCCGATGCGAAACTCCCTTGTGCTGTAAAAAAAAGCGTGATGCGCCAGTATGGCGGCGATGGTGAGGCTCTGGATGAACATCTTTCGTTTGCCCCACCATATCGCGCCGAACTTTATTTTCCGCGACTCGGCGTACCCCCGGAGAGCGCTGACGATGAACTCGCGCGCGACAACAAGCACGACCATCCATCCCGTCAGGTTCGCATACTCGACATCGGCCCTCATATACGGCTTGCCGGGCAGATAGATTACAAAAAATATGAACGCACCGCAAATCAGAATCTTGTCAACGAGAGGGTCCGCGAATCGCCCGAAACTCGTCTCCAGTCCGTATCGCCGGGCAAGATAGCCGTCCAGAAGGTCCGTAAACCCCGCGACAATGAACATGAAGAAAGCGGCTGCGACCCATCCGTGGTGTGGTTCAGCCTCTGAGCCGTATTTGCGTGACGCAAAGATGAGCGAAAACAGGACGATGCTCAAAATAAAACGGGAAATGGTAATCAGGTTGGGAAGTTTTGACAATTGATCGGCCCCCTACCGCGCCCTGGCCGCCGGCATTTTACAGTCGGCGCCCGCTCGGCACACGGGTAACACGTTATTCCTGCAACTCCACATTCCAGTATGCGTCGCCCAGGAACTGACGCCACGAGCGGTATTTGTCCGAGCGAAGTTTCAACTGGATAACGGGGTTGCGTCGTGGTTTGACGGGCTTGCAGACAAGCGCCATACCCGCCTCGTGGGGTGTCCTGCCGGCCTTCCTGTTGTTGCAGGCGATGCACGCGCACACGATATTATGCCAGACGGATATTCCTCCTCTGGATCGCGGCGTCACGTGGTCCAGCGTCAGTTCGCTCGTCGAAAACCGCTTGCCGCAGTACTGACACCGGCCGCGGTCGCGCGCGTAAATGTTGCGCCGGTTGAATTTTATCTCCTGTTTGGGAAATTTGTCGTAGAACAGCAGTCTGATGATGCGCGGGACGGCAATCTCGAAACTGACCGTCCGCACCCATTCGTCCGACGTGTCGAACACTTCGCGGATTTGAGACAGTTCTTTCCAGGAATGGAAGTCGTAAGTGGCGCAGGTCGAGTCAGCCCATCTGACAACCTCGGCTGTATTTTTCCACAGGAGAGAGAACGCTCTTCTGGCGGTGGTTACATGGACCGCCGTGAAGTGGTGGTTGAGAACCAGTACACTGCTCTGTAATGTTGCTGAACTCATCACACCGGAACTCCGCAGTATTCGGCCTTATGCAAGACAATAATTCTAGACGTTTTTACGTAAATGTCAAGCATTCATTTGATTCGAAAACGCAGGACGCAGTTCACGACGTCACCGTTAAGGCCTGCGTTTTGCGACGGAGATGCTTGACACTACGGGAAAATACTTTATTATCGGCATAATTGAGGATTGTAATGTCAAAGGAAGGAGGGGGCAGGTTGCAGAGAGTGACCGGCGCCTTTCCGGGCCGGGTTCCTTTGACTGCGCAGAATTCAGAAATATTGAACAATGAGTCAGCAAGAAAAACCGAATATGCCCATAGTATTCAGACATAAGTGCGGTCAAAGACTTGCCCTGAACATTGACATGGCCGGCAGGACGGGCAGGTGTCCCCAGTGTTCAGTCCGTATTGTGATACCGGACAGGGAAGCGCTGCTCAAGATGGTCGAGAAGGCCCGCGCAAAACACCTGCAGAACAAGGAAAAAGAAGAAATTGGTTCCGTTGCCCTGGACACTCCGCGCCAAGAACCCATAACGCCTGCAACTCCGGCCGCCGACATCAAACGGCCTGCCGCGCCTCCCCTCGCGCCGAAGGCTCCGAAACCGCCCAGGCCCGAGGAGGTCGCCCCCCCCACCGCCAAATGTCCAAGTTGCGGCAATGATATTGCCGCGGACGCCGTAATCTGCGTAAACTGCGGCACCAACCTTAAAACGGGCAAAAAACTCAAAACAGTATCCGACAAAACATCACCCGAAGAGAAGACAAAGCCGGAAGAGCCAGCCAAGTCTCCCCTCACGGATGATGAAGAAGAGCCTCGCGTTTAGGGTTCATTTGCCTGCCGTTCCAGCCGGTTATACTATTCGCCTTTCGAATCAGACCGACCGGGTCAGTTGCCCAGCGCCTTGATGATTGCCTCCCTGGATGTGTGTTTGTCGCAGATTGCGCGGAGTTCGTCACGGTCGAAGACTTTGTGACCTTCGACCTTGACCTCTGCGAACTGGACGACGGGGATAAGCCAGACCATCTTGCCCAGTTCGTCTTCGGAGACTTCTCTCCACTCCGAGTCCTCACCATATTTGATACTTGGCGGCGTGGCGAAACTCGCTTCAAACTGGAGGAGTTTAACACCGATGTTTACCCATAGATGCGTTGCACTGGGGCTCAGGTCGAACGCGATGGGGACGCTGATGCGGACATCGACGGCCAAGTCTTCATCTTCCAACGCGTAATCGAGCCATTTTCCCGCTGTTTCATAGCAGTGCGCTGCATCAACATTTTCATCTTTCAGGAATTTCGGCCTCAGGCCGATGTCCTCGCAGGAGATAAAATAGAGGCCGTAGTAGAAATCGCGTATCCAGTGCAATTCATCCCAGAGGGTCATTTCGCGTTCGCCGCCTTCTTTGAGGCCGTGGATTACTCTGAGGGTCTTCTCCCCTATCGCCGATGTGAGGAAGTTCAACAGGAAATCGTATCCCCGTGCCTGCCTGAGGTAATAGGACGGACAGGGTTCGGCTCTTAAGCGTGGGGTCATTTTGGGTGGAGGTGCTGAAAGTATTACCACTCGTGTCTGTCTGTAATGGGTTTCGCGGCGGGTTGTAATCATTGCCTTGAATGCCTCAATCATCCGCTTCTTGTAACGTTGGGTGAGCAATAGTTTGTTATGCTCTTCCCCTTTAGACGGAAGCAGCAGGGTCTCAAGGGCGTAGACCTGGTAGTCGTACCAGCCACTGTTCTTGTCCGGTTTGAGGCTGACTTTTCCTTCTTTAATTGCCCTGATAAGTTCCTTCATCAATTCTACACCGGGAGGCACGCCGAGAGAAAACAGGCTTTCGAAAAGATTGTTTTCCTTGTTTCTGGAGTATGGAAACAGGTAGAAGCCATCGGCTTTTATGTTCGGGAAAGCGGGGTCCTTGATTAAATCAAGAAGGGTTTTTCCCTCGTAAGGGTTTGTGAGTTTGTTGAAAAAGGCGATGACTTTTTCGTAGTCCTCGAGCAGTTTCTCGTCGGATTTCAAGGTCTTTCCAATTTCAATTGCCACTTCTG
>JBDRIB010000236.1:0-6601 GCA_043816375.1 Planctomycetota bacterium | reverse complement strand
CGCACGCGTCTGCCCACCGACCAACACCACCTCGTCGATGTCCTGAGGCGTCAGCCTGGCATCCTCCAGCGCCTGCCGCAGCGGGGCGGCCGTGCGCTGCACCAGGTCTGCCGTCAACTGCTCCAGCGTGGCGCGGGAGATCGTCACTTGCAGGTGCTTGGGTCCCGAGGCGTCAGCGGTGATGAACGGCAGGTTGACCTCGGTCTGCATCGTGCCGGACAGTTCGCATTTGGCCTTTTCCCCGGCCTCTTTCAGGCGCTGCAGAGCCATCTGGTCCGTGCGCAGGTCGATGCCTTCTCTTTTCTTGAATTCGTCCGCGATATGGTTGAGGAGTACCTGGTCGAAGTCGTCGCCGCCCAGATGGGTGTCGCCGTTGGTGGCCTTGACCTCGAAAACTCCGTCGCCTACTTCAAGGATGGAAACGTCGAACGTGCCGCCGCCCAGGTCGAAGACGGCGATTTTCTCTTCCTTCTTCTTGTCCAGCCCGTATGCGAGCGACGCGGCGGTCGGTTCGTTGATGATTCTCTTGACTTCCAGCCCGGCGATTCGCCCCGCTTCCTTCGTTGCCTGGCGCTGGCTGTCGTTGAAATACGCCGGCACCGTTATGACCGCCGCGGTCACTTTCTGACCGAGGTAATCCTCGGCGGTCTGTTTCAGTTTCTGCAGAACCTTCGCCGAGATTTCCTGCGGCGTGTAATCCTTGTTCTCGCTTGTGACGTGTACCTTGACCAGTTCGTCCGGCCCGCCCACGATGTTGTATGGAACCAGTTTTTCCTCTTCCTTCACCTCATTGTGACGGCGTCCCATAAAGCGCTTGATGCTGAAGATCGTGTTGAGCGGGTTCGTGACCGCCTGGCGCTTGGCCGTCTGGCCGACGAGGACACCGTCCTTGGTGAAAGCGACCACCGACGCCGTGGTGCGGCTGCCTTCGGCATTGGCGATGACCTTCGGCTCGTTGCCTTCCATAATTGCGACGACGGAGTTGGTGGTGCCCAGGTCGATGCCTATGATTTTGCTCATACTCTGCTCCTTCTCGTATCACGTTCGGACGAATATGGTGGTGTTCTAATCAGAACCACAAATTATACTCTGCCTGTGAAGCCTGTCAAGGGTGCAAAACTTGTCCTCCGCCGATTGACAGGAGGGGCGGCCTGTGGTAACTTTATTAGTGACGGCGCTTTTGTGAATTTTCCCGCTTCGTTTCTTTTACCATTGATTTTTCCAATGCCTTTCAGCCCTGTTACAGAAATACTTGAGGAAATGCGCGCAGGCCGCATCGTCGTCGTGGTCGATGACGAAGACCGCGAGAACGAGGGCGACCTCACGATGGCCGCGGAGAAAGTCACGCCCGAGGCAATCAACTTTATGGCAAAGTACGGCCGAGGCCTGGTGTGTCTCGCGCTGACGGAGGAGAAGTGCAACGCCCTTGAACTGCCGCCGATGGTCCTCGACAACCGTTCGCAATTCGGCACGGCCTTCACCGTAAGCATCGAGGCGCGCGAGGGAGTCACCACGGGAATTTCCGCACACGACCGCGCCACGACCATCCTGACCGTCGTGAGGGACGATTGCAGACCCGGCGACCTGGTCCGGCCCGGACACATCTTCCCGCTGCGCGCACGGGATGGCGGCGTGCTGGTGCGCGCCGGCCAGACCGAGGCGTCGGTGGAGTTGGCGCGCCTTGCGGGACTCAGGCCCGCGGGCGTGATATGCGAGGTGATGAGCGAAGACGGCACGATGGCGCGCGTGCCGCAACTAAGGGAGTTCTGCAAAAAACACGGACTGAAGATGTGCAGCGTCGCCGACCTTATCCGCTACCGCCGCAAAAAGGAAAGACTGATTCGGCGCGGCAGCCGCGTAAAACTGCCCACGCGCTTCGGCGAGTTCACGCTTATATACTACTCGTCGGTCGTGGACAGGGACGAGCACCTGGCATTGTGTATGGGCCTGAAGGACGACGAAGAAAAATTCGCGTGCTCAAAAGACGACGCGATACTCACGCGCGTTCACTCCGAATGCCTGACCGGCGACATCTTCCACTCGCTCAGGTGCGACTGCGGCGAGCAACTCGAAAAGGCAATGAGTCTAATCGCCGCTGAAGGCAGGGGAATCCTGCTCTATATGCGCCAGGAAGGACGCGGCATCGGGCTGGAAAACAAACTGCGCGCTTACGAGTTACAGGAGCACGGTCACGACACGGTCGAGGCCAACGAGATGCTCGGCTTCAAGCCGGACGAGCGCGACTACGGCATCGGCGCGCAGATACTGGTCGATTTGGGCGCGCACAGGCTCAGGCTCCTATCCAACAACCCGCGCAAATACAAAGGCCTGGAGGGATACGGCCTTTCAATCGCCGAGCGCATACCGCTGCAGATCAAGCCCACCGAAAAAAACATCGACTACCTCAAGACAAAAAAAGAAAAACTCGGCCACGTCCTCGATGATATGTAACGGTGACTGTCACCGAAGGAACGGTTCTAATTACAACGCAAAAGGTGACTCCGCCGCAAACCGTCGGCGGATAAATGTCACCAATTACGGAGCAAAAGGTGACTGTCACTCATTACGGAATCGACCCCGACTTTGTCGGGGGCGATTCGTAGATTAGTGACTGTCATCCTTTTGTGGAATGCTCCGGGGACAGTCCCCTGCACCAAGATTCGTAGAACTTGTCCCGACGTGTAGGGATTGGTGACTCCGCCACCCCCTACGGGTGGCCTGTAGGGGCCACACACATTGGCGGGCAAGCCCTTGACCTTTCACCTTTGACCCGTTTTGAACCACCAAGCACGCCAAGGTCACCAAAAAAATTCATATGAAATCATGGATACACACCTTGGGGCATATCCGCCGACCGGAGAAATTTCGTGGTATCGGGGCGGGGATGGTTGTAAACTATAAGGAAGGAAGTATTCGGCTTTTCCGGAGGCCTGTAGAAAAGGAGATTTGCTATGACTACCTATTGCCACATCGTATTCCGAATCACCATAGTTGCATTTCTCGCCGCCTTTCTCACGTTCATCCCCGGCTGCGGAGGGGATGAGGAGGAGAGGGCTTCCATTGAAGATACGAGCAATTTGGCTCCCGGTTATAGCGCGGTGAAGAGTGAGGGGCGTGACGAGGCAACCGGCCTATGGAAAGAAATTGTGCACGAGAAGACCGGTATTGTGTTGCGGCTTGTGCCGGCCGGGGAGTTCAGTATGGGCTCGCAGATACCACCTGAAGAGGTCGCGCGTAAGTATGAGGGAGAAGCAGAGGATTATAAAGACGAGCATCCGTTACACAAGGTGAAGATAAGCGAGCCGTTCTATATTGGGAAGTACGAGGTAACCAATGAGCAGTTATGCAAGTTTTTGAATGCGAAAGCCGCTCATTCAGGTGGTGGCAACATCTGGGTGGATTTAGAGGCGACGTATTTCGACGAAGACTGCAGGATAGAGAAGCGTGGAGGAAAATATCGACCGAAGAGCGGGTATGCGGGGCATCCGGCGACAATGGTGAGTTGGTATGGAGCGAAGGCGTTCTGCGAGTGGGTCGGAGTGAGGCTTCCATCGGAGGTGGAATGGGAGTATGCGTGCCGGGCGGGGAGTAAGACGAGGTGGTGCTTCGGAAATGATGAAAGCATTCTTGGAGAACACGCCTGGTACAAGGATAACTCCGGGGACAAGCCGCACGAGGTAGGCAAGAAAAAGCCGAACGCGTGGGGGGTATACGATATGCACGGCAATGTGGATGAGTGGTGCGAAGATGTGTGGCATAATAATTACAACGGTGCGCCGAATGACGGTAGTGCCTGGGCCACAGGCGGGAACCAGACCTTCCGTGTCCATCGTGGCGGCTCGTGGGTCGGCGTTGCGAGGGTCATCCGGTCTGCCGTTCGTTTCTGGCATGACCCGGGCGTCACGTACTACTGCGTCGGGTTTCGTGTTGTCGTGGCCGCCGGGACTGTTCGTTCGCTTGACAAGGTATTGGAACCGGAACCGGAACCGGAAGCCGGTGATGTAACGCGGGCTGAAGTCATCGCCGCGATGGACAAGATGAAATTCGAAAATGCGCCGACGCTTGGTCCTGTAATGAAGGAATGGATGCTGGCCTTTATTGACAAGGACTACGATAAGGTGTGGGATTTGTCGAGCAGCGGCACGGGCGAATTCTTCACGCAACAACTGGCGACGATGCAAAATGTTTTTGAATTGAGTGTTAATAGTCTGGAGGCCACGCTTAATATCCCGAATCTTTCTGAGGAAAAGAAGACCGAAACGAAGGAGCAGTATGAGGAGATGAAGAGGGACCTCGAAGAACTGAAGGCGTTGGAAGGCGACGGCAAGAAGTACTGCGAGTGGATGATGAGGCAGTCCGAGAAGCAGGGAGTCGGTTTCGCCGCGGAAATCACCAAGTGGAAAATAGAGGTGATAAGTGAGAGCATCGAAGGCGACACAGGGTATATGGTCTTAAGAGACCTTGAGAAAGGCAAGGAGGACAAAGCGTATTTCTTGAAGGAAGACGGCAAATGGAAATTCGATTCGGCCAAGAACACGAAGACGGCAGAGGAGCCTATCGAGCCTGAAGAGCCCATCGAGCCGGAACCCGAACCCGAACCAGAGCCTGAACCGGAACCATCTGGGCGAAATTAGACTTTGAGGCAGGGCGGGGATGTTTGTAAACTATGGGGAAGCGAGTATTCGGCTTTTCCGGAGGCCTGTAAAAAAGGAGATTTGCTATGACTACCTATCGCCACATCATATTCCGAATCACGATGGTTGCGTTTCTCGCCGCCTTTCTTACGTTTATCTCCGGGTGCGGAGGGGATGAGGAGGATGAAGACAGTGGGGCGCCCGTTAAATCCAAATTACAAATTGTCTATTCGCAGCATGAGACGAACAATCCAGACTGGCGTCCGCCTGCAGAGTACACGGTCCAAACAAGTGAAGGCTGGTACAAGGAGACAGGTTGTGCAGTTGAGATAAAACACGAGGAGAGCGGAATAGTGTTGCGGCTTGTGCATGCAGGCGAGTTCGATATGGGCTCGCCGGAGGGAGAAAGCGGGAGGGGCAATGATGAGGGGCCCGTGCACCGTGTAAAGATAAGCGAGCCGTTTTACATCGGCAAGTATGAGGTGACCAATGAGCAGTATTGCAAGTTTTTGAATGCGAAAGCCGCTCATTCAGGGGACGGGCATACCTGGCTTGACCTTGATGACGAGTATTGCATGATAGAGAAACGAGAGGGGAAGTACTATTCCAAGAACGGCTATGAGAGGCATCCGGTAGTAGAAGTGAGTTGGTGGGGTGCGAAGGCGTTTTGCGAATGGGTTGGAGGCAGGCTTCCTACAGAGGCGGAGTGGGAGTATGCCTGCAGGGCGGGTACGACGACGCCGTTTAATACTGGTGATACGCTGACGACGGATCAGGCGAACTACGACGGCAACCACCCATACGGGGGCGGTCCCAAGGGTGTTTATCGCAAAAAGACGACGGAAGTGGGTAGTTTTGCGCCTAATGATTGGGGATTGCATGATATGCACGGCAACGTGTTTGAGTGGTGTGAGGACGTTTTTCATGAAAATTACACAGGCGCGCCGAATGACGGCAGTGCGTGGACCACGGGCGGGGACCAGTCCCCCCTTGTCCTTCGGGGCGGGTCGTGGGTCGCCTATGCAGGGGTCAGTCGATCAGCCAATCGCAGCGGGGTCGCGCCAGACGACCCGCTCAACGACTTCGGGGTTCGTGTCGTGGCCGCCGGAAAAAACCCCTGAACTACAGAGAACACAATGGGGTCAGACTTCAACTTTTTCAACTTTTGATTAGGAGACGGCTATGAAGGTTTCCAAGATTATCCTGCTGCTTTTTGCATTCACTGCCGGAATCGCCGGCGCGTTTTTCTATGAAAACCTGGCCCCGGTAAAGGCCAAAACGGATAAGGCGGAGGACATAGACGACCCCAAAGGCCTGCATCCGTATTTCTCGCCGGACTACAATAAACCCTATCCCATTAGCCGGGCGGAGTACCGGGAACTGTTGTTGACGACCGACTTCAACTGCGAGGAAACTCTCACGGCAAAACTGATGAAAATATCGCTGAAGTGTTATTTGCTGAAAAGCAGACTCGAAATTGTCGTCGGCACTGTATGTCAGCCGGAGTGGAATAAGTATCGGAGCAGGGGCAAGTGGATAGTGTCCGACAAGGAATTGTGCGCCGCCTACACGGAAGCGGCTGAAGAAGTATTGGTTATGGTGCGGATGCCGTATTATTTCCCGAAAGCAGAAAGCGGATTAACGGACGATGAAATTACCATCAAGTTTTTAATTCAGGGCAAGCCCCTTGGCGAATGGCAAAACGGCGAATTTACCCTTGTGAAAGGGCAGGGGGGAGAAAAAGAAGAGGAAGTGAAGTCGCCCTCGCTTGACAAGATATTTGATGATATGAAATTCGAAAATGCGCCGACCCTCGGACCGGTCGCCAGGAAATATTTCTATGCAATGTTCAAGGGAGAGTGGGAAAAGGTCTGGGATATGCAGTTAAGCGAAACACAAAAGAGCTTCGAGCAAATGTGGGAAACCGCGAAGAATACGGGTTCCGACGAAGAGAAGGAAATGGCCAA
>JBDRIB010000235.1:0-2364 GCA_043816375.1 Planctomycetota bacterium | reverse complement strand
CGTCGGAAATTTTGTGAATTTCCTCCGCGCCGGGCAGGAACCCGTATTCCTCAGAAATCGCTTCGTCGTTTATCACGACGCATTCCACGCCGACGCCGCGCGCCATAAGCATTAACGAAAGTACCGCGCCCACCACGTCGCCGACCACGCGCTCATGCGACGATATCAGAATGCAGCGGGCGCTTGTGATTGTCTTCCATATTTCTTTTTCGATTGACATATCTTCTCCTGATTTTCTGGCGGTATTCTGACCCCCACGATGTTGCCGGCTTCTGCATTCAGGATGCGCGCGTTTACGATTGTGTTCGGCTCGACCTTTTCTCCTTCGAGAAAAAGCTTCACGTATTCGCGGCTTGTCCCGCACGGCAGGCCGGTCTTTGATTTGCGCCTGTTTTCCACGAGGACCTCGACGACCTTGCCGACGAGGCTTTGCCGGTATTCGCGCGCGAGTTCTTCTTCCAGGTCGCGCAGCCTGCCCAGACGCTTCTCCACAACCGCCCTGTCGGGCCGGCCCGGTAAATCGACCGCACGCGTACCCGCTCTGGGGCTGAACGGGAAAATATGTATCTTCACGAAACGCGCTTCTCGACAGACCTTCAGGGTGTTTTTGAACTCTCTTTCGCCTTCGCCGGGGAAGCCGACGATAATGTCGGTGGTAATCGCAACGCCCGGCAGCGCCTCCCTGATGTCTTTGAGGCGTGCGAGAAACCCGCCCGAGGTATAAGGCCTGTTCATCGCGCGCAGTATGTCGTCGTCGCCGCTCTGCAGCGGGATGTGCAGGTGACGGCAGAATTTCCCGCTCCCCGAGGCCGCCGAGAGCAGTTCGTCTGATATATTCCACACCTCCAGCGAACTCAGGCGCAGTCGTTCCGGCCCCGGGCGTTCACTCAATTTCCGAACAAGCGCCGCGAGGTCGGCCCCGTCGCCTCCGTTATACAGGCCCAGCCTTATGCCAGTGAGTACGATTTCCCTGTGGCCGAGGGAGGCAAGGTATTCGGCCTCGCGCAGCACTTCGTCGAGCGGCTTGCTCCACAACTCGCTCCGCACGTGCGGCACAATGCAGTACGAGCAGAACCGGTCGCAGCCGTCCTGGATTTTCAGAAACGCCCGCGTTCTGCCGGGCAGAGGTTTCCGTCCGTTCGTCCCGATTCCAAGAAGACTGGGGAATTCGCTCTTCCGCGACTGCTTCAGCAGCAGTATTCCGTCGCCGACTTTCTCGAACATCGCGGGGTCAGCCTCGACGGCGCAGCCCGTTGCGACGACTTTCGCGCCGGGATTCGCGCGGATTGCGCTTCGCAGCGCCCGGCGTGATTTTGCCGCGGCGGTTGCAGTAACCGTGCAGGTGTTGACGACGACGAGGTCCGCGCGGCTGCCCGTCTTTGCAGGCACATAACCCGCTTCAACGCACGCGGCGCGCATAACGTCGCTTTCGTACTGGTTTACCTTGCAGCCAAGTGTGACGAGTTTGAAAGTCTTCATTTCGGGCATGTCGACTGTGAGAGGGGGATAAGTCACGATGTCCGTTCGAACGGAAAATGCATAATACCAAAATACAAATCCTTTGGCAACGCTAATCCGCGTCCCCTCTCCTATCTATTCTTACGGTGACAGTTACCAATCTACAAATCTCGGCACAGGGGACTGTCCCAAGCCCCGATGAGGTGAAGACCGAAATCGGGGCGCCGTGGACTGTCCCCTGAGCATCCCAGAACCTGTTCTATTCTACGAATGCAAAAGGATGACAGTCACCAATCTACAAATCTCGCTCGCCGGGCTCGCTCGATTCTGTAATTGGTGACAGTCACCTTTTGCGTTGTGGTTTGAGAACCTTTATCCGCCGGGGCGGAATTGCCGTTCGGGTTCAGCGGTGCCGGGCGACTCTGCGTGTTGAGTTGGAGCGGGATGTGCTGCGGCCACGCTTCTTTTTTGCCGCCCTGCCGGTAAAGGCGAATTTTACGGCGTCGCTGATTTTTTCCGCGAAGTGGAATTGCAGTTTTTTCGTGACGACTTCGGGCAGGTCGTGCAAGTCTTTTTTGTTGTGCTTGGGCAGGATGATGTGCTTGATTCCCGCGCGGGCCGCGGCCAGGACCTTTTCCTTGATTCCACCGACGGGGAGCACCTTGCCGCGCAAAGTTATCTCGCCGGTCATCGCGACATCGGAGCGGACGGGCCTTCCCGTGAGGAGCGAGATGAGCGAGATTGTTAGCGTGATGCCGGCGGAGGGGCCGTCCTTCTGTATGGCGCCGGCGGGTATGTGTATGTGGATGTCGCTTGTCTGGAAGAAGTTCGACGGCACTTTCAGTTCTTTTGAGTGGGCGCGGATGTAGGACAACGCCGCCTTGGCGCTTTCCTGCAGCACGCTGC
>JBDRIB010000234.1:0-4826 GCA_043816375.1 Planctomycetota bacterium | reverse complement strand
TCTCGGCGTTGCCGCCGGCGTTGTCGGCGATGGGCCCGTATGCGTCCGTTGCCAGGGTTATGCCGAGCGTCGAAAGCATTCCCACCGCGGCTATGCCCACGCCGTAAAGGCCCAGGGATATGTTGCCGGCAAACCCTCCCGGCAGCGCAAACGCCAGCAGCGTCGCAACCACGATAATGATGACCGGGAAGGCGGTGGACATCATTCCGACCGACATTCCGCCGATGATGACGGTGGCCGGGCCGGTCTTTGATTGTTCGGCAATGTCCTTTGTCGGCTTGTAATCGGCCGACGTGTAGTATTCAGTCGATTTGCCAATCAGCACTCCTGCGGTGAGGCCCGCGATAATGCTGAAGAACACGCCGATGTTATCCCAGCCGAGCAGGGCGAAAGTCGCAAGGAAGGATGCGACGAGAATCGCGCCGCACGCTACGTAAACGCCCTTGCCGAGCGCGCCCAGCAGTTGTTTCTGCGTTGCGCCTTCTTTCGTGCGGACGACGAAGATGCCCAGTATCGACGCGCCGATTCCGGCGGCGGCGATTATCATCGGCAGCAGTATCGCCTGGAAGACAAGGTCGGCTTTCCCGAAGTGCATAAACGCCGCCGCGCCCAGTGCACAGGTCGCCAGTATCGAGCCGCAGTAGGACTCGTAGAGGTCCGCGCCCATACCGGCCACGTCGCCGACGTTGTCGCCGACGTTATCTGCGATGGTCGCCGGGTTGCGCGGGTCGTCTTCCGGAATTCCGGCCTCGACCTTGCCGACGAGGTCCGCGCCGACGTCCGCGGCCTTTGTGAAGATGCCGCCGCCGACGCGCGCGAACAGCGCCTGAAGGCTGGCACCGATGCCGAAGGAGAGCATCGTTATCGTGATGTCCTTCATATTCATTACCTTCAGGTCAGGCCCAAGACCTATCCACCTGAAGAAATTGCACAGGAAGAACCAGAACGCGATATCAAGCAGGCCGAACCCGACGACGATAAGGCCCATAACCGCGCCGCTTCTGAAGGCGATCCTCAGGCCGCTGTCCAGTCCCTGGCGGCAGCCCTGCGCCGTGCGGTGGCTGGCCATCGTCGCGGTTTTCATGCCAAGGAAACCGCAAAGCGCCGAGAAGAACCCGCCCGTCAGAAACGCTATCGGCACAAGCGGCGGCAGTGTATTCAGCCCCCACGACAGTATGCCGAAGACGGCAAACATCACCAGGAAGACCATTGCCACGACCTTGTACTGGCGTTTGATGTATGCCATCGCGCCTTCGCGGACGTAGCCGGAGATTTCTTTCATTCTGTCCGTGCCCTCGTCCTGTGCCTTGACATAGACATAGAACCGCCAGCCGAAATACAGCGCGGCGACGGCGCCCACCGGCGCGAGAAACCACGGCAGCCAGAGATACCACGACGGCTCGGTCATTTCGTCTCCAGCCGCAAGCGCGCTCCCGCAGAACACGAGGAACGCAAAGAGGCCGAACAACCCGACACCCAGCGTGCGCAATGCTTTTCTCTTAACAGACATTCGTGCTCCTCCGTCGTATGAAGTAAAAGTAACCGTTAGGTAACTCCCAATAAGTCCTTTTTACTTATTGACCAACGTAGGGAAGGGTCTGACCTTGTCCCGAACCCCGTCGGGAGACCCTTCCGCCCCCGGCCCCTACGGGCCGCCCGTAGGGACGGCACGGTCTAAAGACCGTGCCCTACATAAACTGTATGGGCCGAGAGCGGCCCCGATTTATCGGGGCACTGGTGACTGTCACTAATTACGGAAGCGAGCCCGAAGGGCGAGGTTCGTAGATTAGTGACTGTCACCAGTTCTAGAACCGTTTCTCAAATGAGCAAATTGCATATCAACCGAAAGCAGGTGTTTCTTTAACTATGCAAAGAAGAACAACACGGGGTTCTTTATAAATATTATTATCGTCTTTGACGCGCCAAACCTTGCGTCGGGATAACGGCGCGTTTCAGTTTCCGCCGCCTTCTTCGCCGGTCTCTTCCCGGACGTATTTCGACACGCGCCATACCGTTTCCTTGTGCAGCGGCGCGATGTAGGATGCGTTGCTTTCCAGCATCTTCTGCACTTCGCCCGCCTTGAGAGATTTGAACTCCGCGTCGGTAATCACCTTCCTTATCTCCGTGGAATCCTGCCCGTCCAGCGCGCGCTCGTAAAGATTGAGCAGGTCGTCGATATTATTGAGCATCACGCCGGCCGCTTCGTGCCAGGCATTGAAGGACATCAGGCCGGCCGCAAGTTCGGGTGCCGCTTCTTCGAATATCGGAAGATAGGCGGCGCGCAGTCTTTCCAGAAGTTCCGTTTCGGAGCCGGTCAGGCGCGGGGCGGTCTTTCCGGACTCGACCTCTTTCATTTCCCTCTTCCGCAGTTCAAGCATCTGTTGCGCCGCCTGCCTGTCTTCTCCTCCGGCGAATATCAGTGCTTCGCGCGCTTTCAGCATATCCAGCCTCGCCTCGCGCAGCGCGATTTCCCGCTCCCTCAGCAAAACGTCGCAGCAGAAGATGATATTCAGGCAGACAAGATGCGCCTTGTGCCATTTCGCGAACCTGTCGCGAGGATGCAGCGTGTCGTAAAGGTACCATAGCGCGTAAGCGACCGGACTCTTTGTGCGCACGCCGAGTTTGTACAGCCTTTCTTCGATGGGGTCCCTGTCATTTCTCCGCTCAATGAAGTCCGTCGGAGGGTCGAGCCGCAGCAGTCTCCTGAAATCCCTGCTGAAAGGATTGTCGTCGTACGAGAAACAGTGGAAAAGGAAAAACGCCATCTGGTATCGCAACTCGAGGCTGTCCGGCACGAACTGCAGTCCGCGCCGGTTCAGTTTTATCCCTTCGACGACCCAGTGGTATCGCGAGGCCGGGGTGTGGTATTCCGCGGCGATGTTGTACGCAAGATTCATCGCGTTGAATTGCCACACGCTCTCCGCGCGCGGCTGAAGCCTCGCGAGTATCTCGTAGGTCGCGCGCAACTGGTAATAATCCTTGCGCCTCTCGAGCAGCGACGCGCGCATCCACAGGTAGTCTATCACCATCGCGCGAAAGCCGCCCGCCGCAACCGTGCCGAAAAACTCCCCGGGCTGCAGCGAACGCAGAAGCGATTCACTGCCCGCGGCCTGGCGAACGCGCTCGTCTTCCAGTTCGCCCGACACCGCCCACCACGGCACGAGCAGCGCTGCCGCAACAAGAACCGGCAAAACGCGCGATTTGAAAAATCTCTTCGTCATCCCTTGCCCACCTCGCGCCTGTGCAGAATCGCCCCTCCCGCAAGAACGCAGAAAACGCAATAGATGCCGCAGTACAAAAACGCCGCCCAGTAGTCGCCCAAACTGACGTGAAGGCGGGATAAAATATCGCGGCCGGCGTCGAACTTCGTCCAGTCGGGCAGGACGTAGCGGAACAGCAACTCCATCCCGTCGCCCGCCGTCTCCAGCAGCGAGTGCCCGATGGTCCGCGCCCAGGCCTCCCAGCCCCCGGCCGCGGGGTCCAGCAACGCGCTCGTCGGCGCTTCGGCGCCCAGCGCCTTTGCCGCACCGAAGTCTTTCTCGCCCAGAAATTCCCTGATAAAACTCACTATGCCGCCCATCACTCCGATTGACGCGGAGAAAAACATACTCACGTTCGGCGAGAGAAACGTCGACGCCCCGACCGTTATCGCAATGAAGACCAGCACCGCCAGGCCGGACATCGCAAAGGTCTTGACATAATCCGCTTCAAACGGCGCCTCGCCCGTAATCCGCAACAGGCCTCTTTGGTAACATACGACGTCATAGCCCGCCTTGAGCGGCGTTACCAGCACGCCCGTCGCGGGCGCAGAGTTTTCTCCGGGCCGTGCCGCGTCACCGCCCGGCGATTTCTCGACGGAAAACTCGACCAGTCTCTCCCCGGAAACCCGTTTCGCCTCTAGCGGCGGGCCGAGCGCGCCGGTCTCGGAGTTCCAGAGGCGGATTTCCAGGTCCGTGGTTATCACAAACGGGTTGGTCTGTTTCTGGATTTCAAAGACGGCGCGGCAGCGCGCCTCATCTCCATCCGCGCCTTTCTCGAACAGCCACAGTGCCGCCTGTCTCGTAGAGGACAGAATCGTCCTGTCCTCCGAAACGAGCCACTGCACCGATTCGGGCGGCAGCGAACCGTCTTTCACGGCGTCGATGTTCACACTGCCGAATTTCGCGGCATAGGCGGTTCGCAGGGTTTTCAGTTGTTCGGCGGCTTCTTCCGGGCTGTCCGAGAGCGCGGCCATCGCGCGACAGCAGACGATGCTCATCGCGGCAAACGCGACGAACAGCACCGCCGTCAAAAGCCCGAAGCCCAGCCACGAGCCGGCCACCACGCGCCACGCGCCCGCGGGCTTCGACATCACCGTCGTGAGATACTTCTCCTTAATCTGACGCGGCAGCCACATACCGCCGATGATTGCGACGATTATTACCGCAAGAAAAAACGCCGCGCCCAGCGACGTTGACTGGACGAAGCGTATGCGCTGCGCCTCGGCGGTGACGACGGAACGCTCCGCGTCGAAGACTCCCGCCGCCGTCTCATCCTCGAATTCCTTCTCGGGCGCGGGCGCAAGCAGCGCCGTGGCCAGCAGGATAGCGGCATAAGCCGCGACCGCGAATACGACGACGTTACTTCGCAGCGCCGCCTTCAGCGTCAGTATTGCCAGGGCCCACACCCTGCCCATTGCATTTGCCCTCGATTACTTTCATAAAAAAGTCTTCCAGGCTCTCCGTCTCCGGGGCGATGGAGGTGACCCTGCCGCCGGTTCCCTCCAGCGCCTTCTTTATCGCGCCCTCGTCCGCGCCGCTTATGGAGACGCGCAGGGCGTCGCGGCT
>JBDRIB010000233.1:0-11224 GCA_043816375.1 Planctomycetota bacterium | reverse complement strand
TATGATAGACAGGACCATCGCGAATCTCGAAAAGCACAACTTTTCCGTGCAGCGAGCAGCGACTGCCGAAGAGGCGAAGAAAATCGTTTCGGGCCTCATTCCCTCGGGCTCTACTGTGGGACTGGGCGGCTCGATGACGGTTCAGCAAAGCGGGATCCTCGACGCGCTGCGTGCGGGTGACTGGAAACTGCTCGACCAGTACGAGCCGGGCATCAGCCGCGAGGAAAATATGGAACGGCGCCGCGAGGGACTGGCTGCAGACTACTACGTCACCGGCGTGAACGCAATCAGCGAGAAAGGCGAACTGTTTTATCTCGACGGCATCGGCAACCGCGTCGCGGCCGTTTCATTCGGGCCGGAAAGGGTGATAATCGTTGCGAGCACGAAAAAGGTTGTCGCGAATGAAGAGGCCGCCTGGGAGCGTATACGCGAGAAGGCCGCGCCGCCCAACGCGGTGCGCTTCGGCGCGGATGTGCCGTGCGTCAAAACCGGCAAATGCGTCGATTGCGACTCGCCGAACCGAATCTGCAACGTCTATCTCCGCATCCACCGCGCCTGGAAGAAGGGCCGCTTCCACATCATCCTCGTCGATGAAGACCTGGGCTTCTGACAGGTCAAATTTTCCAGACGGTGACAGTTACCCATTTGCGAATCTCGCCGCAGGGGACTGTCCCAAGCCCCGATGAGGCGAAGACCGAAATCGGGGCGCCGTGGACTGTCCCCTGCGTGGGCGGAAGGAACCATTCTGAATTTACCCGCTTATCGGTCTATATGCGACTTACTCATTTGAGGAACGGTTCTAACTACCGCACAAAAGGATGACAGTCACCATCTACGATCTGGCTCCCGACAAGTCGGGGCCTGCGCTCCGTAATGGTGACAGTCACCTTTTGCGTTTTTTTTTGCGGTAACGGTTGCCGCAAGGTGCAGGCATTTCCCCGGGTGAAGATTGTTACCCGATGTTGTATGATTTGATTTTTCGGTAGAGGGTGCGCAGAGAGGCGCCGAGGAGTCTGGCGGCCTTTTTGCGGTTGCCGCCGGTTTTCTGGAGCGCGAGTTCGATGAGGCGTTTCTCGCTTTCTTCAAGGGACAGGTTGTCGGATGCGGACGCAGCCGGCCCGGGGGCGTTGCGGATGTTTTCCGGCACTTCGCGCAAAGCGATTTTGCCCGTGTTGTTCAGTGCGATTATGCTTTCAAGGCAGTTGCGCAGTTCGCGCACATTGCCGGGCCACGGGTAGGTCTCGAACGCGGCCGGCACTTCTGGTTCCACATCTTTTATTTCCTTTCCATATTCTTCTCCCAGTTCTTTCAGGAACACGTCGATCAGCAGCGACACGTCACCGGGCCGCTCGCGAAGCGGGGGCAGATGGAGCGTGACGACCTTTAGCCTGTAGTAGAGGTCTTCGCGGAAACCCGCCGAGGCGACCAGTTTTTCCAGGTCGCGGTTGGTCGCGGCGATAAGGCGCACGTCGACATCGACGGGCGTGTTGCTGCCGATGCGCATAATCTTGTATTCTTCGATAACGCGCAGCAGTTTTGTCTGGGTCGTGGGAGGAATTTCACTGATTTCGTCAAGGAAAAGGGTGCCGCCGTCGGCATACTCAAATCGTCCCTTGCGCTGTGCGATTGCGCCGGTGAAGGCGCCCTTTTCATGCCCGAAGAGTTCGCTCTCCAGAACGCCTTCGGGCAGCGCCGCGCAGTGGAGCGCGACGAACGGGCCTTGCTTGCGGAAACTGTTGGCGTGGATGGCGCGCGCAATGAGTTCCTTGCCGGTGCCGGACTCGCCGGTGATAAGCACCGTGGCATTAGTCGGGGCGACCTGTCTGACGACTTCGAAGACATGTTGCATCGATGGTGAGTTGCCCGCGATGGCGTCCAGTCCGAAGCGCCGGTCAAGTTGCGCGTGCAGGGTGATATTATCGCGGGCGAGTTTTTGCTTTTCCGCGGCGCGCGCGACGACGGCGCGGAGTTCGTCAATGTTGAGCGGCTTTCTCAGGTAGGTTGCCGCGCCTTCCTGCATTGCCTGGACGGCGCTCTCGATACTGCCGTATCCGGTGATGACGACCACTTCGCAGACGGGGATTGTTTTTTTTGCGTGGCGCAGCACGTCCATCCCGTCGCCGTCCCTGAGCACCAGGTCGGTGATGACGATGTCGGGGTGTTCGCCGGTTATTATTTTCTTTCCTGACTTTGCCGAGAGCGCCTTGAGGCAGGCATATCCGGCGCGTTCGAGGGCTTCTGCGGTGGCCTCAACGATAGCGGGTTCGTCGTCGATAATCAGTATTCTGAATGCTGCGGTCATATTCTGTCTTTTCGGGAAGAGTTTTCAGACCCTTCCGGACGGAAGCCCCCTTCCTTCGCAGCGAAAATTACGGGTCGTGCCTTACGTGTCCGGTCCCGTTGCCGGGGCGAGGGGGAGTTTGATTCGGAAATTCGTGCCGCTGCCGGGTCTGCTTTGGACGGAGATTTCGCCTCCGTGCGCTTCGATTATTTTGCTGGTTGCGGGCAATCCCAGGCCCGATCCGCTGCCTTTTGTGGAGTAGAACGGTTCGAACATCCTGCGCTGCTCATCCTCAGTCATTCCGCGGCCTGTGTCGGAGATATCGAGGAAGGCGTGTCCGCCGCGGGCGAAGGTTTTGACGATTATGTCGCCGTTTGAATCGAGGGCTTCCTGTGCATTGAGGAGGATGTTGAGCAGCGCCTGTTTGAAAAGGTTTTTGTCTATATTGCCGACGGGCGGCGGCGACGAGTAAGTTGTGAGCACTCGTATGCTGCGCGACATCGCTTCGGGACGGATAAAGTCGATTACCTCGCTCATTACTTCGTTCAGGTCGTGGGGTTTCCGTTCGACGATGACTGAGGAGCGGGCGAAGCGCAGGAAGTCGTCCAGGATGTCGTGCAGGCGGCGCGTTTCGTCTTTGAGAAGCGCGATTTTCTTTTTGAGCCGCTCCTGCTTGGGTCCGGCCTCGCTGCGCCATTCTTCGTCGAGGAGCTGCAGGTTCATATAGATGGCGCTGAGGGGGTTTTTGATTTCGTGGATGAGTTTCCCGGCTATGAGGGCAATGGTGTCGTCGTTGCGGGCTGCGGGGGAGTTTTCAATTGTGTTATCCGAAACGGTCATAGGCGGCAGTGCGGCGCGTACCGGTCGCGCCGGCGCACTTTCGTGCGGGTTTCTCCTTCCAATGCCGGTAAGGGCGGGCAAGAGGCGGATGAACGTCTCGTCACTCTTCGTCCTTTTTTTCTTCTATTACAATCCCTTCCTTCTTGAGTTTTTCAATCTGCTCCTGCACGTGCGATTTTTCTGAAAAGCGCGGGTATTCGTCCGCTTCAAAGTATCTTTTCAGTGCTTCAGTTTTGTCGTCTTTAGTCCCCATCTCGTACAGGACGTCACCCAGATGAGAAAGTATGGTCGGTATGCTGTTCATGTTGCCTGTGCCGTTTTTGACGTCCTCTATGGCCTGTTCGAATGCTTCTTGTGCCTTTTTCAGATTGCCGCGTTTTTCCTTCGTGGTTGCCATGGCCAGTTTGTAGTAGGCCCAGCCCAGTGTATCGCGCACGGAGCCTGTACGCTCTCTGATTAGGGGGATTCTGGATGGGTTGGCTCCGGCACGCTTCATCTGCAGTTCCATTTCCTTCACGGCGGCGTCCGCGTCTTCCACCGCTCTTTTGAGGTCCGCTTCGGTTTTAAGGTGTTCCGCGGCGATCCACGCTGCCTGGTTGAGCATATCGCTCTTTCCGTCGCCGAGGACGGGATAAGGCAGTTCTGCGCACTTGTGGTATTGCTCGATGGCCTTTTTGTACTCCTCCTGGGACACGTAATACACAGCCAGTTCGAAGTTGTATCGTTCGTCGAGGGCTATGAGATTGTTGATGGCTTCGACGACTTCCGCTCGAATTTTATCCTTGTCCTCGTCTTCGGCGTTTTGCAGTTTTTCGCGCAGGGCGCCATAAATTTGGTGTTTTGCGGAGATAAAGCCGGGCTGGAGGGCGACGCATTCCTTCATTGCGTCTATGCCTTGTTCCTTCGATTCGGCATCAGGTTTGAAGAGCAGGGCCAGTCCCTTGAGGTAGTGCGCGATGAAATTTTTCGGGTTGGTGTTTATTTCGTTCTGGAAGTGCAGCACGGCCTGGTTCTGGTAGCCGCGCATCATATTGAACACTCCGGCCGCAAGTTCGAAGAAGTTGTCGTCGCTTTTCAGTTCCTTGAGGACGGTTCCCAGGCTGGTTTTGTCGAAAGCGGTTGTCCTTATCACGGGCCCGGGGATGGCGGGAAAGAGTGTGGGGCACAGTTTGAGGGAATTTTCGGCCAGTTTCATCTTCCCGGCCGCCAGTCGCGCGCAGGCTTTGTAGAACATAACCTGGTCCTTCATGTTTTTGTACTGGGTGCCGGCGTTCGGGTTTCCCGTGAGCTCTGTGGACTGTTTGGACAGGTACTCTGACAGATTGGCCGCAGTTTCGTATGCTCTTACGACGTCCGCGGTCGGGCCTTTCAATCTCAGCATGGCCAGGCCCTTTCCGGCCTCGGCCATAACGTGGTATGCGTCCAGACGGTCGTGTTTGATTTCCTTCTGGAAAGCCACGATGGCCTCGTCCCATTCTTTCCTGTCGAACCTGTCAAGTCCCTCTGTGAAATCGAGGCCGGGCCATTCATTGTCGATTTCACGGAGCATCCTGTTGGCCTCGAGGCCCAGATTGACTTCGCCGCTGTTTATGCCGAGCCGCCTGAGCATGTCGATGGCGTTGATATTTGCCTTGCGGAGTTGCTTTTCCTTTTTCTCCGGGTCTGTTGCACCTTTGCTTATTTCTTTAATGGCTTCTTCAATCCTCTTGATGTTCTCAATGGCCTTCTGTGTGTTGCCCTGGCTGTTGTGGTATGCTGCCAGGGTGTATCGCAGGCCGATAATCTTGTCATACTCGCCGTTCTCGATGAGTTTTTCGATAAATTCTTCGTGCGCTTCTACTGCGCTGTCGGTTTGGCCGAGTCGGCCGAGTGCTTCAACTCTTACGTTGAAGAGCGTTATATCGGTGGCGAACTTCTCCCTTTTCAGGGCTTCTTCTGCTATCTGTTTGGCTGTGTCGTCTTCGCCGCGGTCCAGATAGAGTCTTGCCAGAGCGCGGTAGGCCTCGGGGCGGTCCGGATAGGCTGTCTTTATCTTGCTGTATGCCGCGATTAGTTCTTCGCGCTTTTTTCTTCTTCCTTCAACTTTCGTTTCGCGCCCCATATCTGTGGTGATTATCTGAATCCGGGCAAATTCTCCGCTGGGGTTTTTGCCGTTGAAGCGTTCGGCATAACCAGCCTTGAGGCTTTCTGCTTCTTTTCTGGCCGGTTCCATACCTTCTTCTTTCGTCAGGTAGGTGAGAAACAGGTAGTGTCTGGCGATAAGGTTTTGAGGAGTCACAGCGAGAACGGCCTTCCATTCATCCTTTGCCAGGTCGTACAATCCCTCTTGGAACAGAATCAGCGCCCGGTGGAATCCCGTTAAATCTTCCGGCTTGCTGGAGCCCAGCGCTTTCAGATACCCATCCGCGTCGAGCGCTACGCTGGGCTGGAGTTGCTCGATTTCTTCCAGATGTTTCCTGGCCTGGTCGTTGTTGCCCGCGGCAATGGAGGCGTGTGCCGCGAACAACTGAACGAGCGGCCACTCGCCCATGCCCTCTTCCTCACGACGCTTCAGCAGGTCCGAGTAGGACTTGTATGCGCCGGCGGCGTCGCCCTTCAGAAGGGCGGTATGACCCAGGCCAATCAGCGATATTTCGTGCTGCTTGCCATCATTGTCGAGTATCTTCTTGAACACCTCCCCGGCTTTCGCGAAGTCGGGGGACTTTTTCATAATGTATATCAGGCCGAGACTGTATTGGGCGACACGGTTTTCCGGATCCCTTTTGAGGGCTTCGTTGCAGTGTGCTATTGCCTTGTCGAACTCTCCTTCAGAGGCGTAGAGCCTGGTCAGGAACATAAGCGAAGAGGTATGGAACTCGTCTTTTGCGGCGTTCTCGAATGCTTCGATGGCCAGTTCTCTGTCGGCCTTGATGCCTTTTTCTTTGTCTCCCTTCTGGTCTCTCATAAAGCAGGCCTGTCCCAGGACGTAGTATGCGTTGGAGAGGATATCGGGAGCGATAGGCGGGCTTTTCCAGTTCTTTACGGCGGCGCTCATATTTCTGATTACGGGGTCTCTGTATCTCTCATCGAGCGACAGGGAGAATTCTTGCGTGAGGACGACCCATCTGGGGTTCCGGCTGTCGAGGCGTTGCGCTTTGCTGAGCATCACTCTCGCATCATTCAGGTTGTTCTGACCGATGTAGTAATTTGCAAGGTCCACGTATGCCTGGATAAATTCGCCCTTGCGCCAGCCGATGGCCGCCTGCAGATGGCGTACCGCCTTGTTTGCTTCGCCCTTTCCGCCGTAGCCGTATGCCATCAAGAGCAGGTAGAGGCTTTTTCTATCGCTTTCGGGGTTGGCCTGGAGCAGTTTACGTGTGGCTTCGATGACTTTGTCATATTCTTTCTTTACGATATTGTCCCCGATTTGGATGAGTTCGGGCAACTCGCCGCCGGTCTTTAGTCTTTGTAATTCTTTGATGGTCTCTTCGCGTTCTTTTTTGTAGCGTTTGGGCTGCCAGATGGATGTAATTTCCGCGTGTATGGTAAGCGCGTCGATATTTTCCGGGTCCAGGTTTTTGGCTTCGCGAGCGGAGGCCAGGGCCGTATCGAACGCGCCTTTTTCCAGATTGAATCTGGCGTTGCTTATCTTCTGTTGCGTGGTGGGGTCCGTAGCGGCGACGGCCGGAACCTGCCAGAACGCCAGAAGCATCGCAACGGACAAAAACGCCGCGGCGGCAATAAGAAAACGCCTTGAAGTTGCAAAAGTCATCGTTTCGCTCCTAAATGTTTCTGATGAAATGGCTTGCTCCCGCTTTTTTCCTCTGACAACAATTATACTTATGCACGTGCGCTGCAAAAGTTCGGGAATTCTAGCAGAGGGATTATTAGGGGTCAAACAAATTTCTCTTCCGTGACATTTGTGATAACTTTTCCGCCCTTGCATTTCGGCTGCGGGCTCGCTTACATTATACGTATATACGTATAAGTCCGTTTAATGGTCTGAAAATCCGCGCATTAAACCGCCGCTTAATTCACGCGAAGAATTCCGGTGCTCACGCCACGCTTCCGAAGAAAAACACTACGAACAGCAGCGTCAGCCCCAGCGCTATGATTGCACCCGTTTTCTCGTTGCCTTCCCCCGTTATGCTCAGCATTATGAAGCCCAGGGCGATCGAGAACACGCCGAAGTAGATTAGAAAGCCAATATGCCAGCTCAGGTTGTTGCGCTGCGCCCTTTCCTCGGCAACCTCGTTTTCCCAGTCCCGCATCTCCTGTGCAATTTTGCCGGCGCGCAGGGCAAATTCGCCCTGTCGTACGGCATAGTCGCCCAACTCCTCGATTTTCTCCTCCTGCTCGTCGAGTTCGCCCTTTTCCGCTTTCTCCATTTTTTCTTTTAGTTCCTTGCCGATTCCTTCATTGAAATCTTTCTCTCTTTTGTCGTATATCTTTTTCAGCGGGGAATTGTTGAATTTCTCCACCGGCATATTTACGGCATTGGCTGCCTCTACCGGCTCTGGAAATTTACATTTGGAATAGTCCAGCGCCAGCACCAGGGGCTCCTGCGTATCAACCTTCACCTCTTGTTCCCACATCGCCTTGCCGGCCGCTTTATGCGGGGGGCTGCCGTACTTCCAGGTCCTGACGAACAGCGCCATGAATATCAGGATAAAGCCGATTGCCACGAGATATTTGGACAGAGTACTTCCCATAACTGACTCCTTTCCGAAAAAAGGAAACGAGATTACACGGGACAAGTATATATCCGGTCTCTCCATAGTCAACCGGGAAAAGTTCTCGCCAGAAGGGACGCGGAAAAAAGTGATTGCCGTCTTTGTGCTTTGCGTCCAGCGGCTTTACTTGAAGAAGCGGTTTTGATACCCTACGACGTTCGTAAAGTCCGTGGAGTGTGCGATGGCTGAGAAAAAAGGCGAATTCGCCCTGATAGACTGGATTCGCAAGCGAAGCCGCTTCGGCAAGGACGTTGTCGTCGGCACAGGCGACGACGCGGCGGCGGTACGCATCGGGCCGAAAGGCACGGCCCTGCTCACGACGGATACGATACTCGAGGGCACGCACTTCACCTTTCGCAAGGTGACGCCGTACCAGGCAGGCTGGAAGGCGATTGCCGCAGGCGTCAGCGACGTCGCGGCGATGGCTGGCGTGCCGAAGTACGCGCTGGCGGCGGTGGCTCTGCCGAAAGACGCCTCGATGAAGTTCGCCCGGCAGTTGTATGAAGGAATGCGCGCGGCGGCGGACAGGTGCGCCGTGGGCATTATCGGTGGAGATGTAACGTCGTGGCGCGGCAAACTCGCCGTTACCGTTTCCGTTTTAGGGGAGGCCGCCGGCAGGCCGGTCACCCGCTCCGGCGCAAAAATCGGCGACGCGATTTTCGTTACCGGCGAGTTAGGCGGCTCGATGCTGAAAAGGCACGTTGAGTTTCTTCCGCGTATCGAAGAAGCACTCGCCCTGCGCAGGGCCGTCAGCCTGCACGCTATGATAGACGTCTCCGACGGGCTTGCCGCGGACCTGCATCACGTTGTCGAAGAGAGCGCCGTCGGCGCGGTTCTGTATGAGGCGGCGATACCCGTTTCCGAAGATGCTCGCAGAATCGCAAGACGCGGCAGGGCGAGCGCTGTCGAGCATGCGCTATACGACGGGGAGGACTTCGAGTTGCTTTTCACCGTGTCCGCGAAAGACGCGCGGCGACTGCTCGCTGCGCCGCCGTTCAAGACGCGCCTGACGTGCATCGGCGAGATTGTCAGACGCGGTTTTTATCTGAAAAAAAAATCGGGCGGCCGTGTGCGCCTGAAGGCATCGGGTTATGAGCATTTCAAGTAGGCAAACGCTGAGCGTAATCACGCGAAATCCGCAAAGGACTGTTGAGTTGGGGCGGCGGCTGGGTCGCCTCCTGAAGAAGGGCGACGTAGTGGCGCTGGTCGGCGAGCTGGGCGCCGGCAAGACAACGCTTGTCAAGGGCATCGCGCTTGGCTGCGGCGTGCGAGACGCTTCCGAAGTAACCAGTCCCACATTCATATTGATGAGCGAGCATAAGGGGCGGCTGCCTTTCTACCATTTCGATGCTTACCGTCTTCACGGCGCGGATGAGTTGACCGTACTCGGTTCGCACGAGTACTTCGAGGGCACGGGGGTCTGCGCGGTGGAGTGGGCGGAGAGGGTCGAGGATGCGCTGCCTGCGGACCGCGTGGATGTGCGCGCCTGGCATGTGAATTCCAAAAGGCGGCGTTTCGACTTCTCCTCGACCGGGCCGGGAAGTGCGAAAATCATTGCAAGACTCAAACGAGCAATTTCAGTTCGGTGACGGTCACCGAACGTGACACCATAGCGGAGGAACACGAGAATGAAGCAACGCACAATGAACTGGCTGAAAACGCTTACCGAGGCGGATGGACTGGCCGGCTATGAGCGCGGCATCGCGGCCATCATCGAAAAAGAGATGAAGAACCGCGCGAAGATTTCGCGCGACAAACTGGGAAGCATCATTTGCGCAAAGAGAGGAACCGCCGACCGTCCGCGTATTATGCTTCCGGGACATATGGATGAAGTCGGCTTTATGGTCAGGTCGATTACGAAGGAAGGTTACATCAAATTTATCCCCATCGGCGGCTGGTGGTCGCAGGTGCTGCTGGCGCAGAGAGTGCGCGTGCACACGGGCAAGGGCGCCTTTGTGGGCGTGGTAGGCTCCAAGCCGCCGCACAAACTGTCTGAAGAAGAGCGCAAAAGGCCGCCCGAGATAAAGGATATGTTCATCGACATCGGCGTAAAAGACAGGGACGAGGCGGTGAAAAAATTCGGGCTCAAGCCCGGCGACCCGATTTTCCCCGTATGCCCGTTTGAGGAGATGGCAAACAGCGATTACCTGCTGGCAAAGGCGCATGACGACAGAATAGGCTGCGCGTTGTTTATGGACGCGATAACCGAACTCAAGGTTCGCAAACATCCGAACACCGTCTATGGCGTCGGCACCGTGCAGGAAGAAGTCGGCCTGCGCGGGGCCAAGACCGCCGCCGCGGCCGTTGACCCGGATGTAGCCATTTGTCTTGACGTCGGCCTTGCGACCGATGTGCCGGGCGGGGAAGGGGAGGATGCGAACAAACTCGGCGCGGGACCGCAGATTTCTCTGTACGACTCTTCGATGGTGCCGAACCTCAGGCTGCGAGACCTCTTCATCGAAACCGCAGAGCGGCGCAAGATTCCCTACCAGGTGCAATTTCTGGAGCGCGGCGGCACGGATGCCGGACGCATACATATACACTCTACGGGCGTGCCGTCGATATATCTCGGCCTGCCCACGCGCTACATACATTCAAGCGTCGGCGTCATCCACAAATCCGACTACGACAACGCGCTTAAACTCCTCCTCGAGGTGATAATGAAGTTGGACGCCAGAACAGTCGCGAAACTGTAGGGAATTCCGAGCGGGGATGTTTTCTGTTGAGTTCTGTGCAGTATGCAATTTGCTCGTTTGAGGAAAGGTTCTAACTACAACGCAAAAGGTGACTGTCACCATTACGGAGCGCAGGCCCGATTTATCGGGCCCAGCTCGTAGATGGTGACTGTCATCCTTTCGCAACAGGTGTTCCTTTAACAATACAAAGAACAATTAGTGTTTCTTCTTCGCCACATATGGTATGTTGAAAGTTCATCCACCAAAACTTGAACGGTTGCTATTTCTTGCCGGTGTTATCTTATATTACAACGCATGGTAAAACCTGGATTAACCAGTAACGCCATCGGCGTTGAAGGGAGGTCCGATGCCTCAACTTAGACAGGACCCGGTTACCCGGGATTGGGTTATTATTGCCGCCGAACGTGCCAAGAGGCCGCATGATTTCAAAAAGGCAAGCCGGCCAAATGCCCCGGCATTGCCGGAATATTCGCAGGATTGCCCTTTCTGTCGTGGTAACGAGAGTATGGCACCGGCTGAAATCTACGCTATTCGCGAGAATGGTTCCGCAAATGACGCAAACTGGAAGGTCCGTGTTGTGGCCAACAAGTTCGCCGCGCTTGTGCCGGAAGGCAGTCCCAAACACCGCGAGGAGGAAAGGTTTTTCAGGAACATAGGCGGTTTCGGCTACCATGAGGTCATAATAGAAACTCCCT
>JBDRIB010000232.1:0-9884 GCA_043816375.1 Planctomycetota bacterium | reverse complement strand
CCGAGGGCAACGCTTTGCGAGATGAAGTAGTTCAGAAGGAAGTGGACCACCTCAACTGGGCGCAGAAGGTGAGCAAGTTGTTCACGGATGAGAATGTCACGGAACTCAATGCCCAGGTGGACCATACCAAGTGTGCCTTTGGCGAGTGGCTGTACGGCGAGGGACGAGAGAAAGCGGAAGAACTGATGCCGGAACTCGCCGCATATCTCAAGGAAATTGAGGAGCCGCACCATCATCTGCACAATTCGGCCGTCGAAATCAAGAATGTCTTCCGTCGGGCCGACGCGGAACTTCCCACTTTTCTGGCCAATAAAGAAGCCGATCACATCGCATGGGTCGGCAAGGTGCAGGAGGCAATTCTCCTGGACAAGAAAGAAGTCGGGGTTCAGACCGATTATGCGAAGTGCGGCTACGGCGAGTTCATATACGGAGAGAGAGGGAAGGAGATGTGCGAGTCGGATCCTGAAATGGCCCGGCTGCTGCACGGCTCCGAGGTGCCTCACGAGCACCTGCACAAATCCGCAGTTAAGATTGAGGAAGCATTGAAGAAAGGCGACCACGAATCAGCAGTCAGGATATATCAGGAAGAAACCCTGCCTGCATTGGGAAAGGTGCGCACTGCCCTGAATTCGATGCAGGACAGGGCTGAGGAAAATGTGCGAGGTGCGAAAAAAGCCCACGCCGTCTATACTTCAAAGACTGTGCCCGCCCTTGAAAAAGTTCAGGGAAGCCTGCATAAGATCGCGAAGATTGTGGAAGAAAAGGTAGCGGCCGACGAGGCAGAGCAGATGCAGACGGCCTATTCAACTCAGTGGGGGGTCGGCATTGTCAGCGTGATTGCCGGCATAGCCTCCCTCGTACTTGCAGTTTTCCTCACACGGAGCATCACCAGGCCCATCAATCGCATCATCGAGGGCCTGACCTCCGGTGCCGAGCAGACCGCTTCGGCGTCAGGCCAGGTATCCTCCGCAAGCCAGTCGCTCGCCGAGGGCGCCAGCGAACAGGCCGCCGGAATCGAGGAGACAAGTTCTTCACTTGAAGAGATGTCCTCGATGACCAAGCAGAATGCCGCCAACGCCCAGCAGGCCAACACCCTGGCCAAGGACGCGCGGAACGTTGCAGACAAGGGTAGTGAGGCCATGGGCCGTATGTCGAAGGCGATAGATGACATAAAGAAGTCTTCCGAAGAGACATCAAAGATAATCAAGACCATCGACGAAATCGCCTTCCAGACCAACCTGCTGGCGCTCAACGCGGCCGTTGAAGCGGCCCGCGCGGGCGAGGCCGGCAAGGGCTTTGCCGTTGTGGCCGAGGAGGTGCGCAACCTCGCACAGCGCAGCGCAGAGGCGGCCAGGAACACCTCCGACCTTATCGAAGGCGCGGTCAAGAACGCCGAGAACGGCGTGAATATATCCGGCGAGGTTGCCAAGTCGCTGGAGGAGATAGTCAGCGGCGTGCGCAAGGTCGATGAACTGCTCGGCGAGATAGCCGCCGCCAGCAACGAGCAGGCGCAGGGCATCGAGCAGGTCAACACGGCAGTCACCCAGATGGACCAGGTTACTCAGACGAACGCGGCCAACGCCGAGGAGAGCGCCGCGGCCAGCGAAGAATTGAGCGCGCAGGCCGAGCAACTCCAGGGCATGGTTGTGGAACTGCAGACCCTGGTGGGCGGCTCCTCTACCTTACAAAACACCGGAAGGGCGGCCCATAGCGCCAAAAAGGCCTATCACGCGAAGGCGAAGCCGACGAACGCCCGCACCATGGACTGGAAGAAGAAAAACGACAATAAAAGAACGGATTGGAAAAGCAAAGCAGCCGCCTCGCCAAAACCGGAAGAAGTTATTCCATTTAACCAGGAAGAGAGCAAGGCCGAAGAAGAGGTGCTTAGTCACTTCTGAGAAGGCGGAAATTTAATCCCCGCAAAAAAGGGTGGCATGGGACATCCCTCGACTTGTCGGGGGATGTCCCTGCCGAAACTGCGTAACAGGACAACAAGGAGTCGTGATGGAATTGTCGACCCTGACAATTGAACTGACGCAAAGACAGTTCGAAAAAATCAGTTCCCTCGTTTACGACTTGTGCGGGATTAACCTGCACATCGGAAAGAAGGAACTGGTTAAGGCGCGCCTGAACAAGCGCCTGAGGCAACTGGGCATATCCGACTTCGACGAATATCTGGCCTTTCTTGCAAGCGACACAAGCGGCCGGGAACTCGTGGATATGCTGGACGCTATCTCGACGAACCTGACGAGTTTTTTTCGCGAACCTGCTCACTTTGAATATCTGTCCAAACAGATATTGCCGCGCCTGGTTCAAGAGAGAGGAAGGGATCCCGGGCGGCGATTACGCATCTGGTCGGCCGGATGCTCTTCCGGGGAGGAACCCTATACGATAGCGATTGTCCTTAGAAACGAGATAGAGAATCTGGACAGGTGGGACGCCGCGATACTGGCAACGGACATTAATACCCGCATGCTGGATACGGCGCGTTGCGGCGAATACGCCGAAGCCAGGCTCAAGAATATGCCCGTGCAGGTGCAGAGCAGGTGTTTTGAGTGCATTGAGTCGAAAAAGCCGCGAGTCTATCGCGCCCGACCCGAAATCAGGCGATTGGTGTCCTTTGCCCGGCTGAACCTGCTGGATAACTGGCCGATGCGCGGGAATTTCGACGTGATATTCTGCCGAAATACGATGATATATTTTGACAAGCCCACACAGGGCAAACTGGTCCGGCGATTCCGGGAAAAATTAAACGAAGGCGGCGTACTCTTTATCGGACATTCGGAAAGCCTGACCGGCATAAAACACGATTTTGACTACGTGCAGCCTACTGTATATCGCAGGGCATGAAACCGCATCGGATTTCCGACGCGGGACGCCCGGCCGCTTTGAGATGGCGGCCTGTCAATTGCAGTTTCGAAAATCTCAGTAAAGGAGGAAGTAGCCATGAATGTTATGAAGGATTTACTTTTAAATCTGAAAATGCTCAAACCGATGTCCCCGTCTATTGTGCGTCTTGCGGAGGTTCTGTCGGATACAGGGACCGACCTGGAAGAAGTAATTAGTATTATCAGGTTCGACGGGGCGTTGACGGCCAATATCCTCAAGATAGTGAATTCGGCATGGAGCGCCCCCAGCGGCAGGATCGACACCCTTCGGGAGGCGGTAGTGCGGCTGGGCGAGGCGAGAATACTAATGATGATAATGGGCTTGAAAGCAAAGGGATACCTGACGAAATCGTGTGAAGGATACGGGCTGGCCGAAGAGGAATTGTGGCGTCATAGCCTTCTGGCCGCGCTGATTGCCCAGCATATGAATCTGTTTGCTTCTGTAGACGTGCCGAGTGTGGCTTTCACGGCCGCGCTGCTGCACGACATAGGCAAACTGTTCCTGTCACGCTACCTTCTGAAGAAAGATGTGAGAGAACGCCTTTGTGCATTGATTTCAATCGAAGGAATGACTCACCTCGAGGCCGAACGAAGCGTGCTGGCCACGGATCACACCGTCGTGGGGGGGATGGTCTGCAGAAGGTGGAATTTTCCGGAATCCCTGACCAGGGCGATAGAGGGACACCATAATCCTGACGCGACATGCGACAGAATTGTCGACGCCGTGCACCTGGCGAACATCGCCGCAAAGGCCACCGGGATAGGCCTGGGTAGAGAAGGAATGAACCTGTGCGCGAGCCGGGATGCCGCGGAAAGGCTGGGCATAACCGTCGAGGCGCTTGAATCTCTGGTCGCCACCGGATTATCCGAACTGGCCGGTATCGAGCGAATGATGAATATCGACACCGAAACTGTCTCTTCCGTATCTTGAACATAATCGTTTGAGAAAAGTTGGCCGAAAAAACGGATGTCACAATCAGGAAGCAGGCACAGGAGCGCACGTTGAAACATATTGTTGGCGTGGCGGATATGAAGATATCCAGGAACGGCGCGGACGTGCTGGTAACGCACGCTCTGGGCAGTTGTCTGGGCATTGTGGCTCACGACCTCGCCGCAAGCGTGGGAGGGCTGTTCCATGTGATGCTGCCCAGCGCCAGCGTTAATCCCCCAAAGGCGGAAAAGAATCCGTATATGTTTGTCGATACAGGTCTACCGCAGTTCTTCAGAGAGTTGTACGCGGCGGGCGCGAACAAGGGAAGACTCGTGGTAAAGGTGGCCGGTGGCGCGCAGATTCGCGACAAAAACGACTTCTTCGCCATCGGCAAGCGAAACTACGTGGCAATGCGAAAACTGTTCTGGAAAAACGGCTTTATGATTGCCGGCGAAGATGTGGGCGGAAGCGTATCGCGCACGATGTACCTCGATGTCGGCTCGGGCAGAGTCTGGATTAACAGCTGCGGCGAGGAGAAAGGACTATGATGAACATCGCCGAAATGACGCGCGACATCGGAGTGCTCGCTCCAATGCCCGCATCCGTGAAGCGCCTGTCCGAGGCGGCCTCAAAGCCCGATGTTGATATCGAGGAAATCGCAGAAGCGGTCAAATACGACCAGTCCCTCACCGCGGACCTGCTCAGGGCGGCCAACTCCGCCTGGAGCGGCGCGTCGCAGGAGATTGACACCGTGCAGGCCGCGATAGTCCGCTTAGGTGTGGCCCGAATACTAGGGCTTGCGACGGGCAAGCGCCTGCACAATACCATGACCGGGCCATGCGAGGCGTACCATCTGGGCGAGCGGGAACTCTGGCGCCATTCGCTGGCCGCTGCGCTGGCCGCCGCCAAGATAGCCTCTTTTACCTCTACGCCTGTTCCCGGCAGTGCCTTTACCGCGGCACTCCTGCACGACTTCGGCAAGTTGATACTTGCACGCTACCACAGTGCCGAAGTAATCGGCAAAATAACCGCGCTCGCCGAGAAAGGCCAACTGTATATCGAGGCCGAACGAATGGTTCTGGGGACCGACCACGCCGCTGTCGGCGGTATGGCGGCAAAACACTGGCAATTTCCGCAAAATCTTGTCAATGCGATTGAACACCATCATGAACCAGACATCGACCCCAACGCTCTCCAGGATGCCGTTCACGTGGCGAACATCGTGGCAAAGACTCTGGGCATCGGGCTTGGGAGCGAACAGATGAATATGGAGGCAAGCGCCGACGCGCCGGCGCGGCTGGGGCTTTCATCGGCCTCGATGGAAGCGTTATGCGCCGCAGTGTTGGTTGAATTGCCTCAAACTGAAGCACTTTTTGAGGTGAAGTAACTATGTCACTGAAAGTATTAGTAGTGGACGACAGCGCGACAATGCGCGCCATCATCGCCAAGACACTTAAAATGGCCGGGCTGCCGCTGGAAGAAATATATCAGGCGGCAAATGGCCGGGAAGGGCTTGATGTGCTCGGCAGCCAGATGGTCGACCTCGTTCTGGTGGACATAAATATGCCGGAGATGAACGGCATGGAAATGATAGAGCGGATGCGCTCCACTCCCGAGTTCGCCGACGTGCCCGTCCTTGTGGTTTCCACCGAGGGCAGCGAAACCCGTGTCAAAGAACTGAGCGAGAAGGGAGCAGGCTTCATCCAGAAACCTTTCTCTCCCGAAAATCTCAAGCAGACAGTGGAGCAACTGATCGGAGCAAACGATGGATAAAACAACTGAAAAGATACTGGCGGAAACAGCCGAAGAGGTGCTCGCCTCACTGGCCTTTACTTTTGTTATGCCGGGTGAGCAGGAGACTTCTGACGAAGATGTCCTCAAGACGAAAGTCGGTTTCTCCGGGCCGTTCAACGGCACGCTTTCCGTTGCCGTCCCGGTGTCTCTTGTGCCGCAACTGGCGCAAAATATGCTCGGCCTCGAAGGCGAAGAATGCCCTGAAACCGCGCAGCACGACGCAATCCGTGAACTGCTCAACGTCATTTGCGGCAATCTCCTGCCGCGGCTGGCCGGTTGCGAACCTGTCTTCAATCTGACCCAGCCGAAACTGGTGAACGAGACCGAAGACGAGGCCGGTGACCGGTACGGGCCGGAGGCGAAGGTGCGCCTGCCTCTCGATGAAGGCTGGGTGGAACTTGCGCTCGTTACCGACAGGAAAAACACCGGCGCAGGATGCGCGCGGGATGCGAATCCCGGAGCCGCGCGACAGGGACAGGATACCCCGGACCCGTTGTAATAAAAGAAAAACAAAGAAGAATACGGAGAGACTAATGATACGCGTTCTCGTTGTCGATGATTCAGCTGTTGTTCGCAAAATCCTTACCGAGCAACTGTCTCGCGCACCCGATATAGAGGTTGTCGCCACCGCCGCCGACCCCTATATCGCACGCGACAAGATCGTGCAGTTGAACCCGGATGTGATAACGCTTGACGTGGAAATGCCGCGGATGGACGGCCTGTCTTTCCTGGCCAGATTGATGAAATACAAGCCGATGCCGGTAATAATCGTGAGTTCGCTCACGCCCGCCGGCAGCGAGGCCGCGATGCGCGCGCTGGAGACAGGCGCGGTGGATGTCATCGCCAAACCCGACAGCGCATACGGTGTAGGCGAACTGGCGGAGCACCTGGTCCAGAGCGTCCGGGCCGCCGCCTGCGCTCGCCTGAAAGTCAAAGCCGTGCCTCAGCAGCATACTCGCATCGCACACAAGACAGCGATGCTTTCACGTCTGCAAACGACAGAGAAGATCCTGGCAATCGGCGCGTCAACCGGAGGCACCGAGGCCATCAGGGAGGTCCTTTCCGCTCTTCCCGGAAATGCGCCCGGCACCCTGATAGTCCAGCATATGCCCGCGCAGTTTACCACGGCGTTCGCCGGGAGACTTGACTCGGTATGTGAAATGACGGTGTGCGAGGCGCAGGGAGGCGAAATACTCAGACCCGGTCTGGCCCTGCTGGCACCGGGGAACAGGCATATGCTCCTGAGGCGAAACGGCGCCAGGTTTGAAGTCGATGTCAGGGACGGCCCCAGGGTGCACTACCAGCGACCGGCCGTGGACGTGTTGTTCAACTCGGTGGCGAAATATGCCGGCGTTAACTCCGTGGGAGTCCTCCTTACCGGAATGGGCGCCGACGGCGCCGCCGGATTGCTCGCAATGCGCAAGGCGGGCGCCACAACCATTGCGCAGGACGAAAAAACCTGCGTGGTGTATGGAATGCCCAAGGAGGCAGTTGAAATGGAAGCCGTGGACGTTGTTGCGCCGCTGGACAGGATATCCGAAAAGATACTCGGCGCTTTTAACAGACTTCAGGTTAAGGTACATTAAGGTTGAGGTGAAAAATGTCGGGAGAAAAAAATCTGACGGTAGTTGACGGAATAGGTGTCAGCGTGAGCGAGGGCAAAATGTCCGTCCTGCTCGATGTTGACGCGAAGGATTTGTCGGAGGAAATGCTTCTTGCCAAGGTTCAGGACCGTATGTCTGAACTCAAGATAACAGCGCCCTTCGACAGAAAAGCGCTGCAGGAAAAAATCAGTGAGAACGGCGGCACGACCGAGAAGATAAGCGGGCTGATTATCGCTCGCGGCAAACCCCTGACTCCATCCGTAGACGGCCACATCAAATGGGTCAGGGATTTTTTCTCAAAAGACTGGCTGGTTGTGAATGCGACGGGGCGGGTTGATTACCGTGAGCGCAGCACTTCCAGAGTTTTAAAAAGCGGAGACCTTGCGGGGAATATGGTATCCCCCAAATCGGGCAGCGAAGGGCAAGATGTGTTCGGCAAACCCGCTGTCCCGGCCAAGCCCAAGCCGAACCCGTACCGCTGCGGCAAGAACGTCAGGCTGGATGAAGAAGCAGGAAGCATATACGCCACGATGGACGGGATGCTGCGCGTGACAAACAACACCGTCGAATTAGACGAAGTGTACGAACTGGAAGAGGCCAACCTGGGATCGGGTAATGTGCGTTTTTCGGGTGCGGTTATCGTGCACAAGGAAGTCGAAGACCTCGTCGTAATCGAGGCGGGAGGAACCGTCGAGATTGGAGGCACGGTCGGGGCCGCGCGGATAGAGGCCAAAGGCGACGTGCTTATCGGGCGCGGGGTTTCCGGGCGGGACAAAGCGAAGATTAAAAGCAATGGAAGCATGGCCGCATCCTTCATTCTTAACGCCGACATCGAGGCGGAAGAGGATGTTACCGCGCGGAAAGAAATAGTACAGTGCAATATCCGCAGCCGCGGCTCGGTCAGGGTCGAAGGCGGGCGTATCGTGGGAGGCAAAACCGTGGCGCTGGGCGAAATCACGGTCTCCGAGGCGGGCTCCGAGGGAAACATCAGCACGCTCCTGGCCGCGGGCGAAGATTACAAATTGCCGAACATCCTGAAAGAAAAGAACGCCGAGGCGATAAAACTTGAGCAGAATCGCAGGAAGATACACGACAATATCGAGCCTTTGATGGGAAAACTTCGCCTTCTTTCCCCGAAACAGCGCGAGGCGGTGACCGAACTGATGGCCCACGAGAGTGAGTTGGATGCGAAAATCGCCTCCCTGCGAAAGGAGATAGAAGAAATTACCGGCAAGTCGGAGAAGCGTGCCGGACACCACATCCGGATACAGCATACTCTTTATCCCGGCGTAACCCTTCGCCTGCTCGGCTTCTCGCGACACATAACGAAGTTGCACAAGGGACCGATAACCGTTTCGGTGGATACGGAAAACGATGTGCTTATTTTTTAATAATACTCCGAGGGACAAATGAAAGCAGAACACATTAATCCGTTCGTGGAATCCACCACGGAAGTCTTTGCCACGATGCTCCACTGCACGCCGAAGCGGGGCCAGATGAGACTGGGGACGGACAGCGAAGGCTCCTTTTGCATCTCGGCGATAATCGGCCTTACTGGCACCGCCAAGGGCTCCGTTGAGATGTCCTTCCCCGATGCAACCGCCCTGGCGGTAAGCAACAGACTTGTCGGGGAAGAGCATACGGAGGTCAATGACAATGTCATCGACGCCCTGAGCGAGATGGTCAATATGGTTTCAGGCAGCGCAAAGGCTAAGTTTGCCGGACACAGAATTAATATCAGCCTGCCCACGGTGGTCAGGGGCAAGGACCACCAGGTTAATCATCCGAAGGGGACAAAAAGCCTGGTTGTGCCGTTCGAGAGCGAATTGGGTGAATTCATAGTGCGCGTCAGTTTCGAAACGATTGGGTGATTCTGTCGGAGGAGCCGGATATGAAGGTTTTGATTGTTGACGATTCGAAGACCATGCGAACCATCATCAAGGGGGCGCTGTCCAGGGACGGCATAACCGACATCTTTGAGGCTGAAAACGGGAAAATAGCCGTTTCGCTGGTTATGAGCGAAGACCCCGATATGATTCTTATGGACTGGAATATGCCCGAGATGTCCGGCATTGACGCGGTCAAGGCCATACGCGCCTCGGGCAACAAGTCTCCCATCATTATGGTCACCACAGAGGCCGAAAAACACAGGATAGTCGAAGCAGTCCAGGCCGGCATAAACGACTATCTCGTCAAACCGTTTACGCCCGACGCGCTCCTCGAGAAAACAAAAAAACACGCCGTTGCCTGAACGGCGCGGGTCCGCGCGGAGCACGACCGCGCATTGGCGCGTGACAGGCAGACGGCAACATCTCACAGCGAACGCCCGACGGCCGCCGCAATCACGCGCACGCGCTCCATCATATCGGCGAACTGTTCCGGCGACAGGGTCTGCTCCCTGTCGGACGAAGCCTCCGCCGGCTCGCAGTGAACTTCCACAATCAGCCCGTCGGCCCCCGCGCCGACCGCCGCGCAAGAGGCCGTCGTAACTTCCTCGCTGCGTCCGGTGGAATGGCTCGGGTCAAAGATTACCGGCAGGTGCGACATCCGCTTGACCAGCGGAATCGCGGCGATGTCGGGGATGATGGGCCGCGCCGGGTCGAAACTCCTCACGCCGCGCTCGCACAGTATCACGTCGGGATTGCCGCCCAGCAGGATGTACTCCGC
>JBDRIB010000231.1:0-3386 GCA_043816375.1 Planctomycetota bacterium | reverse complement strand
GTAATTAGTGACAGTCACCACGATGCCGAGTCACAGTCGTTCTGCCGCGCGAAGTTTTGCGCTACGGCTTCTGGGATTATCTCTTGTCTCGTCGTCCGAAGGCCTCAGTGGCTTCTTGAATATGAGTTTCAGTGTCCCGGCCTCGGCCTTTCGGCGAAGAGAGTTTTTTACGATTCTGTCTTCCAGCGAGTGGAAGGCGATTACGACGAGCCTTGCGCCGGGATTCATCACGTCCTCGATATTTTCGAGCGCGTGTTCGAGGCATTCGAGTTCGCGGTTGACGTATATCCTCAGCGCCAGGAACGTTCGCGTGGCCGGATGAATCCTGTAACCCCGGCGTGCCGGGGGCACCACGGCCCTGATGATATTAACGAGATTTGACGTGGTGGCGATTCGCGCTCTTTTTCTCGCGCGGACAATCGCTCTTGCTATGCGCCGCGCGAAGCGCTCCTCGCCGTACGTTTGAAGGATTTCGATTAGCCTTTTTTCTGGGAGTTGGTTGATCGCCTTTTCGGCGGGATGAGCCATCTCCGGGTTCATCCGCATATCAAGGGGCCCGTCTTTCATGAAGGAAAAGCCCCTCTCGCCACTCTCCAGTTGCAGCGACGAGACGCCCAAATCGAACAGTATCCCGTCAACTGCGGAGACATTTAACTTCTTGAGAATCTCTCCGGGGTTCTCGAAGTTGTCCTGAACCAGGTCCAGCCTTCCGGAGAAGCGGGCCAGGTTGCTTCTCGCGTACGGCAGGATATAAGGGTCCCGGTCTATTGCGACCAGTCTTCCTTCTTTTCCGATTGCGTCGGCGATGTGAGCGGCGTGTCCGGCGGCTCCTACGGTGGCGTCAACGATGGTTGCGCCGGGCTTCGGTGCCAGCAGGCGCATGGCCTCCTGTAACATCACGGGAAGGTGTACCGGTGTTTCGCCCGGTTTTGTCGGCTGCGGCATTATTTGCCCCTTTCACGTCGCCGGCACAATCGGTTTTGGTTCTCGGTTCGGTTTGTTTTCAATGAGCGTTGTGTCAACACGGTTCTGCCCCGGAAGCGTCGCGCAATCAGGCGACGCCGTTCGATTGCATAAAGGTCAGCAGGGCCGGGTTGATGGAGATTCGGCTGAATGAGTCGGACATTTTATGGACGCGATTGAGGCGTGACATCAGTGTTGCGAGGTCGGCGAGGGTTTTTGCACGCTCCGGTTCGGCGAGATTGCTGAGACCGGGATGGTCTTGCAGCAGGTTGAGGATTGCGACACTGGGGTCGGATTCGCTCGTGCCTTGCCGGACGATGGGGCCGGAGCAGTCTTGCTTCATCGTGATACTCCTTAATGACGATACACTATTAGTTGTGCCAGTTGCAGTATTATGGTTGGTATATATCTTCTGTGAGGTTCTCGAAGTCTTCGAGAATCCTGTCCTGGTACTCTTTCCATTTATCTTCCGACCAGATTTCCATTCGGTGTTTAACGCCTGCGATTACCACCTCCTTTCGGAGTCCGGCATGGTCAACAAGTGTTTGCGGAATAACTATCCGGCCCAGTTTGTCGCATGCGCAGTAGTGCGCGTTCGTGTAGATGGCCCGGTGAAAATGTCTCACGCTACCCTTCAGATTTTTGACATCAGTGACGGCGTCGAGAGTTTTTTCCAGATGTTCCCACTGTTCCGGAGTGAACATCATCAGGCAGTGGTCGGGGCCGCGCGTCAGATAAAACCTCGGCTCCTGCTGCGTTTCCGCGAATGCATCCCTGAACTTCGCGGGAACCATCACGCGATTCTTCGCGTCAATTGAGTGATGATATTCTCCGATAAAGCCGTGAAACATCTACGCACCAGAACGGGTTTGAATGTCCCTCTCCTCGAATTGACTGTTGCATATTCAATTTGATATAATAAAGGGTGTGGGGAGATTAACAATTTGGACAGCACTCATGGGGACGGGTGCTGATATGAACGTTTGGATGATGATCGGATTTGAGGATTGGCTATTTTTTATCGGTTTATTTGGCGCTACTCTTTAACACTTTTTCCCATTTTTTCCCACTTAACGCCACGAAGTATACACCGGACTTTTCCATAGTCAAGCGCTTTTTTTCATCTTTTTTCCCCTCCTGAAACGACTTTTGGACCGCGTCTCCGGTTTGCCCAATCAACAGCACTCCGCGCAAAACAAACCGCAACATATAGCGGTTCGCGCTTTGTTCGGGCGTGTAAATTTTTTTTGTCTCCGCGTTTTGTGCCCGACCGGGTCATTCCTCAGCCGACCGGCTTCGGTCTCAGTTTCCCACTACGGGCCGGGACTCCGCTTCGCTCCGCAGGCAACGCAATTTGCGACCGGACCGGTTCTATTTACGGAATCGCGCGAGTATGCGAGCGCGATTCGTAGAATAGAACCGGTCCTCAGATGAGCAAATTGCATATAAATCGACGCTCGCAGAACAAGAACAGTTCCTTCCGCCTGAAGCGGACGCAGGGGACAGTCCACGGCGCCCCGATTTCGGTCTTCGCCTCATCGGGGCTTGGGACAGTCCCCTGCGCCGAAGCCCCTGCGCCGAGTGCCGCCGGTTCGAATCTCCGCCCGACGGAGAGGTTCCGACGGAATCTTTCTTGACAACTCGTCTCTGTTGGATAAGATTTCTTTTTCGCGCCCGTCGCGCGTTTGTAAAAAGCGCAAAGACAAACAAGGGGAACGGTTGAAATGCAATTCGCGAGCGAGATACGAAAAGGCTTCTTCAAGGAAAACCCCATCTTTGTCCTGATGCTCGGCCTGTGTCCGACATTGGCCACGACGACTTCCCTGAAAAACGGGTTCTTTATGGCGCTCGCCGCAACGGCGGTGCTCATCTGCTCCAACACAATCATCTCAATCGCGCGCAAGGGATTTCCCAGACAGATTCGCATCCCGTGCTTCATCATCGTCATTGCCAGTTTCGTCACGATGGTCGATTTGATTATGAACGCGTTTGCCCCGCCGCCGGTGGTCAAGGCGCTGGGGATTTTCATACCGCTTATCGTGGTCAACTGCATCATTCTCGGCAGGGCGGAGGCCTTCGCGGCGAAGAACAGTCCGCTCAACTCCATCGCCGACGGCATCGGCATCGGCGGCGGCTTCATGATTTCGCTCCTGGGCATCGCGCTGATACGCGAGGTTCTCGGCGCGGCGAATTTCTGGGACAGGCAGATAGTGCCGTTCTACGGCCCGGCAAAAGAGGCGATTGTCAAGCCGGCTTCGGTGATGATTCTCGCGCCCGGCGCGTTCCTGCTGATAGGCGTTATGTTCGCGTTCTTCAGGTGGCGCTCGTTCCGCAAGGAAGAACGCGAGACCAGTCGCCTTGTTGATATCACGCCGGAGCCGACAGTCGGCCCGGAAGAGAAGAAGGATTAGCAGGTGACAGTC
>JBDRIB010000230.1:0-3898 GCA_043816375.1 Planctomycetota bacterium | reverse complement strand
CCTTTGAGTATTGTAGTAATTGTCTTCCCCGCTCTGGAGGACTACGGTCTTTATCCCCTGCGCAGCGCCTTTTTCGGCCGCTTCGACAATCTCGTCCGCCGTCATCCGGTAGCGTTTCAATGATTTGTTGGACGCCACCAGACCGCAGTAGGCGCAGTTGCGGCGGCAGTGGTTCGAGAACTCGATAATTCCCCTGAGGTGTATCTCGTTGCCGCAATATCTGCTCCGCGTCAGGTCCGCCTCCGCGAACAGTGCCGATTCGTTACGCGGCTCCATAAGCCGGACCATTTCTTTGCGAGGATGTTTTTCCATAGTGTTTGCCCGTTGCTGAGTGGATATGCGAAGGTATTTCTTACGGTGACAGTCACCAATCTACGCCCCGACTTTCGCATTGCAACGGTGACAGTCACTAATCTACGAATCGCGCTCGCGCTGCTCCCGCGATTCCGTAATTAGTGACAGTCACCTACCTCACTCAGTTACCTCAATCGTGTTGGTTGAAGACCATTTTTTTGACTTCGATGCCGTCAACGGCCATAAGTTTCTTTGCCAGTTCATCGGCCTTTGGTTCATCGCCGAAGAACTCGAGAATGACGATGCCTGCAGACGAGCATAATTTTTCATCTGCTTCGTGCAGTCCGAGGCGCGTCTTGATGTTGCAGCCGTACTCGGTGAATGTCTTTTGCACACCGGCGGCCTGTTCCGCGCGTTTAGAGATGTGGACTCCCAGTATGATGCGCTTGTCCATACATTCTCCTTTCAAAATTCAGCGTATCTGCAAACGGTCGAGAGTGAGGAAATCGCGGTCCCGCGTTTGAACTAGTTGCGAACACAAAAGGATGACAGTCACTAATCTACGCCCCGACTTCCGCATTGCAAAAGGATGACAGTCACCAATCTACGAATCTCACTCGCCAGGCTCACTCGATTCCGTAATTGGTGACAGTCACCTTTTGCTCCGTAATGGTGACAGTTACCTTTCGTGTTGTCATCCGCATCAGAAGTAAAGGTCGTGTTCGCCGTTCTCTATTCTGACCAGCCGCTTTTCGGTTTTGGCTTGCAGTTTTTTGTCGACATTCTGGAACTGCCTGCCTATGGCGATTTCGCCGAGTTCTTTCGTGCGCGGCGAGGCATAGTCGACCAGGTATTCCTGGAATGTCAACAGCGCGTTGGGCAGACAGAATTTCTGTATCTCGCCGGGTATGGCCAGAGACATAAAGTCGTGACCGGTCCTGCCGAGACGATAGCACGCCGTGCAGAAACTTGGCATATAGCCGTCCTCGCACAACTCGGCGATGACCTCGTCGAGCGAACGCGTGTCGTGGATGGTGAACTGCTCCACCTTCGGGCGGTGTTCTTTGTGTTCCTTGTACGCCCCGGGGTAGGTGCGGGAACCGGCGCTGATTTGTGAAACGCCCAGATTGAAGACATCCCGCCGTATTTGTGCGGTTTCGCGCGTCGTGAGAATCATACCCGTGTAAGGGACCGTCAGGCGCAGAATCGCGACGACGCGCTTGAAGGTTCTGTCGTCAACGGCGTATGGCGGTGTATTTGCCGCCGGCGCATTGAGGGCGGGTTCGAGGCGTGGTACGGAGATAGTATGCGGGCCGACACCAAATTTATCCTCGAGGTGAATGCAATGGGCCAGCAGTGCAAGTACCTCCCACTTGATGTCATAAAGGCCGAACAGTATTCCGATACCCATATCGTCTATCCCGCCCTCAAATGCGCGGTCCATAGCGGTAATGCGCCAGTTGTAGTCGGACTTCGGGCCTGAAGGATGCATTATTCCGTAGGTTTCGCGGTGATACGTTTCCTGAAACGACTGGAAGGTGCCTATTCCGTAACCTTTCAGTATTTTGAATTCGTCAACCGTCATAGGCGCGGTGTTGACGTTGATGCGCCTTATGCACGATTCGCCGTCGCGCGCGGCGTACACCGTCTCGATTGCCTCACCTATATAGTCGATTGCGGATTTTTCGGGATGTTCCCCGAAAACCACCAGGAGCCTCTTGTGGCCTTCCTGGAGGAGTATTTCCGTCTCTTCGCGTATTGCCTTCGCCGACAGGGCGCGGCGGTTCAGTTGCCTGTTGTCGCGTCTGAAAGCGCAATAAAGACAGTTATTGACACAGTAGTTTGATATGTAAAGAGGCGCGAACAGCACGAGTCTTTTGCCGTAGATGTGCTCTTTCACATAGCGGGCGGTTGCAAAAAGCGCTTCGTCAAGTTCCGCGTCGTCCGCCTGGAGCAATACTGCGGCTTCTTCCATAGAGAGGCCTTTCAGGTCTCTCGCCTTTTCGATAATCTCCAGCACGCGCGTCCTGTCGGGATTCGACGCGCCGGAGAGGATATTGTTTATCTCCGCCTCGTCGATGAAGGAGTCGTCGAGAAACGGCCGTTTCGTCATAGTCCGGGTCTTCATTTCTTGACTCCTCGAAAGATGACCTTGAAAGTAGTACCTTCGCCGGGCTTGCTTTCCGCCGAAATCTCGCCGTGGTAGGCAGCCACAATCTTCTTTACGATTGCCAGGCCGAGGCCGGTGCCGCTTATCCTTTTTGTGCTTTCGTTGCGGATTCTGTAGAACTCGTCGAATATGTGCTCAAGATGTTCCGGGGACATACCGATTCCGGTATCGCTGACCCCGATTTCCACTCTCCCGTGTTCGCCGACGCAGGCAACCGTTACCCTGCCGCCTTCCCTGTTGTACTTTATCGCGTTTGAAATGAGGTTGGTAAACAGTTTGACCATATCGTCGCGGTCTGCAAGCATCGTCGCTTCACAGTTTACCTGCGCGGTGTCTATTGTGATTTTTCCCTCGTTTGCGAATTCCTGCTGCGCGGCGACCGCATCCTCAACCGCATCCTTAACGAGCATTGTTTCCTTGTTCCTGCCTATGGCTCCGGCTTCCAGCGCGGAGAAGTTGAGCAGGTCGTCAATCATCTTTCTCGCGCCTTCGGCACGGCTGCCGGCACGCCCCAGCATTTCTCTGGCCTTGTCGCCTTTGAAGGTTCCTCTCAGAATGAGTTCAATGAGATTCTCTATCGCGGCAAGAGGCGACTTCAATTCGTGCGAGACCATCGAAATGAACTCCGCCTTTTCCTTCTCCAGTTGCTTCAGTTCCGTTATGTCGCTCAGCACAACAACCGCGCCCAGGGTTGCGCCGTCGTCGTCGTACACCGGCGCAATGTTCGCCATTACGACCGTGTCGCCCTGTAGTTCAATCTGTCTTGCAATGACTTCATAACGTTTTTCCCTGCTCGACAGTACGCCGCGTATGGCCTCGACCATCCTGGCGTTTTCAAGGCAATTCCCCAGCGGCGTGCCGACGTCGGGCATATGCGGCATCCGGAATATCGCGAGAGCCGCCGGATTCGCCAGCGCCAGCTGTTCATCCCTGTTGACCACTATCAGCCCGTCGTTCATGCAATTGATGATGGCATGACACCTGTTGCGTTCACCGCAAACTTCCAGCAGATTCCGCTCGCGCTCTTCCTGCAGGCGCCTTGCCCGGAGCGAGAGGGCGCGTCTTTCCAGTCCCCTTCTGACAATCAGCAGCAGTTCGTCCGGCGTGAAGGGCTTCGGCACATAGCCGTATGCGCCCTTGCGCGTGGTCTCGATAGCCGTGTCAAGCGTGGCGTAGGCAGTGATAACGATGGTTATTATCTCCGGGTCGTGTTTCCGTATCCTGCCCAGCAATTCCACGCCGTCCATATTCGGCATCTTCAAATCTATCAGAGCCAGGTCGAAGGGTTCCTCTTTCCTTGTGACCATAGCGCAGCCTTGCACCCCGTCTTCGGCGACTTCCACGGCATAGCCTTCAGATTCGAGGACCTTGCGACAGCCCTCGCGTATGCCGGGTTCGTCGTCAACTACAAGGATGCGGGCTTCCACGGCCTTC
>JBDRIB010000229.1:0-23212 GCA_043816375.1 Planctomycetota bacterium | reverse complement strand
CGGTTGTTGTCAGAAAAAAGTCAGTCAACTTGAGTAATTACGGAATCGACCCCAACTTGTCGGGGGAGATTCGTAGATTAGTGACTGTCACCGTTTGGACGATTAGCACGACAAAAAAGAAACGGGCAACCAGAGAAATTTCAAATTTCAGGTAAAAGATTTCTCGTTGCAGATTAGCGCGGGTAAATAGACGAGATGTAGATTATTCAGATATGCTTTATCAAGGGAGAATGTTATGAGGCGATTTGGAATAATCATTGCGGCGGCGGTCCTTTTCTCACTTCTCGCGGCACCGCAGTCACACGCCGACTCTACCTGGTGGACAGGCACCACCGGTTCCTGGCACGACCCGCTCAACTGGGACAACGGCATCCCGACCTCAGGGGATTCTGCCTACATCGACAACAGCGGCACCGCTCAGATATCCGCCGATGCCGATTCGAGTAGGCTGTATGCCGGCTACTACAATTCGGGCGCGGCAGAACAGACTGGCGGGACTCACACGGTCGGCAATAATCTGTTTCTTGGCTACTCTTCCGGCTCCAGCGGGGCTTACAGTTTGAGCGCGGGGGACCTCTATGCCAGTTCCGAAGACATCGGCTACTATGGTACGGGCGAATTCAACCAGACCGGCGGGATAAACACGAACAGCAGTTATCTATACATTGGCCACCATTCTGGTTCCAGCGGGATTTACAATTTGAGCGCCGGGGAACTCTCTGTCGTTTACAGCGAAATCATCGGCGACGTTAGCACGGGCGAATTCAACCAGAACGGCGGGACTAATACGGGCAATTCACTGTATCTTGGCAACTCTTCCGGCTCCAGCGGAACTTACAATTTGAGCGCGGGAGAACTCTCCATTGGTTCCAGTGAATACATCGGCCTCGGTGGCGCGGGCGAATTCAATCAGTCCGGCGGCACCAACATAGTGGGATACCTCTCTGTGAAAGCCGACAGCAGTTACAATTTCAGCAGCGGGACGCTCTCAATCAGTGGCAGTGCCGAGGTCAACGGATCATTTCACTTCGATAACGGCGACGGGGCGTTTAATGTCAATGGCGGGCTGGTTAATTTTACAGATGGCGTCATCGACGGCGCCGGTTCCGCCTCTTTCACCAGCGCGGCAAACACCCTGACAATTTTCCCGATGGGCTTCGACCCAGCCGCGCAATTCGGCTCATACAATGCGCTGGGTCTGGTGCACAATGCGGGCAGCACACTGGTCATATCCGCCGGCGAGGGTTTTGCGGGCCGCGGCTGGATAGGCGATTACGTGCAGAGCAGTGGAAATATCGTCGCCAGCGGCGGGCCCCTCGATTTCAGGGGAGGCCTGACGATTTCCGACGGAGGAACGCTGGATTCCAGCAGTTATGACTTTACGGTGGGCAACGGCGCAACTGTAACCATTGCCGCCAGCGGTGGGGAACTTTCGGCCAGAAACGAATACATCGGCCATTCCGACACGGGAGAATTCAACCAGGCTGGCGGAACTCACACGGTCAGTTCACTGTATGTTGGTCGCTTTTCCGGCGGGACTTACAATTTAAGCGCGGGGGACCTCTCTGCCGGTTCCGAATACATCGGCTACTATCATGGCTTAGGCGAATTTAACCAGACCGGTGGCACCAACATTGTGGGATACTTCTCTGTGGAAGCCGACAGCAGTTACAATTTCAGCGGCGGGACACTTTCTATCGGCGACAGCGCCGAGATTAACGGCTCTTTTCACTTCGATAACGGCGACGGGACGTTGAACGTTAACGGCGGGCTGGTTAATTTCGCAGGTGGCGTCGTCGACGGCGCGGGTTCCGCTTCTTTCACCAGCGCGGCTAACACCCTGACGATTTTCCCGACAGGTTTCGACCCTGCTGCGCAATTCGGCTCGTACACTGCGCTGGGTCTTGTGCATACCGAGGGTAGCACACTGGTCATATCCGCCGGAGATGGTTTTGCGGGCCGCGGCTGGATAGGCGATTACGTGCAGAACAGCGGAAACATTGTCGCCAGCGGCGGGCTGCTCGACTTCAGGGGTGGCCTGACAATTTCCGACGGAGGAACGCTGGATTCCAGCAATTACGACTTCACGGTGGACAACGGCGCAACTGCAATTATTGCCGCCAGCGGGGGTGAACTTTCCGCCCTTGACGAATACCTCGGCCGTTCTGGCGCGGGCGAATTTTACCAGGAGGGTGGAACTCACGCAGTCGGGGAAATGCTGTGTCTTGGCTTCGATTCCGGCTCCAGCGGGACTTATAATCTGAGCGCTGGGGAACTTTCTGTCGGTTCCAGCGAAATCATCGGCTACGGAGGCACGGGCGAATTCAGCCAGACCGGCGGGACCCACACGGTCAGCGGTACTCTGCAGGTTGGTTGCGATTCCAGCTCCAGCGGGACGTACAATTTGAGTGCGGGAGAACTCTCTGTTGGTGACGACGAACACATCGGCGCCTACGGCACAGGCGAATTCAATCAAACCGGTGGGACTCACACGGTCAACGACACTCTGCACCTTGGTCTCATAGGCGACTCCAGCGGTATTTATAATTTAAGCGTGGGGGAACTCTCTGTCGGCTCCAGCGAATACATCGGCCTCTACGGCACGGGGCAATTCAACCAGACCGGCGGGATTAACACGGTCGGCGTTGATCTTCGCGTTGGTTATTCTTTCGGCTCTCTGGGGACGTATAATCTGAGCGCGGGGGAACTTTCTGTCGGTTCCAGCGAGTACATCGGCTACGGAGGCACGGGTGAATTCAACCAGACCGGCGTAACCCATACGGTCAGCGGATCTCTGTATATTGGCCGCGGTTTTGACTCCAGCGGAACATACAATCTAAGCGCGGGGGAACTCTTTGTCGGTCACGAAGAATACATCGGCTATTACCGAAGCACGGGCGAATTTAACCAGGACGGCGGGATACACACAGTCAGCAATCATCTTTACATTGGTTATGAACGCGACTCCAGCGGGACTTATAACCAGACTGGCGGTATAAACACCGTCGGCAATGACCTGTACCTTGGTTACACCACCGGCTCCAGCGGGATATATAATTTCCTGGATGGAGAACTTTTCGTGCACGGAGATATAAGAGTGAAATATGGATATTTCACGGACACAGGCGCCCTCAACAGCGGCGAGATATATCTCGGCAGGCACTTTATCAACCAGTCTGAGGAATCAGAATTGTTCAGTATGGTGCACACAACCCTGACAATATGGGGAGGGGAGGAGGAACAGCCCAGCGTGCTGGATATGAATTCGATTGACTACGGCGCGCACTGTGCGGGTCTGGTGGACAACTTTGCCCTGGGTACGCTGGTCTTTGAAGGCAATCCAGTAGGTACCTCCACCTGTTATCGCCTGGATTCCGATGTGTACACATACGGCCTGGCCCTGAATGAGGGGGCACACCTTGACCTGAACGGCCATACGCTTTACTACGTTCCGCTGAATCATTCTTACTACGGAATCTCACCCAGTACGTTCTGCCTCTGCGGTACGTGGGTAAACGGCGATATCGTGGCCATCATCCCCGAGCCCGCCACAATCGCGCTAATCGGCGCGGGATTGCTGGGACTCGCGAGTCTCGCGCGAAGAAAGTGTAGAAGTATAGGAGTGTAGAAGTTATTTATCTGCGTTTATCTGTGTGTGTCTGTGGTTCCTCTCTTTTGTTCTTCTGCGTTCATCTGCGTTGAATCTACTCCTCTCTGCCTTCGCCGGGTTTCATCATTTCAGGATGCCGATTCGCCTGAGGATGGAATCGGCCGCGCGACCCGCGGCTCCGGGGGGACCGAGGCGCTGACGCACTTCTCCCAGATGTTTCTTCATCTGCGCGGCCGTGCCGTCTTTGAGGATTGAGAGCAGTTTGCGCGCGACGAGTTCCGGCCTGGCGCGCCGCTGTATCATTTCCGGCACGATTCTCCGGCGCGCAACGATGTTCGCCAGCGCGTAATCCTTGACCAGCAGCATATGAACCATTGGATAGTATGACAGGAAGGCCGCCTTGTAAACGACGACCATCGGCGTCGCCAGTATCGCCGCCTCCAGCGTCGCCGTGCCGGACGCGACCAGGATGGCGTCGCTTGCGGCCATAATGTCGTAGGCGCGGTTTTCCAGCACCGGGATGTCCGAGTCCCCGACGTACTTCATAAAGCGCTCTTCGGGAAATCCGGGCGCGCGGCTCAGCACGTATCGTACTTCGCCCAGTTTTTCCTTTGCGATTTGCGCGGCCTTCAGGAGGACCGGCGCAATGTAATGCAACTCGCTCTTTCTGCTGCCCGGAAGCAGGCCGACCAGGAGCGCGTCCTTCGACAGGCCGAGTTCCGCGCGCAGGTCGCGCTTCGCCCTGTCCTCGATAATTTCGACCAGCGGGTGGCCGATCCATTCCGCGTCGACTCCGGCCTTGTCGTACATCTCCTTCTCGAAATCAAAAAGGCACAGCACCGTATCAACGTACTTTTTGATGCGATGTATGCGGTGCCGGCGCCACGCCCAGATTTGCGGACTGATATAGTAGAAGACGGGTATGCCGACTCCGTGTATTCGCTGGGCGATGCGGAGATTGAAGTCGGGGCTGTCCACGAGTATGACCGCCGCCGGACGGATGCGCTGGAGCATCCTGACGGTGTCGAAGAGCAATCGCGCGTGCCGGCGAATCACCGTGGGCACTCCCATCACGCCCATCGCTACGTGCTCCGTCCTGTTGCCCAGGAGGTGCACGCCTTCTTCGCGCATCATTGCTCCGCCCGTGCCGGAGAAGGTGAGCGACGGGTCGCGCGCCTTGAGTTCCGCCGTCAGTTTCGCGGCGTGCATATCGCCCGAATGTTCGCCGGCCAGTATTACTATGTGTTTGGAAGGGTCCAAAGCGCAACTCTTACAGCGGAAAACGGCCTGTTTCAAGTTTTCCCGAATAAACCGGGACTCCGCTTCGCTCCGCAAGTTACAGGTTTCAGGTAAACCGTTTTCCTTTACCTGAAACTTGAAACCTGTAACTTCTCTTGCAGCGACAATTACCAAGGATGTGAAAGAAATGGGCGACTTGAGAATTTTAATTTTGAATCAGGGATTTTTCAGTCCGACCAGGTGTGGCTGCGGATTTTCTGCACTATCTGCTTTGCCGCTTCGAGCGCCCTGAGGCCGTGCTCGCCCGGGACAACCGGCGTCGAACCGGTCCGCACGCAGTCGATAAACGATTCGAGTTCGCTCTGCAGCGGCTCCTTCTCGTTCATAGGCACTTCCTTTATCGAGACGAGGTCTTTGAAGACCACGTCGCGCATATCCTTGACCTTGCTGAAATCGGCCTTCCCGAGAAACTCTTCGATATCGAACCGCCTTTTCAGGATGTCCTCGCTGGGGCGGTATATCCACGCGCGGCGGGCGCCGTAGTCCAGGCTGACGTATGAATCGTCGCTGAAGACGCGGATTTTGCGCATGGCGTTATACGATATTCTGCTGGTGGTAACATTGGCCACGCAACCGTCGGCAAATGTAAGCCGCGCGTTCGCGATGTCTTCGCTTTTTGAGATGACGCTTATGCCTGTCGCCTGAATGTCTTTCAGCGGGGCCTTGACAAGGTGCAGGATTATGTCGATGTCGTGTATCATAAGGTCAAGCACGACGTCGATGTCGCGCGAGCGGAAGGAATAGGGGCTCAGGCGGTGCGATTCGATAAAGCGGGGCGGCTTGATTATCTTCTGTACCGCCATAACCGCGGGATTGAAGCGCTCGATGTGTCCGACCTGGAGCAGGACGCCCTTTTCTTTCGCCAGGTTTACCAGTTTTCTCGCGGTTTCGATGTCGTCGGTGAGGGGCTTTTCGACCATTGTCGGGACGCCGATGTCGAGGAAGTCCTGCGCGACTTCATAGTGCATGCTTGTGGGTACGGCGATGCTGACGGCCTCGACCTGGCCGAGGATGTCCTTGTGGGATGTGAAGTGGCGGGTGCCGTATTTCTGTGCGATTTCCTGCGCCCTGTCGGAGTTGACGTCCACGATGGCGACAAGTTCGACCCCTTCGCTGCCGGCAAGTATCCGCGCGTGTTCCTTGCCCAGATGTCCCACACCCACAACGGCGGCTTTGACCTTACGCATTTTTTTTCAACCTCTGTGTTTCGCGCCACCTGCCGCTCTTGCCTTTTTCCCTCCTGCGGAGGAATTCGACGAGGTAGCGGACTTCTTCGGTCAGGCTATTATGCCCTTCCAGTTCCTTCAGGGCGCGGCTCTGGATTTGGCTGGAGCGGAATATGAATTTGTGGGCGTCCTTCAGGGCCTCAATTTTCTCTTCTGTAAATCCTCCGCGATGGAGTCCGATTACGTTTATGCCGCGGATACGGGCGGGGTGGCCTTCCATGATGGTGAATGGCGGCACGTCCTGAACGATGCGTGTCAGGCCGCCGACGTAAGACCACTTGCCTATGGTCACGAACTGGTTCACCGCCGCGGCGCCGTTGATCACGGCGTTATCCTCGACCGAGACGTGCCCGGCAACCAGCGCGTTGTTTATCAAAATCACACCGTCACCCACGTGGCAGTCGTGCGCGACGTGGCTGCAGGCCATAAACATACAGTTGCTGCCGATTTGCGTCACTCCGCCGCCCTTGTCCGTGCCGATGTTGACGGTAACGAATTCCCTGAAGCAATTGTTGTCGCCGATTATCAGTCGCGTCGGTTCCTGTTTGTATGTTATGTCCTGGGGATGCGAGCCGATGACGACGGAGGAAAATATCTGGTTATTCCGGCCGATTTTTGTACGGCCGGTTAACGTGCAGTTGTTCCCTATGCGGGTGCCTTCGCCGATTTCGACGTGCGGACCGATGACCGTAAAAGCACCCACTTTCACTCCTTCGGCCAGTTTCGCTTCAGGGTGGACCTTTGCACTTGTGTCAATTTCAACGTTGTTACGCAATTTCCAGACCCTCTTATGACTGGTAAAACAGGTGGCGTTATGTTTAGCGGGTGTCCGGGATGAATGGACCGCGCGCAAGCAAGAGCAACAGACACCTTTGCGCCGTTCACCCGCCACAAACTACAGCATAAATAAACTACTTGTTATCGACCAGCATACATCTGATTTGGGCTTCTGCGACGACTTTCCCGTCGACCATTGCCCGGGCGTTTACCTGCCCGGTCCGGCGTTTGACTTTCGTTGCAACGGCTTCGAGGACCAGTTGGTCTCCGGGGACGACGGTCTTGCGGATGCGCGCCTTGTCTATGCTCAGGAGCACGGCCATCTTGCCGGCGTTCTCCATTTTTCTGAGCAGCAGCACGCCCGACAGTTGCGCCAGTGCTTCGAAGATAAGCACCCCGGGCATAATCGGCTGGCCGGGGAAATGTCCCTGGAAGAATGCCTCGTTGAACGTCACGTTCTTGATGCCGACCGCGCGCTTGTATCCGTCCAGTTCGATGACGCGGTCGATGAGCAGGAACGGATAGCGGTGCGGCAATATTTTCTGTATCTCGCGGATGCCCAGCGACGTTTCCTTTTCGCCGGTTTCTTCGGCCTCGATGCGCGTAATCTCCTCCACCATCGCCTTGACCAGTTTCACGTTGGTCGGGTGGCCGGATTTGTTGGATATGATGTGCGACTGTATGGAGGCGTTCAGGAGAAAAAGGTCGCCAATCAAATCCAGCATTTTGTGCCGGACGAATTCGTCGGGATACCGCAGATGCGTGTTGACGACGCCTTTCTCGTTAACGACAAGCGTGTTCTGGTATGTCGCTCCCTTGCCCAGGCCCGCCTTCTGCAACTCTTCAACCTCCCGGCTCAGGCAGAACGTTCTGGCCGAGGCCAGTTCGCTCTCGAAGGTTTCCGGCGTGATGCGCAGCGAAAGATATTGCGACCGCAGCGACGGTATGTCGTAGTCCATTGTGAAGGAAATGGTCAGGCCGTCATCGGACGGCAGCGCGACCAGGGTGATTTCGCCTTCGCTCACGGCTATGGGCTGCTGGACCACGAAGATTCGTTTCGGGGCTTTCTGTTCGACGATTCCCGCTTCTTTCAGTTTCTGAAGGAACGGCGCGGCGCTGCCGTCCACATTGGGCAGTTCCAGGCCGTCAACTTCGATGGACAGGTTGTTGATGCCCAGGCCGTGTATCGCAGCCAGCAGGTGCTCGATGGTCTGCACCTCCGCGTCGTCTTTCTTCAGCGCGGTGCAGCGCTGCCGGTAGGCGACGGAGGATACGTCGGCCGGAATGGTCGGCTTGCCGGGCAAATCCGTTCTCACGAAAACCACGCCATGGTCGGGCCTGGCGGGCTTTATCTTGAGGGTTACGTGCTCGCCGGTGTGGATGCCGGCGCCCGAGATTTCAACGTCCCTCTTTATCGTTTTTTGTTGAGGAGCCATCGAGTTCCAGAAGTTTTTTCTCGAGTTTCTCTACGGTTTCATAAAGTTGCGGCAGTTTCATCTGGAGTTTGGTAAGCCGCATGAATTTGTCCTGCTTCATAGCAGGAAACGAGTAGACTATCGCTCCCGGACGAACATTTTTGGTTAATCCGGCTCTGGCGGTAATTTTGGCATTATCGCCGATGCTCAGGTTGTCTTTTGAGCCGGACTGGCCGCCGAACAGCACGTTTTTCCCTATGTCCACGCTGCCGGAAATGCCGACCAGCGCGGATATCGCCGTGCCCTCGCCGACAGAGCAGTTATGCGCGATATGAACGAGATTGTCAAGTTTAGCATGTTTCCTGACGATTGTCCTGCCGAATGTGGCGCGGTCAATCGTGGTGTTGGCGCCCAGTTCCACGTCGTCTTCTATCTCCACCCAGCCCAGTTGGGGTATCTTTTCCGGTTTCCCGTTTATTCTTTTGTAGCCGAAACCGTCGCTGCCGATGACAACGCCGGAGTGAAGAATGACGCGGTCTCCCACCCTGCAGCGTTCAAGAACGGCCGCGTGCGGATAGATTTTGCATCCGCCTCCCACCGTCACCGAACGGCCGATGTAAACCTGGGGATAGAGAACGGTGTGAGGGCCGATAACGGAGTTCTCTTCTACCACGCACAGGGCGCCGATATGAGCGGTTTTGTCGACGGATGCGCCTTTCGCGATTACCGCCGTGGGATGAATGCCCGGATAAAATCGCTGCGTTTCAGGCGCAAACAGGTCCGCAATCTTTTCGAAAGCCCCGGCCGGGTTATCCACGCGGAGCAGCGGAACGCTCACGCCCCTGACTGGACACTCCTTCCTGACCACCACCGCCGAGGCCTTTGTGTCGGCGACGAGCGTCTCGTACCTGAGTTTCGCCGCGAAGGTGATGTCCCCGGTATCCGCTGTTTTTATGCTGCAAACACCGGTTATGACTGTCCCGGCATCGCCTTCGACGGTGCCGCCCACGTGTTCCGCCAGTTGTTTGAGCGTCTTTTGCACGTGTGGCCTCACGGAGATTTCTTCTGGAGCGTCTTGAGCAAGTCGTCGGTGATATCGACTGCTTTTTCGCTGCAGTACAGGATGGGACGCACGTCAATCATATAGCGGTGCTGGAGCGGGTTGCCCTGTTTTCGCGCCATTTCCCAGACTTCATCGGATATGGCGGGCGGCTTCCAGAGTACGATGGTGTAGCCCTTTGCCCCGGCATATTTTTCGACCGCGCTTAGAACTTCCTTGTAAACGGTCTCGACGTTTTTCATCTCACTGTTCAGCAGCGACTGCGCGAGGTATTTGTTGCGCGCGTCGTATTCAATCTGTGCCGAGCGGATAATCTCTTCCCATTTCCACCATTCTTCGGAATCTTGCGGCGCATTTTGCTGTTTTCGCCTGTTCCCCTCGATGGATGCCTTGAGGGTGTCAAGTTTGGCGCTTTCCGCGTCGCGATACTGAATCAGGCTCTTGCGGAGCCCCTGCATCGTGGGGCAGTCATTGACGAGTTTTTCCAGGTCGGCGACGGCCAGTTGGGGAACCGTCGCGCCGGGCCCGTTGATTTTCCTCTCGAGTGCCGCGACGCGCTCTTCAAGGGTTTTGCTCTGGCCGGCGGCTCCGGCTGGAAATATAAACAGACAGACCGCCAGCACTCCGACCAGCAGAAATGCAAGACCGACGTATGTGAGTCTCATAGTTCTCGCTCCGCATAAAGACTGTAACAACGGCGCGTTTCCGCCCTGTATGGACGGGGGCGGCCGCTAGAATCCGAGAGCGATTGTGAAGGACACGATCTGCGTGTCGTCTTCGTCTTCTTTCATTATGGGGAAGCCGAAATCGATGGAGATGGGTATCGGCACCTGGGGGCTGAAGATGCGCAGCCCGAACCCCACCGCCGCTCTCATATTGCCGAAACTGCCCGCATCCGTGTTCAATGTTCCCACGTCCGTAAAGATGACGCCTCGCACTACGTCGCCGAGCACGGGGAACGTGTACTCGACCGTCGCGAGGAACAACGTATCGCCGCCGACTGGGTCGTCCCTCTGGTGGGGGCCGACGCCTCGGTAATCGAACCCTCGCATGCTTCCGGCGCCGCCGAGGTAGTAACGTTCGTAAATCGGAGAGTCTCCGCCGAAGATGAAACCCGCCTCGGCGTGGAGTTTGAGTATGTGTTTCAGCCCTTCGTCAGTCACGTGTATCGTGCGGTAGCGCGTCGAGCCGAAAGACACTTTGAAAAGACTGAAATCTCCGAAGACAGGCTCCACCCATACAAAGGTCCGGTAGCCGCCGTATGCCTTGAAGGACTGGTCTATCTGGCGAACGTCCTTGACCAGGCTGAGCCTGACGGCCTGCAGGCTGTTCTTGCCCTCCACGTCCATTACGTCGGGCGGCGCGTCGCTGTCCACGTCTCCTATCTCAATCGATTGCGCTCGCATATGTATGGTGAATATCCACTGCCTTGCCAGCCGCTTCCCCAGGCCTACCGATATACCCTTGCGGGCCTCGTCGTGTGACTCGCGCTGCCAGTCCCACATAAACAAACTCAGGTCGAAGGAAACCGGCTTGTCAAACAGATACGGCTCGGAAAAATCAATCTTGAAGCGGGAAAACTCGGTGCCGGGAGAGGCGGAGATGGCGAAGTACTGCCCCGCGCCCAGGAAGGCGGTGCGGTCAACAAACATATCTTTGAAACTCTTCGGCAAATCTGCGATGTCGAAGTTCGTACGGACGAGCGCAATGTCGCCGACGAGCCCCTGGTTGCTGGAAATCCCCGCAGCGAGGCGGATACTGCCGAAACTGTCCGACTCTTTCAGTTCGACCACCAGGTCGCGGACCGTTTTGCCGTCAACGGCGCGGCTGCTTTTGGTGTCCACGATTATGCGGACATCCTTGAAGTAGGGGTTCTGCATGCCGCCCAGCCGCATCAGGCGCCCGCGGCTGGCCTCGACTTGCTCATAGTTGAATTTTTCCATCGGGTAAAAGGACAGTTCCCGGCGGACAACCTTGTCCTGCGTTACCTTGTTGCCGCGGATGACGATGTTGCCGATGTATACCTCTTCATTCTCGGCGATGTCGAAATGCAGGTCCACCACCGGTTCGGCTTCGTGATATATGACGGTTACGTCCCTGTTGTCGCGCCCGACGACGACATCAACATAGGCCCGGGACGTGTAGAGCGAACGAATGTGGTCGATGTCGTGGTTGTAGTCCGATATCCTGAAGGTTCCGCCTTCTTTCAGGCTCATTCCGGCCTTCAGTTCCTCATCGGTGAAGTAGCGATTGCCGGCAAAGGTTATCCTGCCGAGGCTGAAGCGCTGGCCCTCTTCGATGTAAATCGTGATGTACATCTCGCTGCGGTCTTCGCTGAATTCGAGTTTTTCCACACCGACGAGAACGTTGAGGAACCCTTCCGAGCGATAGAAGTTGGCCACCCTTTCAAGGTCTCTTTCCAGATTTTCTTCGTTATACACGCCCTTGCCCAGCAGTCCGAGCAGTTTGCGCGGCCTTGTGGTCATCTGCGTGAGCAGTTTTTTGTCGCTGAACTGATGGTTGCCGTTGAAGAGCATCTTTTTGATAATGACCTGCGGGCCTTCTTCTGCCAAGAAAATAACGATGCCGTCCGCGTAGCCTTCTCTGGGGGTGGAGACGTTTGCGAAGATGTGGCCGCGTTCTTTGTACAGTTTTTCAATGGCGGCCGCGTCCTTGTGGACGAGGGCCTCGCTCAGGGGCTGGCCGACGCGCGTATAAACCACGCGCATGGCATCTTCGGGCTTGAGTGTTTTTGTGCCGAGGAACTTGACGCTGCGGACTTCGATGTTCTCCCTGACGTAAATAATGACCTTTGTTCTGCCGGGCCCTGCAAATTCTTCGAGTATCTTGTAGGTGGCGATGATTTTGGCGTGGTAGAATTCATCCAGCACCTTTCGTATCTCGGCGACGTTCATCACGCGACGGGTGCGTTCGAGTACCTTGTCGGCAATCTTTTCGGCGTAGATGCTCTCTGCGCCCGTTTCCTCGCTGTAAACCTTCACCTCGACGATTGTATCGCCGTCGCTGGCAAAAGCGGCGCTTGCGGTAATGGACAGCAAGGCCGCCGCACAGAGCCACGCAAAAGTTCTTGTCTTACTCATATCCCATTTCTCTCAGGTGGTGGAGGACCTGGTAAACGTCAAAAAGGCGTCTCGGCGCCGGCCTCGCTCGCCCGGGCGTGCATCTCCTCGCCCCGGGACGCCCTGCGGCCGGGGGGAGGATACGGCTCCTCCTGGCTCAGGTTCAGGTCGTGGAAGTGCATATGATTGCTCAGGAACGCAAGGTGCACCGTTCCCGTCGGGCCGTTGCGCTGTTTGGCTATGTTGACCTCGGCCTTGCCTTTCAAATCTTCATCGTCCGGAGCGTAGTATTCAGGACGATAAAGCAGCATTACCAGGTCGGCATCCTGTTCCAGCGCACCGGACTCCCTCAGGCTGCTCATCCGCGGTCTTTCCTTTCCTCCAAAGACCTCGGCCGCCCGGCTCAACTGGGCGCAGGCCAGAACGGGTATCTTCAGTTCCTTTGCAATTCCCTTGAGGGAACGCGACACCTCGCTAATCTCCAGTTGCCGGCTTTCGGCCCGGGGCACGGTCATTAACTGCACATAGTCGAGTATGAGGAGTTCGATGTCGTATTGCGATTTCAGCCTTCGGGCCTTGGCGCGCAACTCGAGCGGCGTGAGGCTGGACGAGTCGTCGACGATTATCGGCGCTTCCGATAGCGCGCCGCACGCGAGGCTCAGTTTGGCATAATCTTCTTTTTTTAATTTCCCGTTGCGCATCTTGTGTGCGTCTATGTGTGTGTGCATGCACAGCAGGTTCTGGACGATCTGTCTGTTGTCGGTCTCGATAGAAAAAATCGCCACGGGCTTCTTCAGTTTCAGCCCGACGTGTTCCGCGATGTTCAACGCGAAACTCGACTTGCCCATCGAGGGCCTGCCTGCGACGATGGCCAGCTGGCCGGGCTGCAGCCCGCTTGTCATATGGTCGATGTCGGCAAAGCCGGTGGCCAGGCCGGTCAGGCGGCCTTCGACCTCGTGCCAGCGATCTATCTGTTCCATCGTCTGCTTCAGGATGTCTTTTATATGATAGATGTCGGCAGAGGCGTTCTTTTCCGCGATGTCGAATATCAGGTGCTCGGCCTTGTCGAGCAACTCCTCGCCGATTTCGGTCTCTTCGCGGCAATCGCGCAATATCTGGTCGGCCACCGCCATCAACTTCCTGGCGATCGCCTTGTCCTTTACGATTTTTGCGTAGTGAACCCCGTGTGCCGCGCTCGGCACGGCCTGCATCAACTCGCCCAGGTACTCCGCGCCGCCCGCCTCGCTCAGCAGCCCCCTTTGCGCCAGCGCCTCGCGCAGTATTACCGGGTCGATGGGCCTGTTATGGTCGAACAGGTCAACCAGCGCATTGTAGATTGACTGGTTGGCGGGGTTGTAGAAACTCTTGTCGTCGAGCACCTGGACAATTTCGCCGGCGACGGCGGGGTCCAGCATCATCGAGCCCAGCACGCACGCCTCGGCCTCCAGATTGAACGGCGGGGTGCGCCGGGATGGATCGTTATCGGCCATTTTTATAGCCCCCTCTCGGCGGTCGCGTACGCCGGGACGCGCCTCATACGGCGCGCGTCAATCGAGTGTTATCCGACCGCGCTGGTTATCCGGAAATAACAGGAAAATATCCCTCGGTGGGGCAGGTATACTACGACGAAATCCCGATTTATGCAAGGCCATTTTTTCTTCTTGTCAACCCGGCCGCCTGTTCGTCTGGCCGCCGGAACCTTGCGAAATTCGCGCTCATTTGCTAGCATTCGCGCCTTCTGTTACGTATATAAGCCGGAACGACCCGTTTTCAACGCATTTTTCAGGGGAAGACTATGAAGGTTAGACATTCAGCGCTTGTTTTATTGTGTGGTCTCGCAGCGGTGGTCCTGTTTGGCGGCGGTTCTCATTCAACCGTGTTTGCCGGGGAGGACGCGAGTTACAAACTTGCCTACGACCTTAAGCCCGGTACTGTTTACGTCCTGACAAAAAAATTACACGCCGGAACCGAAGGCGCTTCCCCCAGGGGACAAGTCCAGAGCGAAACGTCCGGTGAATGGAATGTGTATCTTATTCCGGTCGAATTGCCCGGAGGGGGCAAAAAGGTAATAGTCCGCTCCGAAAGGGCCCGTATCGGAGTGGACAAATATGTTGTGGGTGGAATGGATATGACTTTGCAGGCAAAGTTGTCGGCCTCGATGCAATTCGCAAAATACCCGCGTTCCGGAATGGAGATATTCAGTGCGGACGAAGCGGGCGCGTACTTCACGGACAAGATGTTCCGCGATATGCCCCTCTACACGGCGACCGCCTCGATGGCGGCGCTGTCTCTGCCCGCTAAAGAGATGAAAGTCGGCGACACCTGGGAGGAGAAGCGAGACCTTGCAAAGGGTTTCGCCGTGTACAAATTCAGGTTCGACGGTGTTGAGGAAAAAGCCGGCGAAAAATGTATGGCCATAAGCGCAACCTACATCCTGACCGGCAGCGACGGCAGTACGATAGGCGACGGAGGCTCGAAATTGGGCGTGAAGGTCTGGGTTTCCCTGGAAGGCTATCCCGTTGCCGCCGAGGGTGTTTCGGAGATTATCGTCGGGCCTCAAAGCAAGACCACCGAAACGTTCACGCTGACGCTGAAGGAAAAAAAGAACATCACGGACGATAAGGCGATACTGGATGGCTATATTACTATCGCCCAAATGCTGACGGAACTGGGCACTCTCGATGCCGTGAAAAACCCCGGTTCACTGAAATCCGCCTGTGAATACAGGGATAAACTGGCGAAAGAATTTGCGAATCACCCATTGGCGGACAAGGCGGAAGAGCGGTTCAAGGCTGGCCTGCTCGAAGAAATCAAGGCCTTGCATTACGCAGTGCTGGAGCAAACTTTGGACTCGTATGGCAAGGAACGTTCCGAAAATCTCTCCGTCGCCGCGCAGAAATATATATCGGATGAAAAAATCTCTGCCAGAAGCCTGAACGCCCTGACCACCCTGTCCATCGCGGGCGTTTATGAGGGCTTTCCCGAGAAGGGTTTGGAGTATTTCTCCACAATCGAAGACGCTTGTGCGAGGGCGGATTTGGCGCTGCTTGCCGGCAGACAGAAGAAATTCAGCGACGAGGCGAAGCAGACTCTCCTTCTTGCATCAATCGACAAGGACGCAACTACAAGGCAGGTCGCCGCGCGCTATCTGGCACGGCTTGCCGACGAGGACTCGGCAAAATTGCTGATTAGCCTCCTTGGTGACAAGACGGAATCGGTGAAGGAGAACGCGCTTGAATCCCTGAAGGCAATCAGCGGCAAGGATTTCGGCTTTGACGCCGGGAAATGGGAGGAATGGCTCAAGGGCGGCCCGAAGATGAAGCCGGCAGACGTTCCCGGCTATGAGACAGATAAACTTTCCAGACTCGTTTCGCAATATTTGCGCGCAGAAGAGAAGGAAAGATCGGACCTGCTCAAAAAGATTGAGAAGGAATCGAAATCCTCATACAAAGCGGTGCAAGAGGCGCTCGTCGAGAAATCCGCCTACCTTCTCGCCCCGGTGGGGTCGCTTGGTATGCTCGAAGTGCGGGCGGAGGGACGCGGGAAGGGCGCGGAGTACGCGCTTTACGTTCCCCATAACTACCGACCCGACAGGCCTTATCCTGTGATGATAATGCTTGTAGGCGGCACGGGAGAGGGCGACGAGGATTTTGTCGCCGAAGTTCAGCGACACACCGGCGCCGACTATATCGTTATCGCGCCCTCTTCCCGGTCGCCGCAGCTGAGCCTTTGGTGGGACGAAGGCAAGTTCTACGTTATGGCCGCGCTGAAGGAAGTAATCAGCCGGTATAACGTGGATACCGACAGGGTTTTCATTGGCGGCCACTCTAACGGCGGCATAGGCTGCTGGCACATTGCGTATCACTGGCCGCACGTTTTTGCAGGCGTCTGCCCGAACGCGGGGTACGTCGGCGGTGAGGGACTTCAATTTGCCGCAGGCAAAGACCTCGTGGGAAACCTTGTTAACCTGCCTTTCCTCGTACAGCACGGCGAGACGGACCGCATCATCCCGGCCGCAAACTCCAAACACTTCGTCGATATGATGAAAGAGATGGGCTGCGATGTCGAGTACATCGTGTATCCGAAACTCGGCCACGGCTTTTCCAGGCGGCCGGACGGGCTTAATGAACAGTTCTACAAGATGGTGCGCTTCGCCGACGTGAAACGTCGCAAGGCATTCCCGAAGCACGTTTACTTCAAGTCTCCGCTCAAGGAGTGCACGCGCGCATACTGGATTGAGTTTGTCCCCTCCGGCGACAATCCCACCGTCGAGGCGGAGGTTACGAAGGACAACGTAATCGATATAAAGGCAAGAGACGTGAGCAATATCACTCTGTATCTCGGCGACGAATTGCTCGACCTTGACAAAAAGGTCACGATAAACCTGAACGGGGAGAAGGCTCTCGAGAAGAAGTTCAAGCGCAGCATCGAGACGCTGCTCGACACCGCCATCGCAGCCGGCGACCGGAAACTGGCGACCCCCGTAAAGGTCGAAATCGCCGTCGCTTCGGAATAGTCTCATCTTCGGGCGGAGAAAATAAGGTCAAGCCTGATTTTCTCTGGCCTGGAGTCAGGCAAAAAACATAAACCAAAGGGGTTTGCCCCTTTGGTTTATGTTTTTTTGGGAACCGTACTATGCTTTGTGCGTCTTATTGGGAGGGGTTTCTGAAAGAAGAGGGCAATGTGACCGCTGATATTCTTCCGCGCTCACTTTGTGTGGATATAATTCTGTTCCAAGGAGGAAATCTATGTGCAAGACCATCAGATTTGCCGCGAGTATCACTTGTCTTTTTCTCATCCTTTCTTTCCATACCGGCTGCATGTCGGAAGACAGGCGCAGGGCGCGCGGGATGAAGAGATTTACCGGCAGGACCGATGCGCGTTCAATCGAGTTGCTGAAAGAGGAAATCGAGGAAGCGTCTGCGGGGCGGTTCGATTATGCGGTACAGTCCGGACTTCGTGTTTACTGTGAGAACCTGAAGGAAAAAGCGGTTCCCCTGCTTGCGCACTATGCACAGTCTTCTCCTTTGTACCAGGTGAGAGCGACCGCATACCGGTTGATACTCGATTATGCAAGCGCGGAAGACCGGGCCAAATATTTCAAGATGGCGATGAATGACGATTATTACCGGGTCAGGTCCGTTGTGGTGCATCATCTGGAGGGCGTGAAGGCTTCTCATCCTGAACTTTTGCCCGCATTGCTTGAGATAGCGGCCTCGGGCAAATACGGCGATGTGCGATGTGGGGCTTTTCGAAGAATGGCTTATCTTCACGCCAATGAGGCTGAAAAGGCGCTTGGTTATCTCCGGAGTATCAGGGAAGATGAGTACGATGGGGCACCCTTGATTCTATGCGAAGCCTTCTTAGATTTTATGGCTTTGCGCGGGTGGCACGGGAATAAGTCATTGGAGGTCGCAATGAAAGAGGGGCTGCCGCAGAAGGAAATCGTCGAGTTTATCAAGTCCAGCCTGAAGCACAAGCGTGACGGTGTTCGCGCGGCGGCGGCCGAATGGCTGTGGCTGTATTTGCAGGAGGACGAGAATTTCGTCACGCTGGCCAGGTCTGCCCTTACGGACAAGAGCGTTGATGTGGTGGACGTGGCGGTGAGGGCTCTTGGAATGGCCGAGAGAGCGCCGGCGAGTGTCGGGAAGGGCACTTCGAGATTCTTCATAGTGCGATGGGAAAACTCGGCCAAACTGGACAAAATCTCTGATGTATTGGATGTGATGTTTGCCGCCGCCAAACGCAGGAAAGTGAGTGAGTATGCGGGCCGCTGGCTCGCCGGAATGAAGAGAGTTGAAGGCGTGCCCTACCTGGTGAAGCAAATTGAGACCCGTAAGAAAGAATACGACGAGGGGAAGAAACCCTATAGTTTCCTGGCACAGGAGTTGAAAAAACTGGATGAAATCGTGAAGGCAAATTTCGGGCGGTATCCGGATTATTCTTTGCTTTTCTGCTTCAGGGGCTGGACTGTCGACCGGGAAGACGTCGAGCGTTATCGTAATATTGTGAAAGAAATTTTTGAGAAGGCGACCATAGCCGCATACGATAATTACAGGCAATGGTGGGAGAGGAACAGGAACCGGGAAGAATGGGCCGAGTATCTGCCTTGTTTTGGCGCGCCATAGATGCTTTCCAGAAAATCAGGTCGGGCCTGATTTTTCGCCTGGTGCATATAAGAGGAAAGGCGGGTCCCATTGCGGGAACCGCCTTTCCTGATATTTTCTATCCCTGGACCTGCCTTACTTCCTGAGTTTTCGGCGTGCCACGCCGATTAGCCCGAATGCTCCGGCACAAATCATTATGAGTGTTGCGGGTTCGGGGTTGATTACCGCGTCCCCTGCGGCATCGATGTTGTAGGTGGCGTTGACGAATATCGGGTCGCCATAGCGATACTGGGGAATTTCGTTGTGATGGAATTTCCAGTGTTTCCATAACGGGTATTCTTCCCCGTAGAGGAACTGTGCGCCGCCTTCGTCGTCCAGGGTCAACCGGCGGGATATCTCGCCCGGGGCGATGGTGGAACCCATAACCTCGTCGCCCGCGGCGGGTATCGGCTCAAGTGTTTCGGGGTCGAAGTTGCGCCCGTAGTAAGCGGCGATGTCGGGGTGGTCAAGTCCGATAGCGTGGCCTATTTCGTGGAGCGCTACGGACTGGATGTCGAACTGAAATTCTGCGCCGTCCGGATGGGTTGAATAGTCGAACCCCTCGTTGAAGAAGATGTCCACGCTGACCAGTTCGTTGGTGACGGTGCTGAAGATGGGCACGGTCATCGCCAGCGTACTCGGGCCAAATCCTATGGTTTGTCCGAAGAGTGTGTAGGTGAAGTAGGAGGGTGCGGAGAAAATGTCTATGTTGGCGCCCATCCCCCCCTGTTCGTACGAGCCTTCCCATTGTGTCGCGCCGAGAAAATTCGCGTCGCAGTTGACGATGGGAGAGTAGTGAACCTGCCTGAAGTCTGCGTCGCAGGCATAATCCCACGTTCTGAAGGCATTTGCAACTGCATTATGGTTTGGAAAAAATAAATGGTATGTCCATTCGGGAATGTGGCGCGACATAGGATGAGAGTTCTGTTCCGGCTCGCCCAGAAATTGCCCCTGGATACTGTAAGTCAGCCCGCCCTCAAGCGCTTCCGACGACCAGCGAAGAGCGTTCTCGTCGGGCTCGCGAAAGCCGAGCAGCGCGAACGCCCCGGCCGGCGCAGCCGCAATAAAAAAAGCCATCGCTGTAACCAGCGTGGCCGTAATGAGTTTTGACAAACTAACAGGTAAAACCTTAACGAAATTGCCTCTGCTTTTCATAAGTGCCACCTCCTGGACTAATTTAGACGAATTCCACACATTGCCCACCATCAAAATCATCGTTAAGTAAGTATACCCCAAAAAGGCGCATAGTCAAGCGGATTATCCTCTTTTTCCCTGCAAATTGCCCTTTTCAATAGATACTCAAGTTGACTGATGTTACGCCAACGTCTGTGACTGTCACCAATTACGGAATCGAACGAGCCCGGCGAGTGAGATTCGTAGATTGGTGACCGTCACCGTAAGATGAAAGAAGCACGGCCAATCTTCGGTTTTTGCCTCAAAAAAGTCAGTCAACTTGAACAGGTAGGGCTTTAAGATACGACCTTGCGAGAAAAAACCCGAAAAAAAACCGAGATTTTTTTGCGTCTCATGTGTCTATATATGCGGGAAAGGTGAGCACAAATGGAAAAGTCGGCCTTCGTTTTGGTGCGGGACTTTGACATCTGTATATCTCTTTGTCTTTATTGGAACAATACGGTGAACAAAATAACATTTATCGGCGTTTTTGTTGCTCTGACGGCACTGCCTTTTTCCGCCTTTGCCGCCGGCGTGACATCCCATTTTGGACCGCAAGAACTCGCCGGGGCGCCGGGGCTGTTCAGCAGCGCCGTGGTCGAGGCAAGCGTATTTGCGAGCACGGCCACCGGCGGAACTATTGATTTTGCCCTCACCAACACCTCGTTGCTGACCGAACCGGAGCCGGGCGTGTTTGCCAACGCCTTCATCACCGAGTTCCAGTTTGACCTGCCCGGTGACTACGAGCCGATATTTGGCGATTGCTCCGTTATAGCGCCGATGGGGGCCCGCTTTTCGCAAGGAGCGGGAAATCCGGTCCTCGCCACGGATATCTGGCGGACACTGGACTGGGACTTCGGCCCCGGCACGGGGGGCGGGATGATTGCCCGGGCTAACGAAGCCAGCCTGAACAACAATAATAATGCTATCTTCAGTAACGACGCGCTAGACCTGTCAGGTACCCCGGTGGAAAATTTCGCCGTGGGCTTTCTTGCGAATAGCTGGGAGGGTGCCGCTTTTGATACCATCATATTTCGCGTTAGATTTGAGGACTCCGTGCCCATAACCGACGATGATTTAAACTACTATGCATGCGATCACCTGACCCTCAAATTCCAGGGAGGAGACGGAAGTACCTGGGTTGGCAACTATACCGTTCCCGAGCCGGGGACGCTTGTTCTCATCGGCTGCGGGCTGGCGGTGATGGCGGGAGTGGTCCGCAGGAAAATGCGCTAAGACATAACTCATAACCAAGATTCAAAACAGGGCGGTCCATACCCGTACGGGTCGCCTTTTCATTTCTCCATATCCCCCGTATGCCTTTCAATGTTCGCCCTTGCAGAAGATTTTCCGAAAAAAACCGAGACTTTTTGCCCGCTTATGTGACCAGTTATGGGGAAAGTGGGCATAAATTGGGAAAGGGCGACCCCTGGTACGGCAGGGGTTTTTTGGCAGCCGTGTATCTCCTTGACGTTGCAGGGCTTAGGACGCGGCAAACGAGGCAGCGGACGGCACGAATGTTGCTTGAAGCATTAGGTAATGAGGGCAACTGAAATTCAACAATCTGGAGCGTGACAATGAATAAGATGAAAATTATCGGTGTATTTATCGCTATGACGGCACTGTCCTTCTCCGCCTTTGCCGCCAGCGTGACAACCCATTTTGGACCGCAAGAACTTGTCGGGGCACCGGGGTTGTTCGGCAGCGCCGTGGTCGAGGCGAGCATATTTGAGACCACGGCCACCGGCGGGACTATTGATTTTGCCCTTACAAATACTTCATTGCTGACCGAACTGATGCCGGACAAGTTTGCCAACGCCTTCATCACCGAGTTCCAGTTTGACCTGCCCGATGACTACGAGCCGATATTCGGTGATTGCTCCGTTATCGCCCCGGTGGGGGTTCGCTTTGCGCAGGGAGCGGGAAATCCGGTCGCTGCCACCGCTATCGAGCGGACACTGGACTGGGACTTCGGCCTCGGCGGGGGAGGCGGAATAGTGGCCCGGGCTTACGAGGCCACCGAGAACAGCAATAATAACGCTATCTTCAGCGACAACGCACTCGACGGAGCCGGCATTCCAATGGAAGACTACGCCGAAGGCTTTCTCCAGAACGGTTGGGACGGCGCCGTCTTTGACACCATTATATTCCGCATTAAATTTGTTGACTCCGCGCCCATAACCGAGGATGATTTAGACTTCTATTCATGCGACCACCTGACCCTCAAATTCCAGGGGGGCGGCGATGGAAGCGCCTGGGTCGGCAACCAATGCCATATTCCCGAGCCTTCCACCATCTTTTTGATGCTTGGAAGCGCATCAGGCCTTGCCGTGCTCGCAGGCATTATGCGCAGGAAAATGCGCTAACGTCGGTGACTGTCACTGATTACGGAACCGAGCGAGCCCGCCGAGCGAGATTCGTAGATTAGTGACTGTCACCGTAAGGCGCTGTTTGCCAAAGAAATACGTTTAAGCCTCGAATTCCGTCAGAAAAAAGTCAGTCAACTTGAGTTATTACAGAATTCGAAACAGGGCGGCTCGTATGGGCCGCCCTTTCTTTTTGCCACATTCCCCGTATGCCGTCCAATGTTCGCCCTTGCCGAAAATTTTTCCCGAAAAAAAACCGCGACTTTTTCGCTGCTTGTGTGTCCCGTTAGGTAGGAAGCGTTGTTTCCGGCCCACATTTTTTGTTGTAGATACAGGAGTATGTATTATGAGAAAGTCAAAAAGAAGGTTGCTCGTCTCCTTTCCGCTCTTCGTTTTTCTCCTGCCTGTCATCTTCGCAATCGTCTCGCAGACGGCCTCCGGCATAACGCTCCTGCACGAATTTAGCGGGGCGTTTAGCAGGAACGATGGGCGCGGCCCTAATGGTTCTCTTATCGTTTCCGATTCGACCCTCTACGGGATGACATACCGTGGCGGTGGAGACGCTCATAATGATACCGGCGTGGTCTTCAAGATGAACGCCGACGGCACCGGCTACAGCCATTTGCACGAGTTTGCCTGGGGAGCGGTCGATGGGATGTACCCCAATGGTTCGCTCATCCTTTCCGGCTCGACCCTCTACGGAATGACATCCGCAGGCGGAAGCCATAATAAAGGTGTGGTCTTCAAAGTAAACACCGACGGCACGGGCTATGGCATCTTGCACAACTTTACCGGATACACGGATGATGGGGCTACTCCCTGGGGTTCGCTGACACTTTCCGGCTCGACCCTCTACGGAATGACACAAGAAGGTGGAGACCATAATGACGGTGTGGTCTTCAAATTGAACACCGACGGCACCGACTACGGTCTCCTGCGCGAATTTGCCGGGGGGGACAACGATGGGAGAAATCCCTCAGGTTCGCTTGTCGTTTCCGGCTCGACTCTCTATGGGATGACAGAGTGGGGTGGAAACGATGATTCCGGCGTCGTTTTTAAG
>JBDRIB010000228.1:0-3592 GCA_043816375.1 Planctomycetota bacterium | reverse complement strand
AGCAGACCGCTTCGTCGCCAGGTCAATGACCGTTGCCTGTGAATGGCTGGAGCAGAACTACAAGCGGGAAAATTTCTTCCTTTACGTTGATGTCCTTGATCCTCATGAGCCATGGAATGCTCCGCAGTGGTACGTGGATATGTATGACCCGGGCTACAGCGGAGAAGTCATTGACTATCCTTTATACGCCTCTACCGATTTTCTTTCGGAGGCGGAACTGAAGCATTGCAGGGCACTATATGCCGGCGAGGTTACACTTGTAGACCGCTGGGCCGGCAGACTCTTCGAAAGGATAGAAGATCTCGGCCTGTTTGATAATACCATGGTACTCTTTACCAGCGACCATGGTTTCTTGCACGGCGAGCATGGAATTATCGGCAAGTGTCTCGTTGGAAAAGACGAACGGCTGTCCTATATTCCACTGTACGAAGAGATTAATCATATTCCACTAATCGTATTCCACCCCGGCGCAGCCGTGGGGAGATGTTCCGCTGTTGTGCAGCCTATGGACATTATGCCTACTATTCTTGAACTGGCAGGCATTGACATTCCTGAGAGCGTGCATGGCAAATCGTTTGCGCGTATTTTGGCAGATAAGGAACAAAAGCACCGTGATTTTGCGGTGAGCGCCCCATATCTTAAAGGAGCAGGTGTGCCTGTTACGGTAGTAAAGAATCAATATACTGCGATATTCTATCCCGAGAATAAAGGAGAAGGGGCACTCAGGGATAAGGCTGTTGATGGTTATGATAAAGTACAGATGAAGGATAGCCAGGCAGTTGACCTCCTTTTTGACCTTTCCAAATCACCTGCACAAGAAAAATCGATTGCCGGGGACCGCCCTGAGATAATGACCGAGTTGCGGAATGATCTTTTGGATTTCCTTGTAGAAGTTAATACGGCGGACGATATCGTAGCATCGTGGCGTGGGACTTCTAAACACCAAGGTTGACTGACCTCAGCCGCGACAGTTTTCGGCCTGTGGTGGTTATAATAAAGAGGACTGCGGGAACCGTGACGGGACAGGAATATAACGAGTGTTATACAGGCGAGTATCTGAACCGGGTGGCGTTTCCTCTTGGAGGAATCGGCGCCGGTATGATATGCCTCGAAGGCAGCGGTATGCTGTCGCATTTTTCCCTCCGCCACCGTCCGGACATCTTTAATGAGCCGACAGTATTTTCCGCCATATGTGTCAAAGATTCCGTGAATATCGCCCGCGTTCTGGAGGGGCCTGTTCCGGGCTGGAAGATAATGTTTCCTCGTGGGGCGTCACTGGCGTCGTCGGGAAACGGCGCTCAGGGCAAAAACTATGGACTGCCTCGCTTCCAAAAAGCCGCTTTTTCCGCCGGGTTTCCTTTCGCAAGCGTAACTCTTCAAGATAAGGCAATCCCTCTCGAAGTGTCTGTAACCGGCTGGAGTCCGTTCACGCCCGGCGACGCCGACCGCAGCAGTCTGCCGGTCGCGGCGCTTGAGTTTGCATTCAGAAATCCTACACCAAATAAGATCGAAGCGGTTTACAGTTTTCATGCGACCAACTTTATGGCGTTGGAAGAAGGGAGTTCAGGCGTCGGGAAGGCAGGGAACGGATTTCTCCTGTGGTTTATCCCGAACCGAAGGGAGGGGCAGGAAGGTGTGCCGGACAGCAAGGGGGAGTTCAGCGCGGTCATCGATGACCCGAACACGGTGGTCAACTGCGCATGGTTCCGTGGCGGCTGGTTTGATTCACTTACAATGCTCTGGAAGTCGGTAGTCGAGGGCGAAATGCCGCAAGGAAGTCCCGTGCGTGATGGCGCACGAGGATGGACGACAAACAACGAAAACCTATGAGGAAGAATAGTCTTCAATTGGAAGTCATGTCAATAAGTGAGCAACTGTAATCAGGCGGCGGATTCTCTGTGACTGAGGGAAAAGCGAAACTAGCACAAGGTGCGCCACCTTCTTTGCCTGCTCTTAAACGACTTACAATTGTATCTCCAGTAACTGTTACCGAAAGGCTTAATGATGCTCTTGCCTGAAACTGCTTGTCCCGCCCTTCCCCGTACGGGTCAGGGTCGAGGGAAGCGGAGTCGGGGAGATAGAAAGGGCCGACTGGTGGAATACCAGCCCAAAACTGCCCCCCTGGACCTGACTCTGGAAAAAGGGATAGAGCCGATTAGAGAGGTATATGCCGCGGCCCACATTGTCGCAAGTCCTGATTACAAATTTGAGCCGGGCAGGGCTGCCGCCGCCGGGGATATTGACTGGGAAGCAACGCTTGCATACAGGACCTGCCTGTGGAATCTGGGTTTCGGCGTTGCAGAGGCGATGGATACCGCCCAAAGAGGCGGTGAAACTGGATGGGATGTGGCCTCCATCCTTCTGGAAAATACGCTAACCGCCGCAAAAGAAGACCCCGCGAACAGGGCGGTCATCGGCGGAGCAGGAGCCGATTTGGTGAAGGATTCGGACAGTTGCAGTTTAAGCGAAGTCATTGATTCATACGTTCAACAAATCAATTTTATCCGGGAAAGAGGCGGTGCCGCAATAATCTTTCCGAATGACATCCTTCCGAAAAGATTCCCCGACAGGAAAAATTACGAAGAGTTTTTGCGGGGCGTTATGGCGAACGTCGATGGCCCCGTTTATCTGCACTGGCTTGGTGCCGCCTTCAATCCGAATATGGCAAATTACTGGGGTTTTGAAGATATTGACGAGGCGGCAAAGGAGGTCGTCGTTCCGTTGATGGAGAGATACAATCCTCTTGGACGGGGAGTCGGCGAAAGTTACATAGCGGGCATAAAACTTTCAACTCTGGACCCCCTGTTCGAAGAAGGGTTGCGAAAGGACATCAGGGAATTCGGCCAGGTCGTTTTAACCGGGGATGACCTTAATTTTCCGGAGTTGATTGCCGGAAAAGACAGATACCGGGCGGAAGGCAAAACCTGGTCGCCCGGGCGGGGCAGGACATATCCCCTGGGCGACTACAGTCATGCCCTGCTCGGCATTTTCGACGGCATAGCGCCTGTCGCGGCCAAAGCGCTGCAATATCTTGCAAAAGGGAACAGGGAGCAATATGACAAACTGATGGAAGGAACCGTGCCTCTTTCGAGACGCATATTTTCAATGGGCAGTCCGCCCCTTGCATCCAATTACAAAGCGGGCTTGGTGTTTCTGGCTTACCTGAACGGTCATCAGGACCATTTCAAATTGCTCGGAGGCATTGAGGAGAAAGTCGATGTCTCATACCTGACGGAAACATTTATACTGGCGGACCAGGCCGGGGTACTAGGGAATCCGCAGGATGCGTACGAGAGATTCAGGCCGGTATTGAGAAAGGCCGGATACGAGGTTTAAGATGACGCAAGAAACAGAAGACAAAAAATTTCCAAACCTGCTGTCGCCAATCAGGGTGGGCAGACCGACCGCGCCGAACAGGCTTGTGCACCAGCCGATGGAATGCAACGATTGCGTGTCGGACCCGGATGATGAATCGACCGCGGGTTTCCCTTCCGAGGCCACGCTTGACAGATACAGAAGACTGGCGGAAGGAGGAGCGGGAATTACTATGGTTGAGGCTGCTTCCGTGGGAAGCACTTCGAGAGCCAGAAAA
>JBDRIB010000227.1:0-31964 GCA_043816375.1 Planctomycetota bacterium | reverse complement strand
GCTTTTGAGTAGCCCCACAATTTTTATCCATGGATTCCTCCTTTGCAGTCCCATGACTGTTCGTGCAGGAAACCACAACAATCAAGACCATCAAGATTATCAGCGCTAAAACACCACGAATCATAATTCTATACATTGTGTTCTCTCCCATCGTATCCCACGTAAAGGAAACGTCTGATTTAGCCTATGCTTTTACAATAGGGACAGTCCCTATTCCAGGCGGCCGGCCAGATATTCGCTGACGGTCTGTTTCCAGTCGCCCAGGCTGAGCCGGTTCACGCCGAGGAATATCCTGCGCGTCGTGTTCTCGTCGTCGAGCAGTTCGCACAGATAGTAATGAGCCTCGCGCCTGCGCGTCTCGGAATTGAACCCGGTCACGCTCTCGGCAAACAGCCGACGAACGATTACGCCGTCCCTGCAAACGTGTATGCGCCAGTGAACGAACACGTCGCTGCCGGTCGGCATCGTGCCCCGGTAGATTTTGACGGAGTGTTCGGGCGATTTGAAGGAGAGGTCGGGATTGCCGCTCTCATCAATGCGGACTTCGTCGATGAGATATTCCCTTATCTCGTCGTATTCGCCGCGGATTGCATAAAATCGCGCGGCCGAGCGGACGGCCCGGCCGTACTGCTTTTCGCCGTGGTGGATTTGCGCCAGGATTTTGTGTGCGTCGGCCAGGTAGGGGTTCAGCTCGGCCGCCTTGAGAGCGGATTCTCCGGCTTCTTTGATTTTGCCCTCCGCGAGCAGGATTTCCGCTATTCCCAGGTGCGGTTCGGCAAACGCCGGTTCGAGTTCGGCGGCTTTCCTGTACTGTTCCAGCGCCTCTTTGACTTTTTGCCCGGCCTGCAGCACTCTGCCCTTGTGGTAATAAAGGAGCGCGACGTCCTTCTTTTCCGCGATAAGGTCATTGATTATTTCCAGCGCCCTGTCCTGTTTGTTTCTTTCCAGATGTATAGCCGCGCGTTCCAGCCGCTCTTTCTGGCCCGAGGTCAGGTCCCATTGCGGCATGAAGATTGACTCTGCGAGTTTGATTGCGCGCGCGAGGTCCCTCGCATTGGGAGCCGAGTCGAGAATCCTGCGCAGGTGCCGCGCGGCCTCCTCGTTCCGATTTTCCTTTACGAGGGCCTCCGCCAGTTGCATACGATACGTCGGATTGTCCGGCGCGAGTTCAACGGCCTTCTCGTAATGCTTAACGGCCTCGTCGATTTTCTCTTCGGACTGCAATATACTGCCGATGCACATATGTGCGGAAGCGGGCGACGGGAGGTTTGCAACGGCCTGCTTGCAGACCTCGAGCGCCTTGTCCGGCTGCGGGATTGTAAGGTCTTCCATATATATCTGTATAAGATAGAAATACGGCTCCGACCTCCGGGAATCAATCTCGATGCATCGCTCGAACTGCTCTATGCTGCCAGCCAGCGCTTTGCCCCTGTACATCAGTTCGCCCAGTCCGTAGTGCGCCCAGTACGATTTGTCGTCGAGTTCGACCGCCTTCATCAGAAGTTCGTACTGTTCTTTCGGCTTTTCAACCAGTCGGGAGTACAGATAGAGGTAGTCGGGGGATTTCGGATGTTCGTCGAGCAGTTCCCTGTAGCGATTCATCACATCCTCTTCTTCGCCCAGCAGCAGGCGGCAGTCCTGCAGGCCGCGATGCGCGAGCACGGAATCGGGGTCCAGCAGGAGCGCCGCCTTGAAACGCGCCTGCGCGAGTTCAAAAAGCCCCGGGTACCGGGCTTCCTGTCCGCACGCGAGCATCTTCTCCCCATCGGTTATGAGTTTGTTGAATTCGTCTTTTGCCGTATCGCCCCGCAGCGGCAGGGCCGCCGCAACAAGGACAAGGGCAATTGCCGTCAGGAAAATTCCGGCTTTCATATTCGTTCCTCACGATTACTGTGGCAGAAGTTCGATTACGGGCAATACACATCGTTTCATAAGCCAATTGCTCATCTGAGGACCGGTTCTATTCTACGAGCTGGGCCCGATAAATCGGGCCTGCGCTCCGTAAATAGAACCGGTCCGGTCGCAAATTGCGTTTTATGTTGCCTGTTGCCTGCTTGTCCGCCTCAGGCGGATTGCCTGCGGAGCCGCCTTTTGCGTTGTGGTTCGAGTAGATGGATTCCCCCTGTGATAATGTTATACGGCTGAAAGGGCGAATCTATTTGGCCTTGGGGATGAATGAGCGGATTTTTTCGCAGACGATTTCCGCCCTGCCCTCTTCATACTGTTTCTGTTTCCAGTCGGGTTTCAGGCCGTCGTTCTCGTGGCGGGGAACCAGGTGGAAGTGAATGTGGGGCACTGCCTGGCCGGCGCACCTTTCGGTGTTGCAAAACAGGTTCAGCCCGGCCGCTCCGGTGCCTTTCATAACGGCGGGCGCGATGATTTTCACAACGCGCATTATCGCGGCGAGGTCTTCGGGGGATGCGTCGAGTATGTTGATGCGATGTTCCTTGAGCAGGACAAGGCTGTGTCCCTCGGCGAGCGGGAAGGCGTCGAGCAGCGCCATGCAGTGATTGTCTTCGTAAATCACACTGGCGGGCACTTCGTGACTGGTGAGTTTGCAGAAGATGCAGTCGCCGGAGTCGTCCATCACTGATAACTCCTCATCAGGCTACTTTTTTTTTCGCTTTCTCAGCGAAAACCGCTTTTTCTTTTCGGTGGTTTTGCCGCCCTCTTTTATTATTTCGAGGAATGCCTGTTTTCCCCCGTCGCCGAGGCGTCGCGGGGCCAGTTTGAGTATCCGGGTGTAGCCGCCCGGGCGGCCGCTCATCTCGAAGGAGGGTCCCACTTCGCTGAACAGGCGCGCGACTGCGGCCTCGTCATGGAGCAGTCCGATAGCCCTTCGGTAGCGGGCCAGCGTTTTCTTGCGGCCGAGCGTGATGATTTTTTCGAGGTCCGGCTTGATGAACTTCGCCTTGGCCAGCGTCGTGCGAATGCGCAGGTTTTTGGACAGCAGGACCGCGGTCATAAGGTTCTTCAGCAGCGCGGTGCGGTGAGCGGTGTTGCGTCCGAGTTTCTTTGCTGTTTTTCGGTGGCGCATCAGACGATTACCTCTTCTTCCTGTTTTTCTTCTTCCTGTTCTTGTTGTTCTTCCTGCAGTTTCTCGGGGGCGTTCAGGTCCATTCCGAGGCTTAATCCCGCCTCGGTGAGTTTCTTTTTGATTTCCTTGAGGGAAGTCTTGCCGAGGTTTCTGATTTCAAGCATCTGGGATTCGGGCACTTTGACCAGATCCGCCAGGGTTTTCAGGCCTTCCGCCTCGAGGCAGTTCGTGGCCCTTACGGACAAATCAAGTTCGGAGATTGGTCTGGCCAGTTTCGTGTGAAATTCCTCAAGGTGCCTGGCGCGTTTTTCTTCTTCATCCTCACGCTTCGAGGCCTGCTGAAGTTCGGGGCCGAGGTCGAAGTAATGCACGAAGGGATTCAGGTGCTTGCGAAGTATCTTTGCCGCTTCAACAAGCGCCATCTCCGGTTCAACCGTGCCGTCCGTCCAGATTTCCAGGATAAGCCTGTCGTAGTTGACCATCTGTCCGACGCGCGTATCTTCGGTGCGGTGTTTGACCCTGAGCACCGGCGAGAAGATGCTGTCCACCGGGATTGTGCCGAGTTCCTGCCCCTCGCGCTCGTTCTCCGCGGCGGTAACGTAGCCCCTGCCGCGCCGCGCTTCGAGGTCGACCACGAACCGGGTGGGCTCGACGATCGTGGCAATGTGCATCTGCGGATTCACCACCTCCAGGTTGGCGTGCGGCTGAATGTGTCCCGCGGTGACTTCGCCGGGCTCGGTCTCTTCTATGCGCAAAGAGACTGGGTGGTTGACTTCAATCTTGAGCAGGAGTTTCTTGATGTTCAGAATGATGTCGGTTACGTCTTCAAGCACTCCGGAAATCGTGCTGAACTCGTGCTGGACGTCCTGTATCCTGATGGAGGTAACGGCCGTGCCTTCGAGAGAGGAGAGCAGTACCCGCCGGATGCTGTTGCCGACGGTGATACCGTAGCCCTTTTCGAAAGGCTCGATGGCAAACTTGCCGTAGGTCGGGCTCAGGGTTTCCCGGTCAACCTCGACCTTCCCGGGCAATTCGAAATTTCTCCAGCGAATTCTCATGGTCTTCTCCGCTTTTCATTCCGCTGCGACCGATGCGCATAAATTATGCCACAGGCGCACAAATCTCCGCTTTTACGGGGGGAGAGAATCCCGCGCTTGCCTGCAGTGCTATTTCGAACAGAACTCGACTATCAGTTGCTCCTGGACCTTGATCGGCACTTCATCGCGTTTGGGTTTGTCGAGGACCGTGCCGCTGAGTGTTTCGGCATCGACGCTGAGCCAGGAAGGAACGGTATCCGACTTGGTGATTTCCAGGGCCTGCCTCACGATTTCTTTTGTCTTGTCCTTCGGCACGGGTGAAACGACGTCGTCCTTCCGCATCAGGCGGGAGGGGATAGATACTTTTTTGCCGTTCACCAGGAAGTGCCCGTGCGCAACGAGCTGTCGCGCCTGACGCCGGTTGACCGCGAAGCCGAGTTGCGCCACGACGTTGTCGAGGCGCGCTTCGAGCAGGGCCATCAGGTTTTCCCCGGTGTTGCCGCGTAACTTCTCGGCGCAGGCAAACGTGTTGCGGAACTTCCGCTCGGTCACGCCGTAGTAGCGTTTCACCTTCTGCTTTTCTCTCAGTTGCAGTCCGTATTCGGAGAACCTGCTCCGCCGCCATGCGTGTTCGCCGGGCGGATAGTCGCGCTTTCTGATGCCGCACTTGATGGAGTGACAGCGGGTGCCCTTGAGGAAGAGTTGAACCCCTTCCCTCCGGCAGAGTTTGCATTGTGGGCCTGTCTCGCGGGCCATAATCGTGGACTCCTTTTATACTCGGCGTTTCTTTCTCGGGCGGCAGCCGTTGTGCGGCAACGGAGTGGCGTCTTCGATGAGGCGGACGTTAAGCCCCGCCGTCTGAAGCGCGCGGATTGCTGATTCGCGTCCGGAGCCGGGACCTTTGACGCGGATGTCGAGTTCGCGCACACCGAATTTTTTGGCCCTGTCCGCCACGCCTTCGGCGGCGCGCTGGGCCGCAAAGGGCGTGCTTTTGCGACTGCCTTTGTAGCCGGCAGTTCCGGATGAACCCCAGCACAGGACGTTTCCGTTAACGTCCGCTATTGTGATAATCGTGTTATTGAAGGTGGCCTTGATGTGCGCGATTGCCTTGACGACGTTGCGGCGCACAGTTCCACGCTTTTTCGGTGTCTTGGCCATACGGTTTATTTCTCCGTTAGACTCTTTCGAGCGGCATAGTCTAAAACAATGCTTTTGCAGGGAAGGCCCTGAATTTATCCCGACCCCGGTCGGGAGGGCCTTCCGTTTTCTCGGCACGGTCTTCCTCGGCTTCGCTTCCCTCGACCCTGAAGGGTCTCGGGACGAGAACCCTGAAGGGCGGGATAAATTCAGACCGTGCCCTACACAGACGGATTATCCGGTTTTACTTAGCCGTGTTGTTCTTTTACGCCCTTCTTTCCGGCGACGGTCTTGCGCGGTCCTTTCCGGGTTCGGGCGTTGGTCCTGGTTCGCTGGCCGCGCACGGGAAGGCCCTTTCTCCAGCGCAGTCCGCGCCAGCAGTTGATGTCCTTCAGGCGCTGGATGTTCTGGCTTACCTGCCTGCGCAGGGGGCCTTCGACCACGCAATCTTTCTCGATGATATTGTTAAGGGCCGCCAGTTCGGTTTCGCTCATTTCGCGGGGTCGTATGGTGCGTTTTATCCCCGCGCGTTTGAGAATACTTTCCGCGGCCGGCCTTCCGATACCGAATATGTACGTGAGCGCAACGAAGGCCGGCTTGTCAGCCGGGATATCGATTCCTGCTATGCGCGGCATTAAAACCTCCCGCAACGATGACGATACAGTGCTATCCCTGGCGCTGCTTGTGGCGCGGGTTTTTGCAGATGACCCTTACCACGCCTTTGCGCCGGATTAGTTTGCAATATTCGCAAATTCGCTTTACTGAAGACCTGACTTTCATTGGTTTCCTCGCGGCTGTCTTTCCAGCCAGACGATCCTGCCGCGTTCGAGATCGTAGGGCGACAGTTCCACCGTAACTACGTCTCCGGGAAGGATTCGGATATAGTGCATCCGCATTTTGCCGGAGACATGGGCCAGCACCTCGTGCCCGTTTTCCAGCACGACCTTGAACATCGCGTTGGGCAGCGCTTCTCTTACGGTCGCCTGGACTTTGATTGCTTCTTCTTTCGCCACGAATGTTTCCTGTTGAGTCCCGGACAGTCAGAAGGAACACGGCCCGGAAAGATGACAGTCATCCTCCCGGTTTTCCTCTGACATCGCTATTGTCGACAGTCAATCTTCTCTGGTTAGTATCTCGGCGCCCTCTTCGGTCACGAGTAACGTATGCTCAAAGTGCGCCGATTTTAAGCCGTCGGCCGTCACAACCGTCCAGCCGTCGGCAAGGGTTACCGCATCGTATCCCCCCGCGTTTATCATCGGCTCTACGGCTAGGGTCATACCGGGCCTGAGTATGATGCCGCTGCCTCCGCCCGTCTCGACGAAGTTGGGTATCTGCGGCTCTTCGTGAAACTTGAGCCCGATGCCGTGGCCGACGTATTTCCTGACGACGGAGAACCCGGCCGCCTCGGCGTGGTTCTGCACCGCGGCCGAAACGCGCCTGAGCGCCGCCCCGGGCTTCATTGCCTCGATCCCCGCTTCCAGGGATTCGCGGCAGACATCCAGAAGCCTCCTGTCCTCGGGGCTTATTTCGCCGACGGGAAAGGTCACCGCCGCGTCGCCGAAATAATTCCTGTAGCCCGCGCCGACGTCGATGGACACGATGTCTCCTTCGACCAGTTTCCTCGGCCCGGGTATCCCGTGAACAATCTCCTCATTTACCGAGATACAGGCGTTGGCCGGGTAGCCGTAAAGTCCCTTGAAGGCGATTGTGCAGTCCCGGCCGACAATGTAATCGGCAACTACCCTGTCGATTTCAGCAGTGGTAACGCCGGGTTTTACGACATTCCCCGCGGCCCTGAGCGCGCCCGCGACCGTCTGCGAGGCGTACCTCATCAGTTCTATCTCGCGCTTCGATTTTAATACTATCGCCATTGCCTTTGGATGCGCTCCCGGGCCTGCCGGCGGCGGCATCGAGTCAATCCAGACCGAGTGCCTCCCTGAGGTTTTTGTAAACCGCGTCGGGCTCCCTTTCGGCTGAGACCTTCCTGAGCAGGTTTTCCCTGCGATAATAGTCTATCAGTTCAGCGGTCTGGGCCTGATAGGTGCTAAGACGGTTCCTGACGCTTTCCGGCCTGTCATCTTCGCGCTGATACAGTTCGCCGCCGCATTTGTCGCAAATCATGTCTTTTTTCGGCGGCATAAACTCCGCGTGAAAATTCGCGCCGCATTTTCTGCAGGTGCGTCTGCCGGAGAGCCTCTCGACCACAACATCCTCGGGGACATCGAAGTAAACCACCGCGTCGAGTCTGCTGTCCAGCCGGCTCAGCAACTCATCCAGCGCCTCGGCCTGTGCCGCGGTGCGCGGGAAGCCGTCGAGCAAATGCGAAACCTCCGGACCATCGTCTCTCATTCGTTCTTCTATTATTCCGATAACGACCTCGTCGGGCACCAGGGCGCCGCTTTCCATATATGACCTGGCCTTCAGACCGACTTCCGTGCCGGCCTTGACCGCCTCGCGGAGCACGTCACCGGTTGAAAGATGCCTGAGCCCGGCATCCCGCGCCAGGCGCACCGCCTGGGTGCCTTTGCCCGCGCCGGGGGGGCCGAGGAGCACGATTTTCACCTTCGCCTCCCTCTGATTCGTTTTCCGCCGCTCATAAAGCCGTCGTAGTGCCGCATGACGAGGTGCGATTCAACCTTCTGCACGAGGTCCAGGGCAACGCCGACCACGATGAGGATGCCGGTTCCGCCGAGGAAGGACACGACGATATAATCCATCTCGAGGGCGCTGCTGAGCAGCATCGGCAATATCGCTATGGCCGCGAGAAACGCCGCGCCTCCGAATATCACGCGGTTCATTATTTTTTCCATGTAGTCCGAGGTGTTTTTCCCCGGCCTGATGCCGGGTATGAAACTCCCGTATTCCTTTATGTTCTTCGCCGTATCGGCCGGATTAAAGTACAGCGCGGTCCAGAAGTAGGAGAAGAAGAATATCAGCCCGACCTCCATAAGCGTGTAAAGCACGCCGGCGTTGGACAACTGCCTGCCGAAGAAATTGCCGACTCCCCCGCCGCCCACGCCCAGCAGCCACTGCGCGAAGATGGTGCTGACAAGCATCATCACCGGCGAGGCGAATATAACGGGCATAACCCCGGCATGGTTCACGCGAAGCGGCATATAGGAGCGCTGGCCGCCGTAGATTCGCGTTCCGCGCACGTGTTTCGCCTGCTGAATCGTTATTTTCCGCGTGCCCTGCGTTATAACGATGACGCCCATCACGATGAGCACGAACGCCATGACAAGACCGCTGACGACGAGCACCCCGGTTTCAGGCGTCCCCTTTAAGGGGCTTGAAGAGAAATAATTGTTGAAAATCACGCCCATAGCCGAGGGCATTCGCGCAATTATGCCGGCCATAATAAGCATCGATATGCCGTTGCCGATGCCGCTCTCCGTTATGCGCTCCCCTATCCACATTATCAGCATCGTACCGGCGGCGAGCGCTATGAAAAACTGCAGGAACATCCCGCTGAACACGGACCTGTCCGCCACAGGCAGCAGTTCGGCCGGCAGTTTCTGGAAAATGAAAACGGCTTGCACCAGGCACAACAGAACGGTAACGTAGCGCGCGTACTGATTCAGTTTCTGCTGGCCCGCCTCGCCTTCCTTGGCCAGTTGTTCCAGGCTGGGGACAATCTTCTGCAACAGCGAGAAAATAATGGACGCGCTGATATAGGGCATAATGCCCAGGCTGAATATCGAGCCGCTGAGCCAGGCGCCTCCTGTTATGGCGCCAAGTTGCGAGATAATGCCAAAGAGCCCTCCCTCCCCCGCTTTGCCCGGCGCAAAAACCAGCCCTTCTACGAACCTGCTAAACGTCACCCCGGGTATCGGAATGGAAAAACCTATTCGATAGACCGCCAGCAGTCCCAGTGTAACCAGGATTCTCTTCTTGAGTTCGGGTATCTTGAATATATTTTCGAAGGTCGAGAACATCACCCGAGTTCCTTCACTTCTCCGCCGGCATTCCGTATCTTCTCGACGGCGCCTTTGCTGAATTTGTGTGCGGTGACTGTGAGTTTTCTGGTTATCTCCCCGCCGGCCAGAATTTTGACACCGTCGCCTATCTTCTTAATCACGCCGCGTTCTTTCAGTATCTCCGGGGTCACCTCCGCCCCCTGCTCGAACACATCCAGGCGGAAGACGTTTACGGTGACATATTTTCTGCCGAAGGGATTGTTGAACCCGACCTTCGGCACGCGGCGAATGAGAGGCGTCTGGCCGCCTTCGTAACCGACTTTCCTGCTGTATCCGGAGCGGCTTTTGGCGCCCTTGTGTCCGCGGCCGCAGGTTCCTCCCTTGCCCGAGGCGTCGCCTCTTCCGACACGCATCTTTTTCTTGCGGCCTGTGCGGCCTGCGACTGCCTCGTGCAGGTTCATGCGAGTTTCACTCCTCTAAGCGCCTCGATCTGTTCGAGGGTTCTCACTTTGCCCAGACCTTCCACCGTGGCCTTGGCAAGGTTAATCGGATTATTGCTGCCCAGCGATTTCGTGAGGATGTCGTGCAGCCCGGCCAGTTCAACGACCGCGCGCACTGACGCCCCCGCGATGACGCCGGTTCCGGGCGCGGCGGGTATCATAATGACTTTCGCAGCGCCGAAGCGGCCGATGACCTTGTGCGGTATCGTCTTTTTAAGCAGGGCCACCTCGACAAGGCTCTTGTGTGCGTCTTTGACGCCCTTGGCAACGGCGGAAGGGACGTCGTTGGCCTTGCCGAAGCCGATGCCGACGCGCCCTTTGCGGTTTCCAGCAACCACAAGCGCGCTGAAGGAAAACCTCCGGCCGCCCTTGACGACCTTTGCCGTGCGGTTAACCTTCACGACTACTTCTTCAAACTCCGGTTGAAAATCTTCCCTGTCCTGTGCCAAAAGCGTGCTCCCTGTTGACAACTATAGTAAGTTTTTTGCGGCGACACTTGTCCGCCTCGCCGGCTGCCTGCTCTTACGGTGACAGTCACCAATCTACGAGTCTCGGTCGCCAGGGGACTGTCCCCGGAGCATCCCAGGACCTGTTCTATTCTACGAATCGCGCTCGTACCCTCGCGAGATTCCGTAAATAGAACAGGTCCGCCGTAATTGGTGACAGTCACCTGGGTCACCAGCCTCAGAATTGCAGGCCGCTTTCGCGCGCGCCCTCTGCGAGGGCCTTTACCCTGCCGTGGTACCTGTAACCTGCGCGATCAAAGGCCACCTTTTTGATGCCCCTGTCCAGGGCCATCAGGGCCAGTCGCTTACCCACTTCCTTTGCGGCATCCACTCCCCGGGTGTTTCCCAGTTCCTTCCGCAATTCACTTTTTGTCGTGGAGAGGGCCAGCAGGGTCCGGCCCTGATAGTCATCCACTATCTGGCAGTGTATATGCTTGAGCGTGCGGTGCACGGCCAGCCGGGGCCTCTCGGGCGTACCGACTACCTTGCGGCGAACGCGCCTGTGCCGCCTCTTGAGGCGTCGCTGCTTTTCTTTTTGAAGATTCACGTCTGTTTTTGCTCTCGACTATTCTACGCTGCCGAAGGCCTTGCCGGCCTTGCGCCGTATTTGCTCGTCCTCGTAGGCGATACCCTTTGCGTTGTAAGGTTCGGGCGGCCTTACGGCACGCACGGCGGCGGCGAACTGCCCCACCTTCTGTTTGTCGATGCCCCTGATGAGGACGCTGGTGGCCAGGGGACATTCGACCTCGATATTCGGCGGTATCGGCTTGATGACCGGATGGCTGAAGCCGACGTTCAGGACCAGGTTCTCGGCCTGAATTTTTGCGTTGTATCCCACGCCGTTGATGGTAAGGCGCCTCTCAAAGCCCGTGGTGACGCCTACTATCATGTTGCTGACCAGACTTCGGCTCATGCCGTGCAGCGAGCGCTGTTTCGGCTCGTCGCTTAAACGGCTGATAAAGAGCTTGTCCCCTTCCTCTTTCACGGAGATGCCCTCGGGCAGGACGAAGTGGAGTTTGCCTCTCGGGCCTTCAATGGTGACATCGGTGCCGGTGATTGTGGTCTTCACCCCTTCGGGTACTGTTACTGGTTTTTTCCCTACGCGTGACATTGTACTTGGCCCCATAAAACTACCAAACGGTGCATAGAAATTCTCCGCCTGCGTGAACCTCGCGACACTCGCGGTCGCTCAAGATTCCTTTCGACGTTGATACAATTGCGACCCCGCGCCCGCCCAATACCTTTTCGATTTCACCGGAAGCCTTGTAAACGCGGCAGCCGGGTTTGCTTTCCCTTTTTATCTGATTTATGACTAATTCCCCATCGGGTCCATATTTGAGTGCAATAACGATTTTGCCCTGATTTTTGTATGGCGTGATTTCAAAATCGTTGATGAACCCTTCTCGTTTAAGAACTTCTGCAATACCGTAATTGGTTTTGGAGTTGAATACCTCCACCTTTTCCCGTTTGATACAATTGGCGTTTCGTATACGGGTAAGCATATCCGCAATCGGGTCCGTGTGGCTCATTGTTGTTTTCTATCCCTCGGTAATTGACAGCGGGACAGGCCGCTTTCGCCGTACACCCTCACCAGGAGGCCTTTTTCATCCCGGGTATTTCGCCGAGATGCGCCAGCTTTCGCAGGCAGCAGCGGCATATGTCGAACTTCCGGTAGTAGGCTCTCGCCCTGCCGCAAAGCGCGCAACGGTTATACTTCCGGCTGCGAAACTTCGGCTCCCGCTTCTGTTTTGCTATAAGTGATTTTTTGGGCAATCTTCCTCTCCACGCGTCGTTATTTCACAAACGGCATCCCGAGCAGGGTAAGCAACTCTATCGCTTCCTCGTCGGTGCGCGCCGTCGTGACTATTGTGATATTCATCCCCTGAACGAATTCAAGTTTGTCCAGGCTTATCTCCGGAAATACGGTCTGTTCGGTCAGCCCCATATTGTAGTTGCCCCGCCCGTCGAAGGCCTTCCTGCTCAAGCCCCTGAAGTCCCGGATACGGGGAATCGCTATGCTGATGAGCCGGTCGAGAAACTCGTGCATCATATTCTTTCGCAAGGTAACCATAAGGCCGATCGGGTCGCCGATGCGAAGCCTGAAGTTGGAGACGGCCTTTTTCGCCGGTACGATAACGGGCCGCTGTCCGGTTATCAGCGCGAGGTCCTCCCGGGCGTCTTCCATGCGCTTGGGCGTTTCCTTGGCCTTGCCGACTCCCATACTGATGACGATTTTGGAGAGTCGGGGCACGGCCAGTCTGTTTTTGTAGCCAAAGCGCTGCGTCATCGCCGGGATGACTTCCTCCCGGTATTTCTTCAGCAGTCTCGTAACTGTTTCGGCTTCTTTTATCATCGTCGAGACGTTTCCTCTGGGAATGTCTGTAACACCTGAAGCAGGTTCCAGGCCGCGCCCGGCGAATTGCCTGAACCCCGGGAGCCATCGGCTCCAGTCAGACGGCCTTGTCGCATTTCTTGCAAACGCGCCTGCGCAACCCCGTTACCGCGTCGCGCTCCATACGCAGACGTGAGGGCTGCTGGCACGAAGAGCATACCAGCATCACGTTGGACAACTGTATCGGCGCTTCCTTTTGTATCCGGCCGCCCTTGGGACGGTCGCGGTCGCGCTTGAGGTGTTTGTAAACGTAATTGATTCCTTCAACGATAACGCGGTTTTCTTTCAATAGAATACTGAGAATCTTGCCCTGCTGACCCGCCAGGGCCCCGCTGCCGCTGATGACGCGAACAATGTCGCCTTTTTTCAGATGAAGTTTCCTTCGCATTTTCCTCGCGCCATTTGCCATCAGACAACCTCCGGCGCCAGAGAGATAATTTTGACGAAGTTTTTCTGGCGCAATTCCCTTGCAACCGCGCCGAAGATGCGCGTGCCTTTGGGGCTGCCGTCCTTCTCGACGATGACGCCGGCGTTTTTGTCAAAGCACACGTAACTGCCGTCCGGGCGGCGAACTTTGGCCCTGGTCCTCACAATGACGGCGCGCACGACTGAACCCTGTTTTATTTCCGAGGCCGGGTCGGCCTTTTTCACCGAACAGATTATGACGTCGCCCAGACCGGCATAGCGCCGCCGGGTGCCGCCGAGCACCTTGATGCACATCAGGTTCTTGGCGCCGCTATTGTCGGCCACGTCGAGTCGTGTCTGCATCTGTATCATATTGCACGGTCCGCCAGAAAAAAATTCAACTGTGACGGCCATCGACCCTGATTAGTCGATTTGGCCCCGTTCGAGCACTTCCACCAGCCGCCAGCGCTTTGTTTTGCTGAGCGGGCGGCAGGCCATAATCTGCACCCGGTCGCCCTTGCGGGCCTCGTTGTTTTCGTCGTGCGCCTTGCACGCGGTGACGCGTTTCATTGTCTTGCCGTAGCGCGGGTGTTTTTCCCTGCGCTCGACGGCCACGGTGATGGTTTTGTTCATCCCGTCGGACGTTACGCGGCCGATTTCCGCTTTTCTTCGTCCTCGCTTACTCATATGTCTCCTCGCCAGCGGTTTCCTTTTCGGCAAGCTCCTTTTGTTTTATGACGGTAAGCAGGCGCGCGATGTCCCGGCGCACCCCGCGGAGTCTTCCTATTTTCACGGCTTCGTCGATACCGAGCCGGAACTGGCTGTTGAAAAGGTCTTCGCGCAAGTTCGTGAGATCCTCCTTCAGTTCAATCAGGCTCTTTTTCCTGATATCGCGGGCCTTCATATCTTGTGTCCCCTCGATGCGAATTTCGTCTTGACGGGCATCTTGTGCGCGCAGCGCGCCAGGGCCTGCTTTGCCACGTCCTCGGGCAGTCCGGACAGTTCGTACATAACCGTGCCTGGCCTTACGACCGCCACCCAGTGATCCACGTCGCCCTTTCCCTTGCCCATGCGGACTTCGGCGGGCTTCGACGTGACGGACTTGTGCGGGAAGATGCGGATAAAGATTTTCCCTTCGTGTCCGAGAAAATGAGTCATAGCAACGCGGCCGGCCTCTATTTGCCGCGCGGAAATCCAGCCCGCCTCAAGCGATTGCAGTCCGCACCGGCCGAATGCAACCTCATTGCACCGGGAGGCGTTGCCTTTTATCCTTCCTCGCTGGCTTTTTCGATATTTTACTCTTTTCGGCATAAGGGGCATTGCGAATGTCCTCCTGATCGTATTTGCCCAGATATATCCAGACCTTGACGCCGATGGTGCCGGCGTTGGTCGCGGCCTCGGCCAGCGCGTAGTCGATGCGCGCGTCGATCGTCTGCAGAGGTACCTTGCCGCGGCTGTCGCTGATCTTGCGCGCCATCTCCGCCCCGCCCAGGCGGCCCTTGATTCTTATCTTGACGCCCTTCGCGCCGGCGGACATCGTGGCTTCGATGGCTCTTTTAATCACGCGCCCGAACGAGGCGCGTTTGGACAGTTGCTCCGCTATGCCTTCCGCCACGAGTGTTGCGTCGAGTTCCGGACGGGTGATTTCGCATATCTTGAGTTCCACCGGACAGCCGCACAGTTCTGACAGTTGTGTCCGGAGTTCTTCGACCTTGGCTCCCTTGCGCCCGATTATGACGCCGGGCCGCGCGGTATTGAGTATAATGTACAACTCATCGCCGAGACGCTCGATTTCGATGCGGGATATTCCGGCGAAGTAGAACTCCTTCTTGACATACTTCCTTATTTTCTGGTCTTCTATCAGAAGCCTCTTGTAGACAGGCTTTTTTGCATACCAGCGCGAGCGCCAGGGTTCCCTGATGCCGATTCGAAATCCTAGGGGGTGTATCTTTTGGCCCATAAGTCACTCCTCGCCGTTTCGGTCGTCTCCGGGTTCCGTCTCCCCGGTTTCTTCAACCGCTGCCAGGTCGGCGGCTTCTTTTTCGGGTTCTTTATCGGCAGCCGTCGCCGCCTCGGGCGCGGCCTCTTTCCCGGCCCTTTTCTTCTTCGGACGGCCTTCTTCCTCTTCGGCCGCGGGCGGTTTGTCCATAACGAGTTTCAGATGACAGGTTCGTTTGTTTATCGGAAACGCCGCGCCCCGGGCGCGGGGGTTCCACCGCCTGCGGTAACCGACAAGCGGACCCTCGTCGACCCGCGCCTCGGCTATCACCAGTTCGTCGCTGTCCACCTTCGGCAAATCCTTGTTCGCGTCCTGCGAGTTGTAGTATTCCACGTTTGCGATGCAGGAGCGGAGAAGTTTGGTCAGGTAGCGCGCGGGCCGCTTGTGCACGAACTGCAGCACCTCGAGCGCCTTGTTGATGTTCTTGCCGCGGATGAGGTCGATGACAAGTCTGCCCTTGCGCGCGGAAAACGGTGCCTTTGAAAGTTTAACGTTGAACTGCATAACTATCCCTTATCCTTGCGTCCGCTGTGGCCGCGGAAGATGCGCGTCGCGGCAAATTCGCCCAGTTTATGCCCGACCATATCTTCGGTAATGAAGACCTTGATGAACTTGTTGCCGTTGTGAACCAGAAACGTGTGCGAGACGAACTCGGGAATCACCGTGCATCGCCGTGACCAGGTTTTAATGGGGCTCCCGCCCCCGCCCCCGGCTTCCGACTTCTCGACTTTCTTGACGAGTTTCTCGTCGACGTACGGTCCTTTTTTTACTGAACGTCCCATATGTCAGATGGTCCAACCTCCAGAATAGCAACGGTTATTTTTTCTTGCGCTTGCGAATTATCATCCAGTCGCCGGGTTTCCTGGGGCTTCTGGTCTTCCCGCCCTTGGCCAGTTTCCCGGTCGGGGAGCAGGGATGCCTGCCGCCGGAGGAACGGCCTTCGCCGCCGCCCATCGGATGGCAGTAGGGGGACTGGGCCACGCCCCTCACGTACGGCCGGCGGCCGCGCCAGCGGTTACGCCCGGCGCCCGCTACCCGAACGTTCTGGTGCTCGATGTTTCCTATCTGTCCGATGGTCGCGCGGCATTTCGCGTTTACCTTTCTCATTTCGCCCGACGGCAGTATCAGGTGCGCGTATTTTCCCTCTCTGGACGACAGTTGAATAGAAACGCCCGCACTGCGGGCCAGTTTCCCTCCCCTGCCGGGCTGCAGTTCCACGTTGTGAATGGTCAGCCCGAGCGGAATCGATCCCAGCGGCATCGTGTTGCCGACCCTGGGTTCCACCTTCTCGCCGCTCGTCACGGTATCGCCGGCCTTCAGCCCGAGGGGCGCCAGGATGTAGCGCTTTTCGCCGTCGGCGTAATAAAGCAGGGCGATGCGCGCCGAACGCACCGGGTCGTATTCGAGCGCCGCGACCTTCGCCGGAACGCCGTCCTTGTCCCGCTTGAAATCAATGATGCGATAGAGAGTCCGGTGGCCGCCGCCGCGATGGCGGGCCGTTATCCGGCCCTGGTTGTTGCGGCCTGCCGTCTTTTTCAGCCGCTGGACCAGGGTGCGCTCGGGCCTTTTTGCGGTCAGGCCTTCGGTGTCCTGCCTCTGTCCGAAGCGCCTCGCCGGTGATGTCGGTTTGTATGTTTTTATCGCCATTGTCTATTCTGCTTTACGGTGATACTTGTCCGCCTCAGGCGGAACCACCGATGTTTAATACAGGTCGAGTTTGCACTCGGGGTTCAGCATGACAATCGCCTTTTTCCAGGAAGCGGACACCCCGCGCTGTCCCTTTACGCGCCCGCGACGCCTGCCCTTGACATTGCTCGTGTGCACGGAAAGGACCTTTGCCTTCTTGCTCCTGAATATCTCCTCGACCGCCTGTTTTACCTGAACCTTGTTCGCCTGCGGATGCACGCGGAAGACGTAGCGGTTGTATTTCTGGTTTTCCTGGTAGGCCTTTTCCGTCACCACGGGCGAAAGGAGTATGTCGTATTTCGTTTTCATTTCCCGGCTGCCTCCTCGAGCGCGGCCAGCGCGGCCTTTGTCAGGAGCAGCGTCTGGTTGCGTAATACTTCGAGCGCGTTGAAGTTTCTCGTCTCGTCTATTCGGACGTTTTTGATGTTTCTGATCGATTTGTAAATGTTTTCGTCGCGTTCCGCCAGCCCCACCAGGCAGGAGCCGGAGATTCCCATCTTGTCCAGCAGCCTGACAATACGCCCCGTCTTGGGTTCCTCTGCTTCAAGTTTTTCGATGATCTTTGTCTGATTGTCCTTGAGTTTGGAGAGGATTGCGGATTTGAGCGCTCCTTTGCGTGCCTTCTTCGGAATACTGTATGAATAGTCGCGGGGTTTCGGCCCCCAGGCCACACCGCCCTTGCGATAAAGCGGCGCGGAGCGCATCGTGCCCCGTCTGGCGCGGCCGGTGCCCTTTTGCCGGAAGGGTTTCTTGCCGGAGCCGGAGACCTGGGCGCGCGTTTTCGTACAGGCGGTACCCGAGCGCCGGCAGGCCTGGTACATAAGCACGGCCTCGCGCAGCAGACGCTTTTTGACTATCGTGCCGAAGACAGTCTCGTCAATCTCGAGCGGTTCGCCCTCGTTGCCTTCGCCGTCGTAGTATGGTACGCTTATCATGCCTGTGTACTCTACTTCAATACGTTTGTTTTTCTGACAATAACGTGTGTCCCGTTGGGGCCGGGCACGGGGCCCTTGACCAGCAGAAGGTTGTTTTCCGTATCAACCTGAACGACCTCGATGTTTCTCACCGTCCGTTTCGCGTGGCCCATATGCCCCGCCATTCGCTTCCCCTTCATAACGCGCGACGGGGTTGCGCTGGCGCCGATAGAGCCGGGCCGGCGCACGTTCTTCGAGCCGTGCGAGGCCGGACCGCGGCTGTGATGGTGACGTTTTATCGTTCCCTGGAATCCCTTTCCCTTGGTGATTCCGGTCACATCGACCCGTTTGATCTCGCTGAAGATATCCACGCCGACGCTGTCGCCGGGCTTCAGGTCGCCGGCCTCCCTCAGCCTCACCTCGCGCAGGATGCGTTTCGGGGCGACGCCGGCCTTCTTGTAATGACCGAGCAGCGGTTTGGTCGTATTGCGGGGCTTGTCTTCGAAGCCCAGTTGCACCGCGTGGTATCCGTCGCTGTCTTCGGTCTTGACCTGAACGACCTGGCACGGTCCCGCGCGAAGGACGGTAACGGGCACCAGCCTTCCGTCTTCCATGAAGATCTGGGTCATTCGGACCTTTTTTCCTATGAGTTTGTCTATCATATTTTCAACAGGACAAAATAATGCCGGACATCAAGTACGGTTTTCGCGCCAAGCCAGACAGTGCGCTGAATCCGTAAAAGGGCCCGGCTGCAGTCAGGCTTTAATCCTGATATAAACACCCGCAGGCAATACAAGTTTGCCCAGTTCGTCGACCGTTTTCGGCGACGGCTGGACGATCTCGATTATCCGCTTGTGAGTGCGAATCTCGAACTGCTCACGCGACTTCTTGTCAACGTGCGGAGAACGCAGCACGGTATATCTCTCAATCTTTGTCGGCAAAGGAATCGGACCGCGCACAATAGCGCCGGTGCGTTTTGCGGTGCTAACGATTCCTGCCGCGGAGACATCGAGCACGCCGTGGTCGTATGCCTCCATTCGTATTCTAATCTTGTCTTCAGGCATCTTGTTTACTCTACAACTCCCCCTTAAGCACCTTCACGCGGTTACCCCAGTGGATATGTTATAACCGGCTTGCGTGAGCAAATGCCGCAAGCGCGCCGGTGCGACTCCGCTGCATCTGGCGACTTGACGGAGCACAGGCTGACCCGGACTCGCTGTCTGCCGCACCAGTGCGACGTGGGACGGTTTCGCTCAAATAGGAAACTCGAATTTAGGATTCTATTCTAAATACTGTTATTGTCAATGCTTTTTTGCTTTTTTCGGCGATTTTTTCGAACGGAATCTGCCGCCGATACGATGGAGCAGTTTTTTGAATTACGACCCCGACGGTCATATTATTGCTCTTTGATTGGATAAAGAACACCTGGAAAGGTGACAGTCACCAATCTACGAGCTGGCCCCCGATAAATCGGGGGGCTGCGCCCCGCCCGTTCCCCGTACGGGTCAGGGTCCGAATGGGTAATTGGCGACAGTCACCTTTCGCGTTTTCATTATCCATTCAATTTTCAATAAATAATGCGAAAGTCAGGGCGTAGATTCAGAACTGTTCCTGGCTCATTCAAAGGAAAATTTCTCCCGCACCTCGTTCGGGACGCGCCCGTATCGCGCGGCTTCCAGCGTGAACGTCGCACGGCCCTGGCTCAACGACCGCAGCGTCGTTGAATAGCCGAACAGCTCCGACATCGGAGCGTAGCATTCCACCAGCCGCACTCCCGCGTCGATGTCCATTGAACGTATCTCGGCGCGCCGCCCGTTCACATCCGCGATAACCGCGCTCAGGTATTCCTCCGGCGTGCGGACGCTCAGGCGCATTATCGGCTCCAGCATCACCGGCTCGGCCTTCAGGGCGGCTCCCTTGAAAGCCTCGGCAGCGGCGGCGGAAAAGGCTATTTCGTTCGAATCAACGGAGTGAAACTTGCCGTCGATAATTGTGACCCTGACATCGACAAGCGGAAACCCGGTAAGCACGCCTCCTTCCGCTGCGCTGCGTATGCCTTCTCCCAGGGCCGGCACGTACTCCCGAGGAATCTGGTTCGGCGTCGTCTCGTTCACGATTTCCAGCGGAGCGGTTTCCGAATGGTGCGGCTCGACTCGAAGTTTCACCACCGCGTAATGGCCCCTGCCGCCGGTCTGCTTGATAAACCTGCCGACGGCTTCCGACGGGACGGTAATGGTTTCGCGGTATGCGACCCGGGGTTTCCCGATGCGCGCGTCGACCCTGAAGGCCCTGAACATCCGGTTCTTCAGTATCTCCAGATGCAACTCGCCCATTCCCGACATTATTAACTGGCCGGTTTCCCTGTCCGTGTGGTATTCGAAACTCGGCTCCTCCCGCCTGAGGCTGGCCAGGGCGGCGACCAGTTTGTCTTTGTCCGCATTGGAACGAGGCTCGACGGACATAGAGATGACGGGATTCGCAAACGCGACCTTCTCGAGCAGCATCGGAGATTTCGGGTCGCACAGCGTATCGCCGGTAAAGGTGTCCTTGAGTCCGACGATAGCGACGATGTCGCCCGCTTCCGCCCTGTCGAGTTGCTCCCTCTCGTCGGCGTGCATCCTGTATATGCGCGAGATTCGCTCGCGTTTGTCTCTGGCCGGGTTCAGAACGGTCTTGCCGGATATCAGGCAGCCGGAGTAAACACGCACGAAAGTCAAATCCCCGTGCTTGTCGGAAATTGTCTTGAAGGCAAGAGCGCTGAACGGCTCGTCGAGTACGGGCTTGCGGACGATATCACGCTTGCCGTCGGGTGAATGTCCGAGCACATCTCCGATTTCAGCGGGAGAAGGAAGGTAGCGGCAGACCGCGTTGAGCAGGTGCTGTATCCCCTTGTAGCGAAGCGCGGAGCCGCACAGGACGGGCGTAATTTTTCCGGTGAGCGTCGCCGTGCGGATTGCGGCGTGCATATCGGCCGCGTCGGGTTCTTCCCCGGCGAGATGTTTTTCCATCACGCGCTCGGCCTCGGGCGAATCGACGCGGGCGGTCAGAACGTCTATAAGTTGCTCGCGCGCTTCCCTCGCTCTGTCTTTGTAGTCGTCGGGTATGTCGTGAAGGTGATAGTTGACGCCGAGGCTTTTATCATCGTAAATTATCGCCTTCATCTTAATCAGGTCGATAACGCCGCGGAAATCCGCCTCCGTTCCGAGCGGTATTTGCAGGATAAGAGTCGCGGCGCCGAGCCTGCGATGCATCGATTCTATCGCCCTGTCGAAATCGGCGCCGACCCGGTCAAATTTGTTGATGAAAGATATGCGCGGGATGTGGTAGCGGTCGGCCTGGCGCCAGACCGTTTCCGACTGTGCCTCGACGCCGGAGACGCCGCAGAAGACGACCACGGCGCCGTCAAGCACGCGAAGGCTGCGCTCGACCTCGGCGGTGAAGTCGACGTGCCCCGGGGTGTCGATAAGGTTGATGGTGTATTTTTTCCAGCGGAATGTCGTCGCGGCCGACCAGATTGTGATGCCGCGCTGCTGTTCTTCTTCCAGGTAGTCCATCTTGGCCGTGCCGTCGTGCACCTCGCCCATGCGGTGTTCCTTGCCCGAGTAATACAGTATGCGCTCGGTCATTGTGGTTTTGCCCGCGTCGATGTGCGCGATGATTCCGATATTTCGCGTCTTTTCTTTCATAAATGTGTCAGGTGACTGTCACAAACCTACGAATATTACGAAAAGCTCGCAGGCGCAACTCTCATAGCGGAAACAGCCTGTTTCAAGTTTCAGGTTACAGGTTTCAGGTAAACCGTTTTCCGCCACCTGAAACTTGTAACCTGAGACCTGAAACTTCTCTTACGGTGACACTTGTCCGCCAATCTGTTTGGCGGGTTTATCCGCCGATGTTTGTGGCCCCTACAGGCCACCCGCCCGATACGGGCCTGTATGGGTAGGGCAGGCGGAGTCACCAACCTGCGAGCGGCAACGGGTCAGACCCTTATCCGGGTAATTGGTGACCACCTTACCTTACACTCACCGAAAACAAAACCCACCTGAAACTTGTAACCTGATACCTGAAACAGCATGTCGGTTCGAGAATAACCCGCAGGATTTCCTCCTCTGATACCCTCGGCGTCTCCTTCGGCAAGGTAACGACACAGCACGGGCGGCCACCCACCAGTCGGCCGCCCGATATATTACCAAGCAAAATGGGCGAACAGCCTGTTCGCCTCGGCCATCTTGTGCACGTTTTCGCGCTTTGTGATTGCGTCGCCTTCTTTATTGAATGCCGCGACAATTTCGTTGGCGAGCTTGACGGCCATCGGTTTTCCTTTTTTGGAACGTGCGGCCTGTACGATCCACTTAACCGCCAGAGACTGTCGGCGCTTGGCGGTTACGGCCATAGGAACCTGATAGGTCTGACCGCCGACGCGCCGCGAGCGGACTTGTATTTCGGGCTTTACGTTTTCGATGGCGGTGCGGAAGACCTCGATGGGCTCGGGCTTTTTGATCTTTTTGGCGATGATGTCGATTGCATCGTAGAAGACCCTCTCCGCCGTGCTCTTTTTGCCTTCGAGCATTACGCAGTTGATGAACTTGCTCACGATCTTGTCGCCGAAGCGCACATCGGGTTTGAGCGTTTTTTCTGAAGCGGTCCGTTTCTTTTTCATAGTTAACTACCCCGACTCTCTGTTTACTTGGGCCGTTTGGCCCCGTATTTTGATCTTCCCTGTCTTCTGTCGCCCACGCCAATAGCGTCGAGCACGCCCCTGACGATGTGGTATCGCACGCCGGGCAGGTCGCGTACGCGCCCGCCGCGGACAAGCACGATGGAGTGTTCCTGCAGGTTGTGGCCGATGCCCGGTATGTAGGCGGTAATTTCCTTCCCGTTGCTCAGCCTGACGCGCGCGATTTTTCTCAGCGCGCTGTTCGGCTTTTTCGGCGTCTGCGTCTTTACCTGAAGGCACACGCCGCGCTTCTGGGGACAGGACTCCAGAACGGGCGACTTACTGCGTTTGCGCGGCGGTTTTCGCCCTTTTCTAATCAATTGATTGACTGTCGGCATCTTTGAAGTACTCCTGTGCGTTGATAAGTTTCATGGGGTCTCTCTTCTTGAGCACCGTGCGGTAGTGGGCCTTGAAGCCGGTGCCCGCCGGCACCATATGTCCGAGCAGGACGTTTTCCTTAAGCCCCAGAAGTTCGTCCACCCTGTTCGCGATTGCGGCCTCGGTAAGCACCTTTGTCGTCTCCTGGAAAGAGGCCGCCGCCAGGAAACTCGATGAATGCAGCGCCGCCTTGGTGATTCCCAGGAGCATCGGATGCGCGGTGGCGGGCTTCCCCTTTTCCTTCGCAACCCGCTCGTTTTCTTCGCGGAAGATAAACTTGTCTACGACGTCTTCCGGCAGGAACCCGGTATCGCCCGGGGTTTCGACCTTGACGCGGCGCAACATCTCGGCAAGAATAATCTCGACGTGTTTGTCGTCAATCGTGACCGACTGGGAGCGATAGACGTTCTGAACTTCGCGCAGCAGGTAGTTCTGCAGGGCCTCCTCGCCGATAACGCGCAGGATGTCCTGCACTACGAGCGGTCCGTCCACCAAGGGCTCGCCGGCCTTGACGCGGCTGCCGCGGTGCACGCGCAGGTGCTTGCCGTGCGGCACCAGGTGCGCGACGGGCTCGCCGGCGTCGGGCCTGACGACTATGGTGCGTTTGCCGCGTTTCTTTTCGCCCAGTTCGACTGTGCCGTCGATTTCGCTCATAACCGAGGGGCTCTTGGGCTTGCGGGCCTCGAACAGTTCGGTGACGCGCGGCAGACCGCCCGTGATGTCCTGCGTTCCCGTTATCTCGCGCGGGGTCTTGGCCAGTACCGTGCCTGCGTCGATGTGCTGGCCTTCTTCGATTACGATGTGGGCCTTCTCGGGTATCGCGTATGCAACCAGCAGGTTGTTCTTGTCGTCTTTCAAGGTAATCTGCGGGTGCAAATCCCCCTTGTGTTCGATGATGACCTTGCGCTTGAATCCGGACGGGTCCTTTTCCTCGCGCATCGTGACGCCCTCCACCACCGAGTCGAAGGCGGCGTAGCCGCCCATCTCCGCGATAATGGGAATCATATTCGGGTCCCACTTTACCAGCAGCGTCTTGGGTTTCGCCTTTTGGCCTTCGCTCACGAAGACCTGGGCGCCGGAAGGCACGCCGTGTCTCTCGATTTCCCTGCCCTTCTCGTCCAGGATGAGGATTTCGCCGTTGCGGTTTATGACGATGTTGTTGCCTTCCATGTTCTTGACGATGTTAAGGCTCTGGTAGCGGATTTCGCCTGCGTTTTGGGCCTTGATTTCGTTTTCTTCCACCTGCCAGTTCACGGTGCCGCCGATGTGGAAGGTCTTCATCGTGAGTTGCGTTCCCGGCTCGCCGATAGACTGCGCGGCGATAATGCCCGCGGCCAGTCCTCTCTCGGCCATCTCCCCGCTGGAGAGGTCTGCGCCGTAGCACTTGGCGCATACGCCCAGCGGTGTCTCGCAGGTAAGCGGCGAACGGACGCGTATCTTGTCGAAACTCATCTGCCCGATGCGCTGAGCGATTTCGCGCGTTATCAGATCCCCGTCGCGCACTATTACCTCGTCGCTGACCACGTCCCTGATGGTATCCCGCGCGACTCTGCCGGTAATGAGCCCGCTCAGAGGCACCTCGACCTTGTCGCCCTTGTAGATTGTCGATTTCGTAATTCCGTTCAGCGTGCCGCAGTCGGCTTCGTTGATGACGACGTTCTGTGCGACGTCGGCCAGTTTTCGCGTGAGATACCCGCTGTCGGCGGTCTTGAGCGCGGTGTCGGCCAGACCCTTGCGCGCGCCGTGAGTGGATGAGAAGTATTCGAGCACCTTGAGGCCTTCGCAGAAGTTGGCCTTGATGGGCGTTTCAATGATTTTACCGGAAGGCTTGGTCATCAGGCCGCGCATGCCGGCCAGTTGCCGTATCTGCTGAACGCTGCCGCGGGCGCCGCTGTCTTCCATGCAGAAGACGGGGTTGAGGTAAGGCTTGCCATCCCGCGTGTCGTTTTTCAGTTCGCTGCGCATCTCGTCGCCGACGTTCTCGGTGGCCTGTGTCCAGGTGTCGATGACCTGCCCGTATCTTTCGCCGTCGGTGATGATGCCGCGCTGGTAAAGTTTGGTTATCCTGTCGATTTTCGCCTGCGCCTTCTCGAGGATATCGGCCTTCTTGCGCGGCATTTTAAGGTCGGAGCGCGAGAAGGAAAGCCCCGAGAGCGTCGCGCTCTTGAAGCCGAGGTCCTTTATGTCGTCCAGCAGTCTCAGCGTCGCCTCGATGCCGAGCACCCTGTGGCAGTCGCTGATTACGCCGGCAACCGCCTTCTTGTTCATCAAAAAGTTGTAGTACGACATCCCCTCCGGCAGGACGTCGTTGAATATGACCCGGCCGACGGTTGTCTCTATCAGTTCGTCGCCGATGGGACGTTCCTCTTCTACCGAGGCCTTTATCGATTTTCTGCCGGCCAGCCTGACCAGTATCTTGGTGTGCAGGGATACCCGCTTCTGGTCAAAGGCGAGAAACACCTCCATCGTGTCGCCGAAGGCGCGGCGGCCTCCCTGCTTTTCCCTCGGTTCCACGGTGAGGTAGTAGCAGCCGAGCACGATGTCCTGAGACGGAGAGATAATCGGCCCGCCGTGCGCCGGGGAGAAGACGTTGTGCGTGCTCATCATCAGAAGGCTCGCCTCCGTGCGTGCCTCGATGCTCAGCGGCAGGTGCACGGCCATCTGGTCGCCGTCGAAGTCCGCGTTGAAACCGACGCACACCAGCGGATGTATCTGTATCGCGTTGCCTTCGATAAGCACCGGCTCAAAGGCCTGTATCCCCATCCGGTGCAGGGTGGGCGCGCGGTTCAGGAGCACGGGGTGTTTGTAGATAACCTCTTCCAGGATGTCCCAGACCTCTTCGTCCTTGCGCTCGAGCATTCTCTTTGCGCTCTTGATGGTCTCGGCGAAGTTGAGTTCCTTGAGCCTGCGGATGATGAAGGGCTGGTAGAGTTCCAGCGCGATTCTCTTGGGCAGGCCGCACTGGTGCAGTTTCAATTCCGGCCCGACGACGATGACCGAGCGCGCCGAGTAGTCCACGCGCTTGCCCAGCAGGTTCTCCCGGAACCGCCCCTGCTTGCCCTTTATCATATCGGTGAGCGACTTGAGCGGGCGGTTGTTGTTGCCCAGCACCGGCCTGCGGCAGCGGTCATTGTCGAACAGCGCGTCGACGGACTGCTGGAGCATCCGCTTTTCGTTCTTGATGATGACTTCGGGCGCGTTCAAATCGAGCAGTCTTTTCAGGCGGCTGTTCCGGTTGATGAGCCGCCTGTAAAGGTCGTTCAGGTCGCTCGTGGCGAAGTTCCCGCTGTCGAGCAGAACCAGCGGCCTCAGGTCCGGCGGTATGACGGGCACCACGTCCAGGACCATCCATTCGGGTTTGTTGCCGGAATGGCGCAGCGCCTCGATTATCTTGAGCCGCTTGGCGTAGTCCTTTACTTTCTGTCGCGAGCCGGTTTCTGCCAGGCGCAGCCGCAGTTCAGCGGCCAGTTCGTCGAGTTTGATGTTTTTCAGGATGTACTTTATCGACTCGGCGCCCATCATCGCCTTGAAGTTGGAGCCGTATTTCTCGCGGCATTCGCGGTGTTCGTCTTCGGAGAGCATCTGCTTCATCTTCAGCGGGGTATCGCCGCTGTCCACCACGATGTAGTTCTGGAAGTAGACAACCTTCTCAAGGTCGCCCACCTTCACGTCAAGCAGATTACCCAGTCGCGAGGGCATCGCCTTGAAGAACCATATGTGCACGACCGGCGCGGCGAGTTCGATGTGTCCCATCCGTTTGCGCCGCACCTTGGAGTGCGTCACGGTCACACCGCAGCGCTCGCACACGGTCCCCTTGTATTTGATGCCTTTGTATCTCCCGCAGAAGCATTCCCAGTCGCGCTCCGGCCCGAAGATGCGCTCGCAGAACAGGCCGTCTTTTTCCGCGCGGTAGGTGCGGTAGTTGATGGTCTCGGGCTTTTTCACCTCTCCGGAGGACCAGCGTCGAACGTCTTCCGGCGAGGCAAGCCTGATACTGACCGAGCCGTAGTCGTTTATCTTCTCGTAGATCGCTCTGGCAGCCATCAACTTCTCCCGCAAATGAGGAATACAGGGACGTTACACGCGCTTTTTGTGCAGTTCCATATTCAGGCCCAGGCCCTTTATTTCGTTGGTCAGCACGTCGAAACTCATCGGCGTGCCGGGCTCCAGGGTGTTTTCGCCTTTCACCATCGATTCATATATCTTGGTGCGGCCATCCACGTCGTCGCTCTTGACTGTGAGCAGTTCCTGCAGGATGTTCGCCGCGCCGTATGCCTCGAGCGCCCAGACCTCCATCTCGCCGAAGCGCTGTCCGCCGAAGCGCGCCTTGCCGCCCAGCGGCTGCTGTGTAATCAGCGAGTAGGGCCCGGTGGCGCGCGCATGCACCTTGTCCTCAACCAGGTGGTGCAGTTTCATAATATAGATGTAGCCGACCGTGACCTTCTGGTCCAGCGGCTCGCCCGTGCGGCCGTCGTAAAGGGTCACTTTTCCGTCAGTGCTGAAGCCGGCTTCCACCAGGCTTTTCTCGATGTCTTCCGACGTCGCGCCGTCAAAGGGAGGGCTGACGGCGCGGAAGCCCAGCGTTTGGGCCGCCAGGCCGAGGTGCGTCTCGAGTATCTGGCCGATGTTCATTCGTGACGGCACGCCGAGCGGATTGAGTACAATCTCAACGGGTGTGCCGTCCTCGAGGAAAGGCATATCCTGTTCCGGCAGTATCTTTGCGACGACGCCCTTGTTGCCGTGGCGCCCGGCGATTTTGTCGCCGACCGAAAGAGTGCGCTTGGTGGCGACGAATATCTTGACCATTTCCAGCACGCCGGGCGGCAGTTCATCGCCGCGCATTATCTCGTTCGTCTTGCGTTCGCGCTCGATTTCAACGATGTCCAGCCGGCGGACGTAATCGTAATAAATGCGCTCACAGTCCGCTTTCTGTTTCGCGCCCCGGATTACCAGGTTGCTCGGCTCGAGGCGGTTGAGGAAGACGTGAATCTCTTCCTCATTCATATCGGAATAGAATCTGATTTTCGCGCTGGTTTCCTTTTCGATGATCGTGCCGTTCAGTATGTCTTTTATTTCCTCGAAGAGTTCTTTAATCATGCCAGTGAGGCGCTGGTTGTATTCCTTTTTCACGGTGCGGATATGGCGCTGCATTTTGCGCCGTTCCTCGGTGGAAAGATGCGCCTTCCGCGAGAAGTGCTGGGTATCGATAACGATGCCTTCGACGCCGGAGGGGACCTCGAGGGAATCGTTTTTCACGTCTTCCCCGCCCTTCCCGAAGATTGCGATGAGGAGTTTTTCTTCGGGGCTGAGTTCGTTCTTGCTTTTCGGGGCAACCTTCCCGACCAGTACGTCACCCGGTTTGACCTTGGTACCGACGGATACGATACCTCGTTCATCGAGGTTTCTCAGGGCCTTTTCGGACACGTTGGGTATGTCGCGCGTGAATTCCTCGCGGCCCAGTTTCGTCTCGCGAATTTCGATTTCGAACTCGTCGATATGTATGGATGTAAACTTGTCCTCCCGAACCAGGCTCGCGCTGATGAGGATTGCGTCCTCGAAGTTGTATCCGTCCCAGGGCATAAAGGCGACAAGCACGTTGCGCCCGAGCGCGAGTTCGCCGTCTTTTGTGGCCGCGCCGTCGGCGAGCACCTGTCCCTTCTCCACGCGGTCGCCTTTTCTCACGCACGGCTTCTGGTTCAGGCAGGTGCGTTCGTTAAGCCCGACGAACTTTCTGAGTCTGTGCGTCCTGCCGTTGACGACTATTTCATCGGCGGTCGCTTTTTCCACAACGCCGCCTTCTTCCGCGACGACGACCATTCCGGAGTTGCGCGCGACGGGTCCTTCCATTCCGGTGATTACCAGCGGCCGCTCGGCGACCATCAGCGGCACGGCCTGGCGCTGCATATTCGAGCCCATAAGCGCGCGGTTGGCGTCGTCGTGTTCAAGAAACGGTATGAGCGAGGCGGAAACGCCGAGCATCTGCATCGGCGCAACATCCATATAGGAAACCTTCCCGGGCTCGACCTCGAGGAAGTCGCCGTTAAGCCTGGCCAGAACGGTGCTCTCGGCGCCATCTATCCCCACCACGGCAAGTTCGGCCGGCGCCAGATACGTATCGATTTCCTGGTCGGCGCGCAGATACCTGATGCGGTTCGTCGGCTTGCCGTCGCGCACCTCGCGATACGGCGTGGTAAGGAAGCCGAAATCGTCAATCCCGGCGAAGATGCTGACGGAGGAGATAAGCCCGATGTTCGTGCCTTCGGGTGTCTCAATCGGGCAGATACGCCCGTAGTGCGAGGTGTGCACGTCGCGCACTTCGAAGCCGGCGCGTTTCCTGTTCAGGCCGCCTGGGCCCAGCGCGCTGAGGCGGCGTTCGTGAGTCAGTTGTGCAAGCGGATTGTGCTGGTCCACGACCTGCGACAACTCGCCGCGGCCGAAGAAATATTCGATGGCCGCGGAAATCGTCTTGGAATCTATGATGGAGCGGGGCGTAATGGTCTCCGGGTCCCTGAGGCTCATTCGCTCCTGGACGGTGCGTCTGAGTTTCAGGAAGCCCTTGCGGAACTCGTCTCCCACCAGTTCGTCGATGGTGCGCACGCGCCTGTTGCCCAGATGGTCGATGTCGTCCAGTTCGCCCTTGCCCGCCCGCAGGAGCAGGATGTAGCGGATGGCGTTGACCAGGTCGTCCGGTATAAGCGTCATCGCGTCGAGCGAGGTGTTCTGGCCGAACTTTCGGTTAATCCGGAAGCGACCGACCTTGCCGAGGCGGTAGCGGGCGGAGTCGAAGAATTTTTCGTGGAAGAGTTTTTTCGCCTTGTCGAGTTGAGGCGGGTTGCCGGGTCTTACCCTGCCGTATATCTTTATCAGCGCTTTTTCGTAACTCTTGGTCAGGTCTTCCGCCAGGGTGTTCAGGATGAGGGGGTCCGGAGAGCCTTTAATCACCTCAACCTTGCTCACTTTGCCTTCCATTATCGTTTTGGCTATGGCCGGGTCTATCTTCTTGCCGGCCTCGAGGACGACCTCGCCGGTTTTTTCGTCAACGACGTCTTCGACGACGTGCCTGTCCTGCATCCGCTCAAGGGCGGTTGGGGAGCGGGCACTGACGACTTCGGTTTCGTAGAAGAGCCTGATTATGTCGGAGTCGCTGCCGAACTCGGTCGCCATCGCACGCAGCAGTTGAGACACGGGCATCTTGCCGCTCTGGTCGATGCGAACGACGAGCACGTCGCGGCGGGTCACGTTCATCTCCACCCAGGAGCCGCGTTCGGGAATAATCCGGCAGCTGTGCAGGCGTTTCTCGCCGGGGAAGATTTCTTCGGCGAAGTCCACGCCGGGAGAACGGTGCAACTGCGAGACGATGACGCGCTCGGCCCCGTTGACTACGAACTCGCCGCCGCCTATCATAATGGGTATCTCGCCCAGATACACGTCTTCCTCGATGATGCTGCCCTTGTTCAGACGGACTCGGATTTTGAACGGAGAGCCGTAGGTCAGCCTTAGCCTTCTGCATTCATCGGGGGCGTAACGCGGCGAGCCGAGTTCGTACTTCACATACTCCAGGTACATCTTCTTGTCATAACTTTCGATGGGGAAGGTTTCCCGGAGTATCGCTTCGAGGCCTGCTTCCTTTCGATTCTGCGGCGGGTCGTCGGCCTGCAGGAACCGCTTATAAGACTCGACCTGCATCTGCTGCAGGTCGGGAACGTCGAAGGTGCTGCCGACTCTTGCGTAGTTCTTGATTTTCATCAGGACACCCCCGAGGAGCGAAATAACCGAATCGCGCGACATCGTACCGCGCGCCGGACGGCGCGCGCGCCTGAGCGCGTGCCCATACGTTCTGAACCATTCCTTACCATTCCTTTCCCGGTGACGGCTGCCGGTCCTGGGATGACCGTCGCCAATTGGCTAAGTTAACTGTTCTTGCGCCACATCGGTGACTGTCACCGCAAGAGAAGTTCCAGGTTTCAGGTCTCAAGTTTCAGGTCACACAAAGCGGCTTTTACCTGAAACCTGCAACTTGAAACCTGAAACGAGCCGTTTCCACGGTGAGAGCCGTGCCTGCGAACCGTTCGTTGCTTGCGAATTCCCGTCTCCACAGACGGATATTCACCGGCCCGAAGTGGAAGAAGCATTCCCGCGAACTCTTTTGTGGCGGCGGACATCGTCATTCTATCGTAGTCTCTGCGCCCGCTGCGTCGAATTTTTCTTTCAGTTTTTCCGCTTCTTCTTTTGAGATGTCTTCTTTTATCGGCTTGGGAGCGGCGTCCACCAGTGCCTTGGCTTCTTTCAAGCCCAGGGAAGTGACTTCTCTGACGGTCTTGATGACCTGGATTTTCCTTTCCCCGGCCGCCTTCAGGATCAGGCTCACTGTGGTGGGGCCTTCCTCTTCGGCGGCTCCGTCGGAGAGCGCGCCGGGCGCCGCCATAGCAACAGGCGCCACAGCCTGAACGTCGAATTCCTTTTCGAACGCCTCCTTAAGTTCCTTGAGTTCGAGCAGGGTCATGCCCTTGAACTTTTCGATCATCTCTGCGACTTTTTCGGAATATTGCACTTCCACGTGCGTTCTCCTTTGCGACAAACGTAAAAAGTTGTCTAGTTGCCTGCCCGCCAATGTGTGTGGCGGGTCGAGTTGTCAAGAAAAACATTGGAACCACGAATGCACACGAATAAACACAAATCAACAGGGACAAAGGGTCAAAGGGACAAAGGGACAAAGCAAAAAACTTCTGTTGCCTGTTGCCTTATTTTTCTTCTGCCTTGCTTTGACCTTTGACCCTTCACCTTTGACCTTTTTTTATTCCTTTTCCTTCTTTTCTATAAGCGCGTCCATCAGGCCGAACATCTTGACCTGGAGTGCCTGAACCAGGTTGAGCACAGCGGCGGCCGGCGCCAAAATTGTTCCCAGCAGCCCCGAAAGCAACTGCGACCGGGAATGAATCGCGGCGAGTTCCCTGACCTCTCCGGGACTGAGCACCCTGCCTTCGAACATCCCGCCCTTGAACTGAAGGGCCCGGCTGCCGGACTGCTTTATCCACTCGCTGACTGCCTTCGGCGCATCCAGCGCGTCGGCCCCCCCGTATGCCAGCGCCGTCGGCCCTATGAAGAAGTCGTCCCCTGCAGGCAGGTCGAGTTCCTTGAACGCTATCTTTGCAAGGGAGTCTTTTACAACGACAAAAGACACATTTTCCTTTCGAAGGTGGTTCCTCAGATCATTAGCCTGAGCCACGCCAAGTCCTTCAAACTTGAGCAGAACGCAGTAATTCAGGCCTTTGAAATGACCTTTGAACTCTTCGACGATATTTGTTTTTAGTGTTTTGGACATCTATCAGCCGTCACTAT
>JBDRIB010000226.1:0-2968 GCA_043816375.1 Planctomycetota bacterium | reverse complement strand
TTGTCGCCCCTTTTCAGCGCCTCGACGTGGCGCTTCTCCTCGAATTTGAGCGCGTGAAGCGCGTAGCGGAACGAGTTCAGGTTTTTTATTTCGGTGATTTCCGTCCGCTCGTCGGTCTTCGTGTTGCGAACGTTCACGTTGACATCGACGCGCAGGTTGCCCTGTTCCATATTGCATTCGGAAACGCCGGCATATTGCAGCACCGCCTTCAGCCGCGTACAGAATTCAAACGCCTCCTCGGGCGAGTTCATATCCGGCTCGGTGACTATCTCGATCAGCGGCACGCCCGCGCGGTTGAGGTCAACGCGGCTGCGTCCGGCATCGCCGTGGAGCAGTTTGCCCGTGTCCTCTTCCATATGCGCGTTGTTGATGCGGATTTTTTTTCTGCCGCCGTTCGACGTTATTTCGAGGGCGCCCTCGCGCGCGTAGGGATTGTTGTACTGCGAAATCTGGTAGTTCTTGGGCAGGTCGGGGTAGAAGTAGTTCTTTCGCGCGAAGTGCGAGACCGGCTGGATGTTGCAGTTCAGCGCCACCGCCGCGCGAATCGCTCTTTCAACCGCCTCTCTGTTCACCACCGGCAGCGCGCCGGGCAGTCCCATGCAGGTAGGGCACAGCAGCGCGTTCGGCTTCTCGCCGTAACGGTTCAGGCAGTTGCAGAACATCTTCCTGTCCGTCCCCGGCTGCACGTGAATCTCCAGCCCGACTATCGTCTCGTATTCGGACAATGTCACACCTCTATGAAACAAACCCTATGTGCCGGCAGGGGGGAGTTGCCTGTGAAAATCGGTCGCTTCCTCGAAGGCGCGCGCGATGCGGAGGATGCCCGCCTCGTCGAAGGGCCTGCCCATAATCTGGAAGCCAATGGGCAGACGGGGCCTGCTGCCGGTTGTGTTCCTCTTTTTTGCCGCTGGAGAATCGGATTGGGGGTCGGAGGTTCTATCACTTGCGGCTGGAGGCTCTCCAGTGAAGCCGCAGGGGATGCTGACCGCCGGCAGGCCGGCGAGGTTGGTGGCCGTCGTCAGGATGTCGCAGTAATACATCTGCAGCGGGTCGTCGATTCTCTCGCCGAGCCTGAACGGCGCCACCGGCATAGTGGGGCAGACAATCGCATCGACTTTCTTGAACGCCTCGTCGAAATCCCTGCGAATCAGCGTTCGCGTTTTCAGCGCGCGCAGGTAATACTGTTCGTAATAGCCCGCGCTGAGCACGTACGTGCCGAGCAGAATCCTTCGCTTCACTTCGGCGCCGAATCCCTCGTCGCGCGTCGTCGCATACAACTCGAACATATCGCCGGCGTCTTTCGAGCGGTGTCCGTAATGAACCCCGTCATAGCGCGCGAGGTTGGAACTGGCCTCGGCGGTGGCCACGATGTAGTAAGCGGCGTTTGAGTAGGGCGTGTGGGGCAGCGAGATTTCCACAATCTCCGCGCCCAGCGACGCGAGGGTATCAATCGCCTTCCTGACGGCCGCCTCGATATCTTTGTCGATGTCGGCGACGAAATATTCCTTCGGCACGCCGAGTTTCCTGCCTTTTATGTCTCCCTCAATCATCGCGGGAAAATCGGCCACCGGCATATCGGCTGACGTGGAATCGCTCCGGTCCTTGCCCGAGATTGCCCGCAGCAGAAGCGCACAGTCGGCGGCGTTCGCGGCAAAGGGGCCTATCTGGTCGAGGCTCGAGCCGAACGCGACCAGTCCGTAGCGCGACACGCGCCCGTAGGTCGCCTTCAAGCCTGTGACGCCGCACATCGAGGCCGGCAGTCGAATCGAGCCGCCGGTGTCGCTGCCCAGCGCAAGCGGCACCATTCGCGCGGCGACCGCCGCGCCGCTGCCGCCGCTCGAGCCGCCCGGAATGTATTCGAGGTTCCACGGATTGTGCGTCGGGAAGAAGGCCGAGTTTTCGCAGGACGAGCCCATCGCGAATTCGTCCATATTCGTCTTGCCGACGATGACGCCGTCTTCTTCGAGGATTCTCTTTATCACAAACGCGTCGTAGGGGGCTTCGAAATTTTCGAGAATGCGCGAGGCGCAGGTCGTTTTTGTTCCGCGGATGCAGATGTTGTCCTTTATCGCAACCGGGACGCCCGCCAGGAGGCCGACGCTTTTTCCGGCGGCGACTTTTTCGTCCACTTCGCGCGCTTTTGCGAGCGCGCTCTCGCGCGTGAGCGATATGAACGCGCGGATTTTTTCGTCAGCGGCGTCGATGCGCCTGAAACAGTCCTCGGCGGCCGCGAGCGCGGACAGTTTTCCCGACGCGACGTTTTCGCGAATAGCCGACGCGCTTGCGGTGGGGGGGATGTCCGTCATTCTTCGACCTCCTCTATGACGCGGGGGGTGTCGAAGAAGTCCCTGTGCCGGAGCGGCGCGTTCTTCAGCGCGTCTGCGGCGTGAAGCGGATGCGCGGCGTCCGGTGTGAGAAAGACGTTTTTCTGTTCGAGGGCGTGCGAGGTGGGCCTGATGCCGTCCACGTCGATTTCGTTGAGTTTTTCGACGTATCCGACGATGTCGTCGAGGTCCTTTCTCAACCGCGTGCGCTCCTCGTCCGTCAGCCTCAGCCGCGCCAGGCGCGCGATGTGGTTTAGTTGTTCATCCGTAATTTTCAAGGCGGTTTCTCCGTTGACCCAGGGTGGAATTGATTATATTCCGCGAGTTGCACAAATCAACCACGAAAAATCGTCTTGCGGTAGGTAAGCGACAGAAGACCTGAAACCACAGATGGACACAGATAAACACAGATGCTTTCACCCTTGATTTAATTTAACAGGGATACACAAGATAAACAGGATTATACTTCCCAACTACGGAACCACGGCGCCACGGAACTTCGGTACTTTCCGCCGCCTTGTGGGCGATGTGTTTGACTGGGCGGGCGGGGGAATCTATAATGGGGGTATGAGCGATGAGATGAAACAGAATTTGAAGTCCCTGCGTGAGCGGCTGGCGCGAGTTGCGTCGTCGATGGACGTGGA
>JBDRIB010000225.1:0-10512 GCA_043816375.1 Planctomycetota bacterium | reverse complement strand
CTGGCGGGCTGTGTGGAAAGAAAGGTCGATATCCCGCCGCAAATCGTCAGGGGAGGCTCGGATGCGGAAGCGCTCCGCGAACGCAAAGGGGTCGTCAGACTGAACGGCAGGCCCGCCGTACTGCTCGGCCCCGAACTCAATGTGGGCGATAAGGCGCCGGACTTCCGGGTCGTTGACCGGAACTTTATGAAAACCGGCCTCAAGGATTTCAGCAAGAAGGTCCTCGTCATCTTCTCCGTGCCCAGCCTTGAAACGGAGGTCTGCCGGGAGGAAACAGCGCGTTTCAATGAAGAAGCGGCGAAACTGCCCGACGGCGTCGAAGTCATCGCCGTCAGCAACGACCTTCCCTTTACACAGAGCAAATTCTGCGGGACGATAGGTGATTTGAAGGTGGAGGTCCTGAGCGACGCGGTGTGGCGCGATTTCGGCAAAAAATACGGCGTGCTGATAAAGGATATGGGCCTGCTGGCGCGCGCGGTCTTTGTGGTGAACCGCAAAGGGAAGATTACCTACATCGAGATTGTCCCTGAAATAAGAAAACACCCCGACTACGAAGCCGCGCTGAACGCCGCGAAGACCGCGGCAGCGCTGAAGTGAGAGTTGTCAAGTTGTCGAGTTGCCTGCCCCGAGCGTAGTCGAGGGGTCGAATTGTCAAGTTATCCCTGGCCCCGCCCCCCGCCCCCTTGACGGTCGGGGACGGTTTGTGTCGGGATCACCTTTGACCTTTATTTTGTTTGACACATCAGCCGGCGCTGTTATAATACGCCGCTTTTGTGAACGATTAGATGTCTCATTTCGTATTGTTATGCCACTGGTTACCCTACCGAACGGTAAGAAACTGGAATACCAGCAGGGCCGGACTGTTGCCGAAATTGCAGCCGCAATAGGCAGGAGGCTGGCCGCTGATGCAATTGCGGCACGCCTTGACGGGCGGATGGTCGATTTGAGTGCCGTGCCGGAGGGCGATATCGAGTTGAGCATCATCACAAAGGACTCGCCCGAGGCGCTGGAAGTGCTGCGCCACAGCGCGTCCCACGTGATGGCGGCGGCGGTGCTGCGGCTCTTCCCGGATGCGCGTCTCGGCGTGGGACCGGCGGTGGAGGAAGGGTTCTACTACGACTTCGCGCTGCCGCGGACTCTCTCGCCCGAGGACCTGCCGGCGATTGAGAAGGAGATGGCGAAAATTATCGCCGAGGCCGGGCCCTTCGAGCGGGTTGAAATGTCCCGCGCTGAAGCAATAAAGAAAATGCGCGAGGCGGGACAGGACCTCAAGGTCGAACTGCTGGAGGATATGACGGAGGAAGATACGGTTTCCTTCTACCACCTCGGCGAGTTCGAGGATTTGTGCCGAGGGCCTCATCTGCCGGACGCGGGCAGGGTCAAAGCGGTCAAACTGACCAAGGCCGCCGGCGCATACTGGCGCGGCGACCAGCAGCGCGAATCGCTGCAGCGAATATACGGCATCGCCTTTTTCAGCAAAAAGGGACTTGAAGAACACCTGAAAATGCTGGAGGAGGCGCGCAAACGCGACCACAGGCTGCTGGGGAAACAACTTGATTTGTTCAGTTTCCACGACGTCGGCCCTGGCTTCGCGTTCTGGCACCCGAAGGGAACGGTACTGTATAATATGATAGAGGACTTCTGGCGCGAAGTCCACCGTGAGCGCGGCTACAGGGAAGTCCGCACGCCCGCAATGCTGAATGAAAAGTTGTGGCACCAGAGCGGGCACTACGACAACTACCGCGAGGCGATGTACTTCACACAGGCCGACGAAGTGAACTACGCCCTGAAGCCGATGAACTGTCCGGGCACTCTGCTCATTTACAATTCGGCCGTGCATTCGTACAGGGAGCTACCGATAAGGCTGGGGGAACTGGGCCAGGTACACCGGTACGAGTTGAGCGGCGTGATGCAGGGCCTGTGGCGCGTGCGCGAGTTCACCATCGACGACGCGCACATTTTCTGCACGCCGGAACAGGTGCTTGACGAGGTTAAAGGCGTCGCCGACCTCATCGTCTTTCTCTACAAAAAATTCGGGTTCGAGGATTATAGTATCGAACTGTCAACGCGCCCGGAGAAATCCATCGGCACCGACGAGATGTGGGGGATGGCCGAAGGCGCGCTCGAACAGGCGCTCAGGGAAATGAAAATGGAATACAAGGTCAACCCGGGCGAGGGCGTGTTCTACGGGCCGAAGATTGATTTCCACGTGCGCGACTGCCTGGGCCGGACGCACCAGTGCGGCACGATACAGATTGACTTCAACTTCCCGGAACGGTTCGATATGACTTACGTCGGCCCGGACAACAAGCCGCACAGGCCGGTGATGATACACCGCGCCGCGCTGGGGAGTTTGGAGAGGTTCATAGCGTTCCTCATCGAGCATTACGCGGGCAAATTCCCCGCCTGGCTGGCGCCGGTGCAGGCAGTAATCCTGCCGATAACGGAGAAGCAGGGCGAGTACTGCCGCGAGGTTCTGGCCGAATTGAAGGGGGCCGGAGTCCGCGCCGAACTGGATGAGCGCAACGAGAAAATCGGCCATAAAGTCCGTGAAGCGACGCTTGAAAAAATTCCATATATGCTTGTGGTGGGAGAACGTGAATCGAAAGACCGTACGGTAGCCGTCAGGACTCTCGACGGCGCCGACCACGGCCCCACCCCTCTCGATGCCTTCATCAGGGCGATTCGAGAGGAAATCGACGAAAAACACATTCAAGGGAGGGAAAGTTATTCCCAAGGAACCGAGAGTTAATCAGCGCATACGCGCGCCCAAAGTTCGCGTAATCGACGGGACCGGTAAGCAACTGGGGATGATGAGCAGCCGCGAGGCGCTCGAAGAGGCGCGAAAGGCCGGGTTCGACCTGGTGGAGGTGGCGCCCGACGCCGACCCGCCGGTCTGTAAATTCCTGGACTACGGGAAGTACAAATACCGGCATAAAAAGCGTTCTCACAAACCCAGCGCTCATCACCGGATGCACCTGAAAGAGGTCAGGCTAACGCCGCAGATAGACCCGCACGACCTCGAGACGAAGACAAAAAAGATACGCGAACTAATCGAAAAAGGCGACAAGGTTACCATCTCAGTGCGATTCCGTGGAAGGCAGATGGCCCACCGCGAGATCGGCCAGGAACTGATAAACAGGATAATCGAAGGACTCGGCGATCTGGTCAAGGTGGACCGCAATATGTCCTTCGAAGGACGCAGACTCACGATGACCCTTGCGCCTAAATAACGCACAACTCCCGGCAATATGGTGACTGTCGCCCTTGAGCCGGGAAAAAAGAAACAGAGGGTTCTTTTTTAATTTTTTTCGGAGCGATGAAGTCAAATGCGAGGACGCAAAACCAACAAGGGGGTCGCAAAGCGGTTCAAAATGACCGCGAGAGGCAAAGTCACGCACTATCGCGCGGCCTCCGGACACCTGAGGTCCAAAAAATCAAGCAATCGAAAGCGAAAGATGCGCCGTCGGACCCTTGTAAGCGAGACGCAACAGGATATGATCAAGGAACTTCTGAACCGGCGATAGCGCATCAAAAATAACCGGACATCAACGGAGATACATTAATGCCAAGGGCAACAAGCAAAGTAGCGAGACACAAACACCGTAAAAGAGTCTTGAAAGAGGCAAAAGGCTACGTCGGCGGCCGGTCAAAACTGTACCGCACCGCCAAGGAAACGGTAATGCGCGCGAAGGCCTTCGCCACGGCGCACCGGAGAAAGCGAAAGGGCGACTTTCGCAGGCTCTGGATAACCCGTCTAACGGCGGCCTGCCGCGCGGCCGACCTCTCATACTCGCAGTTCATCAAGGGCATCAAGGCCGCTAACATAGAACTAGACAGAAAGATTATGGCCGGCCTCGCAATGGACGACCCCGACACCTTTGCCAAACTTATTGAAATCGCCAAGCAACAACTCGGCCTCCTGTCCCGAAACACAAGGCAAAAGTCCGGAGGCACCGAGACTTAAAGACTCTGCTGCCCTCAAAGCAACCGCCCGGCAATTCCCCTTGACATGGAATTTCCCTGGAGTATAATTAAGGACAAATACAGTCCGATTGGTCTGATATTATGCAACTGACGAGAGCAACGGAATACGCGATACGAGGCCTTGCGCATCTCTGCAACGGCCCAGGACAATCCGGCCGCATTCATTCCATGGCCGGACACCTTAAAATGCCCGAGTCGTTCCTGGCCAAGATATTTGCCTCAATGGCAAAAGCGGGCATAGTAATCTCCCGGCGGGGACAGCACGGCGGCTATCGCCTGGCGGGAAAACCCGCCGGAATCTCTCTGAAAAAGATAATCGAGGCCGTGGAAGGCCCCTTCGCGCTTACGCGCTGCCTGCGGCCGACACCCTCGTGCAACATTAAGCGCTGCGGGGTGAAAAAGTTTTTCTCACTCGCGCAGCGGCGGATGGAAGAGGTGCTCAGCGGCGTAACGCTTGCCGATGTGGCGACCGAACTGAAAACAAAGAAGACAGGGACGCGACGCAAAAAGAAGTGACCGTCGCCGACCCGGATTTGCCTTAACGGAGAAACACAATGAAAGAAAAAGTACAGGAAGTCCTTGATACGATACGTCCGGCTCTTCAGGCCGACGGCGGCGATATCGAACTCGTTGACGTTGTGGACGGCGTCGTGAAAGTCAGACTCCGGGGTGCCTGCGGGCACTGTCCGATGTCGCAGATGACTCTTAAAAACGGCGTCGAAGCGCGCCTTAAGGAACAGATACCCGAAGTCGTCGCCGTAGAAGAAGTGCCGTAGGACAACGACGAAGAAATGCCACGGCACGGTCTAAAGACCGTGCCCTACGACATTATTTTCGACAACACGATTTTGTAGGGAAGGGTCTGAACTTGTCCCGACTCCGGTCGGGAGACCCTTCCGTTCGGTCCATATCCGCCTGCCGGCCCGAACCCCGACGGGTCGGGGCTTCGCTCCGCAGAGGTTTTTCGCTTTGTCCCCGACATATAACTCGCCGGGCAAGCCTCTGTCCCTATGCTCCGAGCCCCTGCTTCCCCGCCACCTAAAAAACCCTTTCCCCACCACCGACCGAAGACTATAATCTGTCGAGCCTCAATGCGTCAGGGCTCGATTTCGTTTTTGGGCGACCGCCGCCGGGAAAGAAGGGGAAAACCTGTGCCACGCAAGAGAAAAATCGGTATCACAACCACCATCCCCGTCGAGACTATCTTCGCAGCGGGCTGCGTGCCGGTCGATTTGAACAACCGCTTCATCGCCGATGACAGCCCGACCACCCTCATCGAACGCGCCGAACGCGAAGGCTTCCCGCGCAATATGTGCGCGTGGATAAAGGGAATCTACGGCACGGTCATCGGGAGCGACGACATCGACGCGGTCATCGCGGTCACACAAGGCGACTGCAGCAACACGCAGGCGCTGATGGAAACCCTCCAGCACCGGGGCAGGAAAGTCATACCTTTTGCCTTCCTGCACGACCGCAATGAGGATTCGATGCGGTCTGAAATCGGGAAACTCGCGCACGCCCTCGGCGCCACGTGGGACGAGACGCTCGCCGTGCACGAAAAGATAAATCCCGTCCGCGACCGCCTCGCGGAAATCGACGAGATGACCTGGCAATCCGGCCTGGTCTCCGGCGAGGAAAACTACCGCTGGCTCATCGCCTCGAGCGATTTCGAGGGCGATGTCGATTCCTTCGCGACGCGCGCGGAGAAGTTCGCGAATGAGGCATCGGAAAGAAAGCCGCAAAAAGACGGCACGCGCATAGCGCTTCTGGGCATACCGCCCATCTTCAGCGATTTGCTGCCGTTCCTCGAGTCGAAAGGCGCGCGCGTCGTTTTCAATGAAATCCCTCGGCAGTTCAGCATGCCCCGCCACGGGGAAGGCCTCGTTAAACAGTACCTCCGCTACACATATCCCTACGACATCTTCTACCGGCTGTGGGACATCCGCGAGGAAATCTCGCGCCGCCGCGTTGACGGCGCGATACACTACGTCCAGAGTTTCTGCTTCCGGCAGATACAGGACATCATAATGCGCGAAAGCATAGACCTGCCCCTGTTTTCGCTCGAGGGCGACAGGCCGGGCCCGCTCGACGCGCGCACGCGAATGAGACTGGAAACGTTCATAGAAATCCTGCAACTGAAAAAAAACGCCCGGGGGTGACCGTCACCAATTTTTACGGTGACTGTCACCAATTACGGCGGACCGGTTCTATTTACAATGCAAAAGGTGACTGTCACTAATTACGGAGTCGAGGGAGCGCTGCGACCGAGACTCGTAGATTAGTGACTGTCATCCTTTTGCAATGCGAAAGCAGGGGTGTAAAATAGAACCGGTCCTGGGATACTCCGGGGACAAACTCGGCACGGTCTAAAGACCGTGCCCTACAACTTTATTTGATCTCGTAGACTGGCAACTCCGCCCAGAGCGGACAAGTCCGCCACACACATAGGCGGATAAATGTCACCGTTCACAGCACGAGAAATCACATTGATAGGAATAGTAGCAGCCTTACGTCAGGAATTATCTCTGCTCATCAGGCACGTCCGCAACCCCGTCCCCAAAAAGGCCGGCGGACTGGATATGGTCACCGGGCGGCTCAATGATGTGGAGGTCGCGATTGCATCCACAGGCATCGGCAAGGTCAGGGCCGCCGCGGCGACGCAGGCGCTCATCGACGCTTTTGCGCCGGGCGAGGTCTGGTGCATCGGCCTGGGCGGCGCACTCGACGAGAAGTTGAAGGCGGGCGATGTCATAATCGCGGACGAGTTGTACCAGCACGATCTGGATTTATCCGGCGGCTCGCGAGTGGCGGCGCTCCTGACCAAAGGCCGAGGGGCGTCGCTCGTCAAATGCGACAAAAGACTTGTCGCACTCGCTAAAGGTGACTGTCACCATTACGGAGCGCAGACGCCCCACAGGGGCGGCCAGCTCGTAGATGGTGACTGTCACCTTTCGCACAGAAAGCGTCTGACCCCGAATCAAATTTACGTCGGTCGCATAGTCACAGGCGACCGCGCCGTCCTCAAGACAAAAGACAGGAAAGAACTGGCAAGGCGAACCCGCGCGCTCTGCGTCGAGATGGAAGGCGCGGCCGTCGGTTATACCTGCGCCCGCAACCGCATCCCCTTCATCGTCATCCGCGCCGTAAGCGACACCGCCGGCGGCAGTGCGCTCCTCCAATTCGCAAAAAACGCCAAACGAGTGGCGCAGATACCGCAACAAATCGCCTTAAGTATGCTTCACCGCAGAGGCACAGAGAACGCAGAGGAAAACGAAGGCAGGAACGACGGATAAACATTCATATTGCCCCTTTGTTCCTCTGTTTTTGTTCCTTGTTTACCTGTTTTTCAGAACATTGTCCTTGACTTTTGCGCAGGATGTGATATACTTATTATCGAAGTCTCCACTGTGGCAAGAGTACTTGGGGCGGTTCGCGATAACCAGCCCGACAAAAACATTTGAGCGGTAGCAATGCCAGCTCGTGAGAAAGAACCTGCCACTCTGGAGGCTTTTTTTTGCCTTGAGTAGAAAAGAATCCCGTTCGAGGGGGAAACAGGGGCGGAAATTACAGCAGGCAAGCAGGCAGTAGGAGAGCAGGAAAGGGAAAAACATTTAATACCGAAGACCGACGACCAACGACCCAAAGCCATGAATGCACACGAATAAGTACAGATGCTTTGACCTTTGACCCTTCACCTTTGACCTCGATTAACTGGGACTTGAATCGGAATAACTTCTACACTTCTATACTTCTACACCCCTACACTTTTTACGGCGAAGTCGCCTATCCGGTGCTGATGCGGAGGAATTCGCGCGCGTTCTCTATCTCGGCGCCGGCCTCTTCGGTGAAGGACTCGAGGTCGATTTCCGCCAGTTTGACGCTCTTCTCCTGGAGTATTCGCCAGCCGACGTCGTCGGAGAGAGAATATCCGTAGGAATATCCGCTGTAGCCGATGTTGCACACCTTGCACAGCAGGTTGGCCGAGTGCACGACCGAGACGAGAACAGGATTATGGGCGTTTCCCGGTGCGTGATGTTCGGCGATAGCGTCTGTGATGCTTCGCGGCAGATTCCACTTCTTTGCAATCCACCGTCCCAGTTCCGGATGCGAGATGTCCAGGACGCGTTTCTCTGCATCGTACATAGAGATTTGTTCCCTTTCGGCCAGTTGGACTACACGGGCGAACTCTTTGGGGAAATACTGGTCCAGAAGGATTTTCCCGATGTCGTGAAGAAGTCCCGCGACAAACTCCTCGCCGCTTGAGTTGATGGCTGCGGCTTTGGCAATGCTGCGCGACAGCACCGCGCACCCGGCAGAGTGCAGCCAGAAATCCTTGCGGAGAAACACCGATTTTCCTTTCGAGGCATCAAACATCCTGAAGACAACAAGGCCGGAGACCAGGTTTACTATCTCCCTGATTCCGAGCAGCACCAGGGCCTTCGAGATGTCCACAATCCTTTGCCGCACCCCGAAGAGCGGCGAATTGACCAACTTGAGCACGTTTGCCGCCAGCGCGGGGTCGCGCTCGATGACCCTGCCGATTTCCGGTATGCTGCAGTCGGAGGAATAGACCATTTGCAGAAGAGTGGAGGCTATGTGCGGAAGCGTCGGCAGTTCCGCGACATGCTCCAATTTCTTCATTACGGCGTCGACTTTTTCGCTCTGTTCAATCATTGGCGTCTGTTTTCATCATATGATGGCAGTTATCTATACCGGCAAGGGGAATCATCTTTACCCGCTCATTGCCGGCGTCGGGGCGGCGGACAGTTCCATCAGCGTCTTCGCAACAAGGTCGGGAGCGGCGACGAAATCGGCGATACCCGCGTCAATAACGCCGCCGGGCATATCGGACAGGAGACAGGTTTCGCCTTCCTGGGCGATTACCGTCCCGCCGTATTCCTTCAACATTTGCAGGCCTTCAAAGCCATCGTGTCCCGCTCCTGAAAGTATCACGCCGGCCGCCGCCTCCCGGTAAATCCCCGCTACGGAAGCGAGCATCACGTCAATCGAAGGCCTGTGCAGGGCGTTCGAAGGCCTTTTTGACAGCGTGACGTGAATGTCTTCGACTCCGCGCCTGACGGTCATATGTCTATCTCCCGGCGCGACCAGTGCGACGCCCGGCTCGACCCGGTCGTCGGGCGCGGCTTCCCTTACGCTTATGTCGCACAGCGAATCGAGGTGTTCGGCAAAGTGTCCGGTGCACACGGGGGGCATATGCTGAACAATAAGTATCCCCGCGGGAAAATCGCGCGGCAACTGCCGGAGAATTCGCTTCAGGACGACCGGCCCGCCGGTTGACGCGCCGGTGGCCACGAGACGTATTTCGCCGTATCCGGCTTCGGATACCGGCGGACGAGAAGAGGGTCTGCCGGCAGATGAATCTCCGTCGTGTTGCATCAGCGCGGGATGAGCCGCGATGTTGCACCTTGCGGCGGCCTTTACTTTGCCGACAAAATTTTGCCCGAAATCAGCCGATGCGGCAAAGGAAAGCAACCGGTCTTTGCAGATAAAATCGACGGCTCCCTCTTCCAGGGCCGTGAGCATAATCCCGGGGCCCGACTGTTCGCACGATGTGAGAGCGACAACGGGCACAGGATGTTCGCGCATAATGAGCCGCAGCGCCTCAATGCCTCTCATTACGGGCATTTCCATATCCATAATGACGACGTCGGGACGTACTTCGGCTGTTTTTGCGAGGGCTTCCTCTCCGTTTCCGGCAAAGCCGCTTACGCGGATTTCAGGGTCCGAATCAAGCGCTCTGCTGATAGTATCCCGGACGTAGGCGGAATCGTTAGCCACCAGAACATTTATCATAGCGAACTCCTTGCAGAGGCAGAGTGTCTACCTGGGGGCTGTGCAGCAATAGAGAGCGGCAAACGGAATTGGATATGCACAAATAAAGTGGTAAGAAGGGATCTCGTCCCGTATTTTCCTCTGTCAGGGCGGGGGAAAGCAGATTTCTTGCGCAACGAAATGCCGGCAAACCCCTGTAAACCCTATCGACAATCGTATTTTCAAAATTCACCCGTTTTTCAGCGAACCGGTGACAGTCACCGATGTCCGAAGTAAATAGAGGCGTTCCGACAGGGGCGGGGAACAGGGCGGGACGGACGGGACGGACGCGCAGGCAGTACAAGCCTTCTGTCATTTTCAGCGGACAGCGGCTGCGTAGCGACGGGTCTTTCTTCGCGGGCGGTCGGTTCCGCAGGTGGATGTTCGCGTCTTGCGTCGCGCGGCGGTCTTTCGACGCGCGCGCGGGACAGCCGGCAACTTTGAGTGAAGGGCGGGCAGCAGCCTGCTTTCAAGTTCGGCCTTGCTCAGGTATTCCTTGAAGCCGCGCAAGGTAAGTTCGCTGCTCCTTTGCGCGGGGAAGGATTCGCTAAGCACTATGACATCCATATCCTTTTTCAGGTTCCGAAGCATCGAGGCGAAGAGCGCCTGCTCCACGCCTATGCAGGCCATATCCTTGTCGATGAGAACGATGTCGAATTCCCTGGTGCGCTTCAGGGCGCGGAATGCGGCCCA
>JBDRIB010000224.1:0-2935 GCA_043816375.1 Planctomycetota bacterium | reverse complement strand
GCTGCGAGTGGCGCTCAAATAACGTGTTACGCCGTGGTCGATAAAACTGTCCGGCAGGTCCCGCTTATAATATGTGCCCAGCGTTCTCAGTGCTTTTTCGGTGCCAATCCTGGAAAGAGCCATTGCATAACCTCTAATGTCAATACCATATGGTGTCTTCAGGAACGCCTGACAGAGTTCATCAACTTCCGGCTCCGCAAGGTCGTCAATCGCCGCCTCGATTTCGTTCGGATTACGCGATATTCTCCCCAGCAAGACATCACCACAATACTTGGCGAGTTTCACCGGCTTGAGAGTCGTGAGGTCGGTGGTATCTATCGGACGCGGCTGGCCCTGGACGTCCCCTGAAGGAACGGCAGATTCGTTTCCCGGGGTTGATGTCGTATTCGGAAAGGACGAATGTACACCGATTTTAAATGCCCCAAGCGCAATAACGCCAAGTACAATCACTCCGATAACGCTTCGAATTGTCTTTTTTCTCGTGGTTGTCGTTTTCCGTTTCATTGTTCTTCCAAAAGAAAAGCGGACCGGGCTTTTGCGCCGGTCCGCGTGTTTGCAGAATCGGTAGAGATACGGGTAGATTGTTCGCTCAGTAGGATAAAAAGGCAGAGTGCAATTGCGCTGGAATGCCTGTCAGAACTGTGTTCCCCTCTCGGAGGAGAGAAAAGAGCCGGATTGTACATGACGTACCTTCTCTGCTCTTCCTCTCTCTTGCGCCTATTTATGCTGTGAGTAACTATACACGCAAATCTGGCATAATCAAGTTGAAAATTTTTCGAGCACGCTTTTCGGTTCCTTTTTGCAACCAGTTTTGTGTCACAAAAAATTCGCGCATATCCTTTTCCCAAAACCACCTGCGAAAAAATCTCCTCCAGCCAAAATCCTCCAAAAATAATTTTCAAAAATCCTGTGGGCTCACTTTTTCATAGGGCAAGCCGTTCGTTTGTGCTGAGAACATAGAGGAAGAAATCTCCAGCCTAAATAAAAGTTCCGTGTCCCCCAATAGAAAGTTAGCAACTCACTACGAAGACGGTGAGGCTTCCATTTCTTGAGCCGAAACCTCGACCAATTCTGCGGAGAAGGGTTCATAATATTTTGCCAAGGGCGGTCGGCAAGACCAATCACTAGAAATCTGTCGGAGTAATGGGCTTGGAGCCGGTTGAATGGGGGGTGGGGGAATGGTGGTTTCGGAATGGAAGGGTGAAACGGATGCGATGAAGATTTGAATTGGGGAACGGGGAGGGGGGGCGGAGCAGGAAAAGCGGATTTTTGTGCAGAGGGAATGCCGCCCGGGCTGCGCTTAGACCGTCTGCGGGCGCCATCTGCTGCGGAATAGTTTGAGCAGGTTGTGGCCGGCGCAGATTATTCGCCACTCGCAGCGTACCGCCTCCAGACCTCTGAGCAAAAATTGCCTGAAGCCGCGTGCCCCTTTTATCTGTCCGAAGACGGGCTCTGCGATGCCTTTTCGTTTGCTGTAGGCGGCTCGGCCTTTGATGGTGCGCAGTTTGCGTTGCATGCGTTCTTTGACGCCAAGGTTGTCCGGTATGCGTCCGCGCGGCGGGGGCCGTTTGGGTTCGCTGTGTTTTTGTCTGCCTGTTGCGATATAGGGGTCGATGTCTTGCTCTTGAAGATGTTCGATGTTGTCTTTGCTGAAGTAGCCTGAGTCGGCGCTTATCTTGCGCGGGGTCTCGCCGGTGTTGGCCCTTATCTGTTCGACCATGGGTTTTAACTGTTGTTTGTCGTTGGCTTCCTGGGTGACGTCGGCGGCGATGATGATTTGGGCCTTGTCGTCGACGGCTGCCTGGCAGTTGTAGGCCTGCTCGAAAGATTTGGTCGCGCCGTCTTTCATTATGCGGCTGTCGGGGTCGGTGAAGTTTATCTGGTCTTTGTCTTTCGGCATTCCGGGCGGCGTTTTGGGTTTCCTGCCGCGTCTGGATTTGGGCCTGTCGCTCTCGTCGTCCCGACGGTTTGTGTCGGGCCTGCCCGGCGGGTGTGTGTCGGGATTGCCTTCGGCGCGCGCCTTTTGTCTGGCGCGCTCTTCCAGTGCGGCTTTGGCCTCGCGAAGAGTCTGAAGACGTCTGGTGCGAAGACGCAGCTCTTCCGGCAGCTCGTCGCCCTTGCGCCCTTTGCCGTAGCGACGGTCTTCGGCCTCGTCGGTCCGCTCGGCGCGTCCCATCAGCTCTTTGACCGTCTGTTCGAGTTCCGCGATCTTTTCGCCCATGCGGCCGTAACTCATCGCCTTGTGCTTCGAGGCATTGGCGCGCATCTTCGAGCCGTCCAGCGAGACGTGCCCCAGCCTTACAAGTTTCGCCTCGCGACACAGCGCAAGCACCTGCGCGAATATGTTCGAGAGCGCCTCAAGATGCGTCCTGCGGAAGTTGGCGATCGTGTCGTGATCCGGATGCCGGTTGGCCGCAAGCACGCGAAAGGCAACATCGGTGTAAGTCTTCTCCTCTATCTTGCGGCTGGAGGGCACGCCGATGCAATAGGCGTAGACGATGAGTTTCGTCATCATGGCCGGATTGAAAGGCGGCTGTCCGCGATTCGAGTTGTAATAAGAGGTGATGAAACTCAGGTCGAGTTGATCGACAACGTCCGAGACGAAGAAAGCCAGATGACCCTCAGGCAGCCAGTCCCGCGGGTCAGGCGGCAGCAGGAACATCTGGTTCGGCTGATAATCTTTGAATTTCTTCATGACGGGATTATAACATACCCGTCAAGGCCTAATTCTCCGACAGACTCCTAGTTCCTCCTCTTTCCATTGCTTGGTCAGACCGCCAGGTGTAACTATCAGGATCTTCTTAATGACGCCGCGAAACAGAAGTTCCTTGATTAGAAGGCCTGTCATTATGGTTTTCCCCGCTCCGGCGTCGTCTGCCAAGAGAAAGCGAATCCGCGGGAGCGGAAGCAGATAGAGATAGACTGCTTCAACCTG
>JBDRIB010000223.1:0-2305 GCA_043816375.1 Planctomycetota bacterium | reverse complement strand
ATCTTGCCCGCGACAACGAGGTCTGCTTCCTCAACCCTTTCCCTGAGAGGGACTTCCTTCCAGTCTGACGGAAGGGCCTCTCTCCCCGGCACGCAGAAGATGAGGGCAAAAAGGGCTAAGATGAAAAATCGTACGATGGCGCGGTAACTCTTCATTGTTCTTCCCCCAATATGGAATAATGACCGGAAAGCATCTTGTTTCTTTAGACGCCGAGGTACTATAAAAGTTCCGGGAAAAACGGGGCAGCCCGAATTTCATTATCAACCAAAAATTGTAAAACAAAGGGGTCAGATCCTTTTACTTTACAATTGTTGTTGTCCGCTTTCCTGAAGTGCACCCCAATCCGCGGAATCCGTGGTTAAATGAGTTGAAAAACGCCCTGTCCGGTGTTACCATCCCCGACTTTCACCGCACACTTGGCACGTTATTGCACCAGGAGACCACAATGTCGTTCCTCGACCAAATCAATGCGCTCACCGCCGGACAGCCCGCAAGCAATGTCAATCCAGACCGCGAAAAACTCATTAAACTCGCTGTCGAGCGGCGCGAGGCATTTCTCGCGGCCAACGGCGCGCTGGCAACATGGACCCTGCTGGACTCCACGGGCCGCAGCCCCGCCGACACGCACATCGTCCGCCGACCCGAAAGCGAAGACAGAATCGACTGGGGGCCGATAAACCATCCGCTGGACCCGAAGATTTTCGCAATGCTCCAGGAAGACGCGCTCAGGTTCCTCGGCGAGGCCGACGCGATATTCGAGACCAATCGATACCTCAGCGCCGACGGAAAGTACTCGTTGCATGTCCGCGTGATAACCACCTCTACGCTCACGGCGCTCTTCACGATGAATATGTTCCGCGAGAAGCCGGAAGGCCACGAGAAAAGCGTCTTCGCGGGCAAGCCCTTCACCATAGTCGTCCTGCCGCACCGTAAACTCGACGCGCAAAAATACCTCGGCAAACTGCGCGACGTGCCCACCAATATGGCAATTGCGATGGACTTCGACAGGCGGCTGATAATCATCATCGGCAACGCCTATATGGGTTCGGTGAAAAAGTCGCTCTTCACGGTGATGAACTACATTCTGCCCAACGAGGGCATCCTGCCGCTGCACTGTTCTGCAAACGAGGGGAAGAAGGGCGACATCGCGCCGTTCCTCGGGCTCTCGGGCACGGGCAAGACGACGATATCGTCCGACCCGAACCGCGCGCTGCTGGGCGACGACGAGTTCGGCTGGGGCGCGAACGGCGTGTTCAATTTCGAAAACGGCTGCTACGCCAAGTGCATCAACCTCGACCCGGTCAAAGAGGCGCAGATATTCAAAGCCATCCGCCACGGCGCGATTGTCGAGAACGCGATGATGTACCCGAACGGCGAGTTCGACTTCTTCGACAACCGCCTGACCGAGAACTCCCGTGCGTCGTATCTGCTCGAGGCGATAGGCAACGTGAAAATTTCGGCCGTCGGCGGCCATCCCGAAAAGATAATTTTCCTGACGGCGGACGCGAGTGGAGTTTTGCCGCCGGTTGCCCGGCTTACGCGGGAGCAGGCGATGCTGCAGTTTATGATGGGCTACACCAGCAAACTCGCTGGCACCGAGACCGGGATTACCGAGCCGCAGAGCACTTTCAGCGCGTTCTTCGGCGCGCCGTTTATGCCGCTGAAGCCCGACGTGTATGCCGGGTTGCTTGGAGAATATACGAACCGTTACGGCACGCAGGTTTACCTGGTAAACACCGGCTGGTCCGGCGGGCCATACGGCACAGGGGAAAGGATGGATTTGAACCTGACGCGGCGCATCGTCACGGCCGTGCTGGAAGGCGAACTGGACGACGTTCAATACCGCGAGAACGAACGTTTCCACTTTCAGGTGCCGCTGACCTGCCCGGACGTCGATGCGAAGATGCTCGACCCGAAGACCACCTGGCCCGACCCGTCGAAATACGAACCACAGGCGGACAAACTCGCCGCCGATTTCAGGAAGACCTTCGAGAAAAAGTATCTCGGGCGCGTGCCCGACGCAATCGCCGCGCAGTGCCCGGGCCGATAAGGGTGACTGTCACAGTTACGGGGACATTATGCCCGAAAGAAAATACACGCCGCACCAAAAACAAATAATCAAGAACTACTACGAGAATCTGGAAAACATTCAGAACCAGAAACTCGGCGAGTTGATATCCGACCTCTACCTTGCAACAACCGAAAAGAAACGCGTCTCGCTCTGGAAGCGCGTTGAGACAACACTCACACGCCTCAAAGTCCATCCCAAAACCGTCGAGTACGTCGTCGGCAAACGCGACATCGA
>JBDRIB010000222.1:0-4127 GCA_043816375.1 Planctomycetota bacterium | reverse complement strand
AAGCGATTTGGAATAGTCCGGTTTAACACATTTTGTATGGAGATGGATAGTGGTCTTTTTTGTTCCGTTCCGCAGGGCGCTTTCTTGCGCCTCTATGTATATAGACACATGAGAAGCGAAATAATCTCGAAAAAAATCGGGAAAAATTCGGGGCTTTGCGTCCGATATGTGGCAAGTGGTTACGGCGCAGGATATTAGGGGAAGAAAAAAACTTTCTCTTATGCGGGATTATTGGAGAAAAATGGGCGAAGGAAGTCATCGGAGCGAGACGGGACGGGGCCCGCCTCAAGCGAGTAAAACTCGCCTTCATCGGGTAAAGCAGCGCCCCCTGACGGGGGCTTGTGCGCCGCCGGCGCATTCGATTCCCCCCGCCTCCATTTTTATTTCACCTCTATCCTGTGTCTGCCCGCTGGTGGGCAGCGCGGGCTCGAGTTCAATTGTCTGCCACTTTCCCGTTACACAGACGCATATTCCAGGCACCATTCCCGAAGTCTCAAATACCGAAGCAGGGCATCGTCCAAAAGCAAAGGCTGTGCCCGCAATGCCTGAAAGGGTCTGCCCCCCAAGCCACGTTATTTTTGCGGTGAAGAAACGCCGGTTAAGTCAACTTGCGATGTACAAATCACCGGCAGACGTGGGCAAAGCATCTCCACCGCGCAGGGCCGACGTATCCGGTGAAATTTAACGAGGCGCTAATCACTTGATTGGCGGCGCGTTAAGAAACACGGAACAGTCGGCTTCTTTCGGCACGACTATTGCTCCGGGATAAATGGTGTAGCCTGCATAAGAAACCGGCGGCATAGGCCCACGGTTTCTAACATACGTCACCGACTTCGCGCTCCGAGCGCTCACCTTGGTGAGAAATGCGGATTAAAGGCAATACCAGGAACTCGAGGACTCTGATGCTTCTTTTGTCTTCTCAAGCAATTGTGAATAACTTGTACAAGTACAACCTCAAGTCAGGTAAAACCGAGGCCGATATAGGAATTAGAGAAATCCTTAGTTTTGCCGAAATATAAGCATATGGTATAGGCAATTCAGAGATTATTTTTTTGCACCGCTTAAGTTCCTGGTATTAGGGTTAAGGCGATTGGTGAAAATGGATTATTTTCGACAAGGATATGCCACCCTCTTTTATTCGTCCATACCACTCTCGATTATATCTCGGTATCTACCCCGCGTGATAATGCGGCAATTTGCTACTGTCTCACAGGGAGAAACGCCATGGGAGGAATCAGGAGTATATTATCTGTCTTTGTCGCAACGCTGATGGTTGTATGCTCGCTTCCAGCCACAGCCGCGGACGAAGATCTTTCGGTAACGGAAACCTTCAGCGAGTTAAAATCCGCGCTGGAAAATGACTCCAACATCTCACCGGAAGTAAGAGATGCTTTGAACAGGTTCGGCAAGGCCGTTTCCAATCTGGAACGGAGATTTAACGCCGATGAGCAAATCCCCTCCGGGGTTCTGCAAAACAAGATCTCCGAGTGGTTCGAAAACAAGGATCGGCAGAAGCGCCTTGACGGTTTCTTCGGAACCACGGAAAGCAAGGGGTTTCTGGAGCGTTTCAGCGCTTATGGTGATTTCCGCTTCCGCCTCGAGTCCACCACAAACAGCGGCGGGTCGACCACCGGCGATCCCAACAACAGGACCCGCACCCGCTATCGCGTCCGCCTTCGCGTCGGCGGCGAATACGAAGTCGCGCCGAATACGTGGGTCGGCGCCAGACTGGTGACCGGCTCGCAAAGCGATCCGCAGTCGTCTCACCAGACTATGACACACAACTTCCAGAAATGGGACGTCAACTTCGACAGGATATACCTGCACTGGGCACCCTTCAACAACAAACCCTGCCGGATATGCCCGACCGTTGACTACACTGCCGACTTCTGGCTGGGCAAGTTCGGCCACGATAGTGTCTTCAAGGCCACCTCTCTGTTGTGGGATTCCAGTGTCCAGCCGGAAGGTATCGCAATACACAACGTTTTCAGGGGTCTGCCCTGGATTGATGAGATCCACCTGAACCTGGCGGGCTACTCCCTCGTCGAAGACGCGGACCAACAGGATGCCTCGATGGCCGTGATGCAGGTGGTCTTAAAAAAGAATTGCGACGTCGGGCTTCCGGCGCCGTTGGAATGGACTTTCGCCACAGGCCTCTATGACATCAACGACACCGATACCAGCGCCGACGGCTCGATGATTGTCTCCGGCGGGTTGCCGTCCGGCTCCACGCCGACCCTTGTGAACCGCGGCGGCGCGGTTTTCCAGAGCCATTACGAACTCCTCGATACAATTGTCGAAATGCAATACAGGGGCATCGAGTTCCTGGGCAAGAAGCGGCCACTCAAACTGACTTTCGATTACATTTACAACACCAACGCCGCAGAAGACCACGCTCACGGTGACGGCAAACAGAACAGAGCGCTTGCCTTCTTCGCCACCTTCGGCGAGGCCAAAAAGAAGGGCGACTGGTGCATCGGGGGAGCGTACTTCAATGTGCAGCGGGACGGCGTGTATGCCCCCGTGACGACCTGCACCTTCCCCGTAATCGGCAATATGAAGGGTGGCTGGGTCTTTGTTGATTACGCGTTATACGACAAGGTAGTCCTCAGGCTGTGGGGCGTGTGGGACAACCCTCTCAAGGCCGGTGCGGCCGACGAGCAGGACGACCACTTCAGGCTCAGGATTCAGATTGACGTGAAGTTCTGACGCAGGGATTGCTCCAGGTCTCCATAAGTCGTCGCCAAACCTCAACTATCAGGCAGCGGCTCCGATGTGTCGGGCCGCTGCTTTCCTTTTATGGTTTGGAACGGCGACAATCACCATTCGCTGCTCTTTAGCTCGCGCCGGGCGGACAGGTCCGCGGCCGTTTTATCGCTGGCCCTGTTTTGCCATAAGTTTCGCTTCTTCCTGTTCGTACTTTTCCAGGTATCCGCCGGGGCCGTGGTAGAGGGCGATATCGCCGGGGAGGGGCCTGACCGATTCCCGCCTGCTGAGGAATGAAGAGCCGAAGTCGCCGGGGTCGGGCTGTTTTTTTGCGGAAAGCAGAAGGGCGTACGCTCCGGAAACGGCCGCACCCAGTGCGGCGCCTCCCTTCTCGACAGGCACAACCTCCGTATTCCAGATTGCCGCGACCCGCCGCAATATTTCCGGACTGCCCGCGGGGCCGCCCGTAACATACAGCGCCCGCCCGGCGCCGGTGAAGTTTCTTGAATGCAAATAAAGCGAAGCCAGGGTGGACTCGACTATTCCGACATAGTCCGCGGCAAAGTCTCTTTCCTTGTAGCCGACTCGCACCGGACCAAAGGCATCCGAAAGCGGGAAGGACTCCTTCTCCGCCTGCCACAGGAACAGTCTTCCGTTGTTGCCCGCGGGCGTATTTCTCAACGCCGCCTCCGCCCGTTCGTAATCCTGTTTGCCCATCCCATACTCGGCGCGAACATTGTCCCATCGCAACGCGCCGTTCGTTCTGCAGCCGAACATAAAGGGCCTGTCGAAGGCGTCATACATAGCGTTTCCGTGGCCTTCCATATCGAAGGTCCGCCCGTCGGTCTCTATCATAATGACAAAACTCGTGCCCAGACTCAGCAGCGAACCCGCGACCAGGACCTTGGCCTGCGGATTGTCGCCTGAACCGATTGCAATTTTGCAGCGGGGATTGAATCCGTATCTCTCGACAAAATAGCCGGCGATTCGTCCAACCAGGGAAGTGCCTGAGGCAAGGCGGGGAAGTTTATCAAGCAGACCGGCTCTGCCGCCCGGCAGGTCTTCCGAAACCGCATCCAGAAGGACCGACGACCATTCCCTCCTCGCATAATCCATCAGGGAAGTGCCGCAGGCGTTGCCGTAATCGAGCGCAACATCGATGTTCCCGGCGAGCAGAGCGGGTATCAGCGAACTTATCTGGTGTATGATTCGGGTGGAGCGATACTCTTCGGGAAAGTCCCGGGCGGTTTTCCTCAGCCCGAAGGCGCTGAATCTCAGGGGCGCATTTGAACCGGACAACTTTATTATCCTTTCTTTTCCTCCGACGGCCCGTCTTGTCCGGTCGGCCTCTTCCACGGTGCAGGACGTTCTCCATATCCGCGCAAACGGCAGGGAGAGAGAATTTTTGAGCAGTTCGACCA